>DASPWY010000001.1:0-5396 GCA_035637575.1 Bathyarchaeia archaeon
GGTACGAATAGTCACAAGCAGACATGACTTAGTGTATGGCTTGGAATGTGCATCGCAATATCTGTACAGAGTATGGCGCAATGTCTTTATGGGTTCTCCTTCCGGGAGCGATAAATTCCACGTGTTCAGGGCCTACGCCTCCTCATCTGTTGTCTCCTAAGCCATACGACACTGGCCAAGGAAGCAGCCACAAGTAAGCCTGCCAAGGCAAATGAGACAAGTGGATTTACCCCGAAAAATATGAGAGAGCTTGACTTGTCAATAATCGTCAAGAAGCGAACGATGACGAGTTGATCCTGGGAACTGCCTCCCACGTATACAGCAGAAGTTCCGACGGCTATGACAGTGGCAGGGTTCTCGATGACGCGCGTCTCCCAACACTGAAACGATGTGGGGATCAACGAGTCCGAATCGAATGTGATTCTGCAATGACCGACCTGTAATCGGGGCGGCCACCGTCGTCTCACAACCCGGATCGTGTTCTCTCGGGCATTAACATGACCATCACTACTGCAGTATACTGGAAAATGGGAGGGGTCTACTGAAGAGGAGACGTTCTTCTAGCAGTCGTAACCACCGGCCGGATAAGGCGACGCGCAACCTACAATGCTTGCGGGGTTCAGTGTTGCCGATCCTTCGTAGAGTACAGGTGGAAAATCTCCGATGCCGAGCGGCATTTGATGAGGTACCCACATGAAGGGTGAAATCCAGTCATTGTTGAAGTGGAGCGAGACCTCGCTGACCTGGTTGATGCCGACCACACCTGTTGAGGATGCTCCGATGCCCTGTTGCCAGTGGGCACAGCTGCCGACGGGATTCACTGGCTGGCCATAGCAGAAGACGACAGAGCTAAGCGAGTTGATCGTGACACTGGATTGTCCAGCGGACTCCCAAATGAAGAGGGCGAGATCGCCCGAACTGTGGAAGTAGATGCGTGTCGCGCTCGTGGCTGGAGCGAGACATGTGGTATTAGTAGAGCAGCCGAACCGGGTCAAAGTGTAACTGCCACCAACTGGCGGACTCTGAGCACCACTCGAGGAGCACATTCCACTACCGGAACTAGTCACAGTTCCACACTGCCAGGGACCGGAACCGACAAAGATGTGGCTTGCGATAGGGTCGAAAGTGACGGTTGTGTAGGCAGGGTTGACTGTCATTAATGCTTCTGAGAATGGTGAACAGCTGAGAGCACAGTTGACGGTGGAACCCGTGAGTGTGTACTGAGAGCTGGAGCATCCAGTAGACGTGCAGATCGCAACTGCGCTGTCCCAGGAGGAGGCGCCTGCATTAGTCCAGTACCGCCCGGGAAGTATCGGTAGGCTGGTGAGATTCGGCAATACGAACGGTCCGAGAGAGTTTACGCCAATGTCAAATTGGCGATTCGAGATGATTGTGATTCCTGTGATAGAAGATGCTCCAGCACCGAGGAATGCGCCTGAGCCGACCAATGAAAGATAGCTGAAGGCCACGTCGTACATGGTGACCTGCCTCCCGTCTTGGAAGAAGATGTCGTTTGGCCATGTGAACCGGTATGTGTTAAGCGTCTGCGGCGGCGCCATGTAACCCAGACCATCGTTGGCGAACTGTTGAATGAGCAGAGGCATCCAACTGAGGAGTTGAGATGGCGCTAGCGGGTTGGGCCGAGACAGAGAATCATAGACATTGTTGACGATGTAAAGATCCGGGCGAGTGCTCGCAACATAGGGGTTCACGCTTATTGGGGTTTGCGAAAGTCCTTGGCGTATCGTGCCCGCGACTGGAGGGCTAGGGTTGTACGTGTTCTGCCAGGTGAAATAGTTCGGAAGACCCACCCCAGCATCATTGATGGCTCGGATCCAGCCGTTGTTCAGATACGCGAACTGAACGGTCTTCTCGAATACCGGTAGAGTAAATGCGTTGGCGCCAAAGTAGGCTTCCGCCTGGAGGCCTAGAGCGACAGCCTGAGAGAGAGACGGTGCATTCTCCATCTGACTACTGAGACTATCATAGTTGGGGCTGCACAAGTACATGTAGTTGTTAGCACCGGAAGTGGGAAGCGCTTGCGTGGAGCAGGGTCCATTGGGTGGTTGGATGCTCGGAAGGCCTGAGACAAAACGGCTGTTGTAGTTGTAGTAGAGGCTGTCATCGAAGAATGGAACAGGGCTGTAGGCTGCCATATACATCCACCAGTTCAGATCGACCGAGGTGGTCGCGGTGGGGAAGCCTGGAAAGGCGGTAATCGGACCTTCAACCGTGTTGAGATATGTGCATGGAGTTGTGTATGCTCCGGTGAATATGTAACACATCTGTGATGCGAGGCTTTCGCCGAGCTGTATGCGAGGAGTGTCGTCGTTTCTGATGAAGAACGTGGGCTTGTTAGTTGCAGCGCTTCCACTAATGCCCGTTAGGATCGAAGTGGCCGGATTGAATCCTGTAGCTAGCCCAGCGTTGACGAAATGTTGAGCAGCAGAGTTGAGGTCTGCACTTCCAGGGGCTTGAAGCCAAGCATAACCGTTGGCTCCAGCTGCAGCTCCTAAATGGTAGGAGGTGCCTCCTGGAGCATCGACAGTACAGTTGGGTCCTAGTTGCGGGAACGAAGCGTCATAGCCGCATGGGTCGGGGGATGGTAGATCACCCGTACTGGTCGTTGGCACTGGGTTGTCGATCGGGGTGCAGGTTCCCGCGACTCCGGAGAAGTTGCAGAACTGGTTCTTGTCAAGCATATGAGCGATGCCTTGTCGGATCTGAATTCCACAGTTGGAATTTCCAAACGCGAACTGGCAGCCCCAGAAGTTGTTGGCCATCATATACTGAATCTCATAGTAGCCAATCTCGCCGACTGGAGCGGTTACCAGAAAGTTAGGCGAAGTATTCACTGAAGCACAAGTGCTAGGCAGACAAGAGCTGTCTGTAAAATCGATGCTGGGAAACGAGGACTGTAGGTTGACATACTCAGCAGTCGAGTCCGCGAAGATGTTTGCTACGAGAGTATTCATGGATGGTCCTGCGGGATACCAGAATTCAGAACAGGCTCCCGAGGAGCCCATGACCTGACAGGGTTGGAGATTCGCATGACCAAGTCGTATCGTGGGAAGCTGAAGATTGCCAGGTGTGGAACCTGTCAGAATCGCCAGAGAGAAGACAACGGCGAAAGTTACCAATGTTTTGGCTATTCGCATTGTACACAAATCTTCCCAAAAAAATTCACAACACCCTCAATGGTTAAAAGGTTATGCGATGGGAAAGACGTCTCAAATCCTAAGAATGATTGTGGTTCTGGGTCATGTCCAGCGTCCAAGTGTTGAGTGCAAGAAGTGACGCGAAGAGCACTCGACGTATGTCAGTGGTACAGACAAGCTCAACTAGTCTCTTGTCCACTTGTTGATCATCCTGCCGTTGACTAGGAAAAAGCCTATGGAGACCTGCCTCTAGCAGTTCGACTCGTCACTCTTCCAGCCCAGCCCCAAAGCCAGCTTCCTCGAACGCCACCTCTTAGATCGCGCCAGGTCCCTTGCAAAGGTCGTCCTTTATGCCCTCTTTTTTGCATATCCCGTCATCCTCGTCACGCTCGGGGTTATGTACGGTGGGCTCGTCTTCTGGGCTGGCCTCGCTGGCTCAACTAGCCTCATCGGGGTTGGTGTTGAAGCAGGCAGGCTATGCGGGAAACTTTGCGGGCTCGGACATTGGCTGGAAGAAATTCCTGGGACTATGCGGAGCTTTCGGCATGGTGCTAGCCTTCTGGTACGGACTCCTCTACACCCCGATCAGAATCTGGACCGTTCCACTACTCGGAGGAGTCCTCGCACTCGCCCTCATCCTTCGCCTGTTGAAGAACTAAAACATATATTCTGGCGATCGATTAGGTTCGGACCTTGAGTATTTTTCAGAGAGAGCGACGCATCGGTGACTCGCCAAGGAGATCCGAAGAACCACAACATCATACTGGCCGCTGCAAGAAATGTGGGAAACATGCTGAGCTAGTAGACGGGCTATGCTCAGAGTGCAAATGGGAGATCGACGTCGGTATGCGGACTCCCGTCTAAGAGCAGGAGAAGAAGCGCCCACTTCTGGTCTATCTGGAGATGATGGTTGGTCTCGTTCTTGAATCAGCATTCGGAGTAGGAAGCAATGTGAATCCAGTCTCACTAATCATCGCCTTTCGCGTTTCGAGCATATTCAAGACGTTGCGAGATGGACTCAATCAGTTGATAGCGCTAGGATGTCTCCGAACTCTTGTCTGACTAGTCGCATTTTCCTCTTCAACGAGTCTCCCCGTTTGAAATCGTAGACGCTGTTGATGGTTCTGAGAGCCCTACTAGGACCAGTAGCACCCAAGGGGAGGATAGTATAGGCTTAGCACGACTCCAACTAGCAACAACCCAATTCCGGTCGCTGAAAGAACCCTCGCGTAGAGAGCATGATCACGAATCTCGTAGATGAGAATTCTATTGTGCACTTCGACTAGCTTCTTGAGGGCATCGATCGTGGAATTGTCTGTTGACAAGACAAATAAGTTCTTGCACGGTGCCGTATTTTTCTCTTGGGCATGCCCAAAGTTTCTCCCTAGACAAGTGACGGGCCCGTTGTCTGTCTTGCGTATTGGTCGTTGAGGGAAAAAGAGGGGAGGGGAGGTGTTAGTCCGCGCAAGGTATCTCGTATGCGTTGAGGTTGCCGTCGAGGTCGTTGGTTGTATTGTTGAAGAAGAAGTGCATTGTCCAGAGAGCGCAGTCTGGCGCGAATGTTGAGGGGTCGTATGAGGTCTGTTCGTTCCTCTCGTCTGCGCCTCCGAAGCTGGTGATTACGTTTCCATCCTCATCGGTCTGCACTATCGCCTGAAGGCCCGTTGTCGTGTAACCGCCTTTGTTCGTGACATAGAAGTTGTCTCCTACCTTGGTCAGTGCTGCCACTGGAATCGAGAATGATATCGTCCTCAACAGATTTCCTGACGTGTCGATGAGATAGGATGTGTTGCGGTTGGTGATACCCGGGCCGACGCACGCGTTTGGGGTCACCCATAACGTGTCCTTCTTGAGGTTGTAGTAGAGTCCGGAGATCGCAGCGCACGACCCGTTGCCTAGGATTATCGAGGTGATGTCCACCTCCTTCACAATCTGCGGATGCGGTCCAACCGATACCAAGTACAACTCCACTTTCTTCGCTGAAGCGTCGAATGGTGCAACCCAGAGGTTAGCGCCGTCCCAGGCTAATGCTCCGGCATAGGCCTGCTTGTTCAATGTGCTGAGGAGTGTGCCGGTTGTTGAGATCTGGAAGATGTCCATCGGCCCCGTGCTCGGGTTTGAGTACCAGAGGTTGGTTCCGTCGAAGGCGACTCCTACAGGAAAGTAGATGGGATGGTTCGCGAAAGCGGGAAGATGCACATTCCGCAATAGTGTTCCTGTCTGGGCGTGGGCTAGTCC
>DASPWY010000002.1:0-4010 GCA_035637575.1 Bathyarchaeia archaeon
TCATGGCAGAGCAGAAGATGAAGGAAAAGTTCCCTGAGATTCCTCAGATCCCTATCGACGCCCACAGGGTGAGGTAATCTAGCTGTGCTCTCACCAGAGCTTGAGACCAGAGCATTTCTGGGGCGCCCGGTAGTGGATATCTACGGTCGAAGCCTCGGGCGAGTAATTGGTATTGAAAGAAACGCTTTCGGTGAACTCGAGGGAGTTCAGGTAGAGGCTTCGGGAGGGCACATCGTTAGCGCGAAGGCCAGGCAGCTGGGGCTTACGCCGAAGATAATCACACTGACACCTGACTGGAAACTAGAGGCGGTCGACATAATCTCCGAGCTTTCTCTGCTCCGCAAACGAATCGGCGCTCTGGAGTCGTTGAAAGACACGAAGGAGATAGAAGGAGAGATCTACACGGAACTTTTAGACTCACAAAAAGCAGGCTATTACGACAAAGTGAAAACCGGCGAAGCGCTGTCAGCATCGATGAAGCATCGACTCTCAGAGGTAGCAGGCCAGATCTCTAGTCTCACACGATACCTCGTCAATGCCAAACTGGATCACAAGAGCGGGGAACTCGATGAAGAATCGCTAAAAATGGCTCAAGGTTCCATAGAGCCAACTCTCCATCCTCTGATCGCTGAGCGGAACGATTTGGCAGGATCGCTGAAGACCCTTGAAGAAGTCCTGCCATCAAGGGTTACGATTAGTCAGAATCGACAATAGCTCTGTTCTCGGCTACACTTTCTAGGAACCGCCTCACTCAATGGTAATATAGCCTCCTCGGCAATTAGGCGAGAAGCGGGTCATCATCCTGATTGCCGATATCGACCGGGAGATGGAGAAAAAGAAAGTCGAGTCCATTCTGGTATTCGGGGATGCGACAGTTGGAAATCCTGATTTGCGTTATGTTGTCGGAGCCTCACTCGCAAGAGGAGGAATCTATGTCAAGCGCAAGTCGCACGATCCCACACTTATCGTCAGCAACATCGACGTCGGTAGCGCGCGCCTTGGACGTGTCCGGAACATTCGCACCTACTCCGATTACGGACTTGAACGTCTCTCGGGAAAATACGACAGAGATGAGGCTAGAGCACGGTTTTATGAGAAAATAATCCGAGACACTGGTGCGAGCGGGCGGATTGTGCTGGCTGGACGAAACGAGACGTCGAACTCTCTATTGCTTATCGACTCACTCCGTAAGAGGGGGATCAATGTTGTTGGGGAGAAGACCCCGACAATACTGGAGGTTGCCAGGGAAACCAAGGAACGGGGCGAAATCGAGAAACTGCGAGAAATGGGAAGAAAGACAACCAGAGTGGTCCAAAAAACGATGCGATTTCTCTCGAAGGCCAAAGTGCGGGGACCAAGAGTTGTTTTGAAGTCTAAACCTTTGACCGTTCATGCAGTCAAGACGGTCATCAACGGACTTTTGGCTGAGGAGGGCATCATTGCTCCTGAGGACACAATCTTCGCGGCAGGAAGAAAATCGAGCGATCCCCACTACGATGGGAAGAGCGGCGACATTATCCGCGCCGGGGAACCCATAGTCTTCGACATCTTCCCCGCCGAACCCGACGGGTACTGGCACGATTGCACGAGAACCTACGCGTTCTCATCGCCCCAAAGGAAAGTCAAGGAGATGTACGATGCAGTACTGGAAGCACAGACATCTGCACTCGACATGGTGCGTGAACAAGCTTCCTGTAGCGATATGATGATCCAAGTCTGCAAACTATTTGAGAAGAAAGGATACCCGACCGCCCGATTACTCCCCAAGGGCAACAAGGAAGCGAGAGTAAGGGGGTTCATGCACGGTCTTGGCCACGGAGTCGGTCTCACGATTGGCGAGAGGCCCTACCTCAGCCTTTACGGAAAGGAGAGGTTGAGGAAAAACTCGGTCGTTACGATTGAACCTGGACTCTACGACCCCAGAGTCGGGGGAGTAAGAATCGAGGACATTGTGGTTGTCGGGTCACCGTCGGAAAATCTGACACACTTGCCAAAAGATCTGCAAATATGATCACGGAAGGAATCTCATAGATGGCAGACTGGACAGGGATGCAGCCCAGACCCAGAATCAAAGTCATCTCATCCGGAGGAGTCGTCTACCGCGTCGAGAACGGCATCCCCCTCTTCCTTCTCCTAACAAGTAACAAGCGGGGAATCTGGTGCCTCCCCAAGGGGCTGATCGAAGAGAACGAGGACGAGGTCACGACTGCGATGCGTGAGGTCAGGGAAGAGACTGGAGTGAGTCGTGTAAAGCTTCGAGGAAAGGTGGGGCAGATCAAGTACCAGTTCGGATTCCGTGCAAAAACGTTCGATAAGACGGTCCACTTCTTCCTCTTCGAGACTGACCAGGCAGATGCGAAGGTGGGAACGGAGCACGATGCCATGGAGTGGATGCCCTACGAGAAGGCGTTGCCGACGCTCTCGTATCCGAACGAGAAGGATATGTTGAGCAAGGCTTGGAGCATGATTCAAGCGAAGGCAAACCAGCCAAAGACCCCGCCTCCCGCGTGACGAGAATGGCCAAGATCCTTCGCTAGGACCCTGAGCATGTCCCAACCAAAGCAGTCGCGATTGAAAGTGTACAATACGTTAACCCGCCACTTAGATGACTTCGAACCCATCCATCCAGGGAGGGTGAACATGTTCGTCTGCGGCCCAACAGTCTACGACGTGTCACATATCGGACACGGCAAGAGCTACGTCGCCTATGACATCATAGCCCGCTATCTCAGAAAGAAGGGATACGCCGTCTTCTTCGTCCTAAACATCACAGACATTGACGACAAGATCATCAACAGAGCAAAGGAGTCCAAGGAGGATCCTCTCAAACTATCCGAGAGATACGCCCAAGCATTCTACAGGGACATGAAAGATCTACACGTCAACAGCATAAACGTCTACGCGAAAGCTTCAGACTACATCCCCGAGATCATCAGCCAGATCCAAGGTCTAGTCGACAAGGGAATAGGGTACAGGATAGCGGGAGGAGTCTATTATGACATCTCGAAGTTTCCAGAATATGGCAAACTCTCAAGGCAGAACCTAGAGCAGCTAACAGTTCATCGGGTCGATCCGGATCCGGAAAAGAGGAACCCGGGCGACTTCGTCCTCTGGAAAAATCAGAAGCCTGGAGAGATTGCCTGGGACAGCCCATGGGGCAAGGGACGACCGGGCTGGCACATAGAAGACACCGCGATAACACTCACCCATTTTGGGCCCACCTACGATCTGCATGGTGGAGGCACGGAGCTGATCTTTCCACATCACGAAGCAGAGATCGCGCAGGCCGAAGGACTTACCGGAAAGAAGCCGTTGGCAAAGTATTGGGCCCACACTGGACTGCTGAGCATTAAGGGGCAGGAGATGCATAAGTCGCTGGGCAACTTTGTCCCAATACAAGACGCGATCCAGAAGGTAGGAGTCGAGGCGCTCCGCGTTCTCTACGCGTCGACTCACTATCGCAGCCCGTTAGATTATACTGAAGACACGCTTGTCCAAGCCGCCAGTCTCGCCCGCCGATTCCGACGAGCCTACGACCAACTGCAGAGAGTGACGGAAGTCAAGGCTGAGAGCAAAACTGCGAACGAATCGTTGAAGAGTCAGGTGGATGAAATTCGAACAGAGTTTTTCGCTGCTATGGACGATGATTTCAACACTCCCGGCGCTCTCTCGGCCTACGTTAGAATCGTTGGATTAGCGGAGGAACACTGGAAATCGCTGAGCACCGAATCCGCAGCGATGCTTATCGAAGCTATGAAGGAACTTGCTTCAGTAATCGGACTGCTGGAGACCGAGTTGGTGCCCAGACAAGAATTTCTCCAACTGGTGAACATGCTTACCTCACTCCGGAATGAGCTTCGCGCAAAGCGCGAATATTCGCTATCGGATCGGATTAGAGAGCAGTTGCAGAAAGTAGGCGTGACAGTCGAAGACGAGGCGCAGTAGTCCACACTCCATAGATTACTGTCGAGGATGGCTGCGGTTTCTGCCGTGTCAATACAAGTTAGGGT
>DASPWY010000003.1:0-4123 GCA_035637575.1 Bathyarchaeia archaeon
ATCGTTAAGCCAACTCCGTGGCCGAGACCGTGCATGAACCCCCTGACTCTCGCTTCCTTGTTCCCTTTAGCCAGGAGTCGAGCTGTCGGGTATCCTTTCTTCTCGAAGAGTTTGCAAACTTCGATCATCATCTCGCTACAGGAGGCTTGTTCCCGTACCATGTCGAGAGCAGAGGTCTGTGCCTCTAGCACCGCGTCGTACATCTCCTTAACTTTCCTTTGGGGAGATGAGAACGCGTAGGTTCGCGTGCAATCGTGCCAGTACCCGTCGGGTTCGGCGGGGAAGATGTCGAAGACTATGGGTTCCCCGGCACGGATAATGTCGCCGCTCTTCCCATCGTAGTGGGGATCGCTCGATTTTCTTCCCGCCGCGAAGATTGTGTCCTCAGGAGCAATGATGCCCTCCTCAGCCAAGAGTCCGTTGATGACCGTCTTGACTGCATGAACTGTCAATGGTTTAGACCTCAAGACTACTCTCGGTCCCCGCACCTTGGCTTTGGACAGAAATCGAATTGTTTTTTGGACCACTCTGGTTGTCTTTCTCCCCATTTCTCGCAGTTTCTCGATTTCGCCCCGTTCCTTGGTTTCCCTAGCAACCTCCAGTATTGTCGGAGTCTTCTCGCCAACGACCTTGCTCCCCTTCTTACGTAATGAATCGATAAGCAGTAGAGAGTTCGAGGTCTCGTTTCGTCCGGCGAGCACTATCGGCCCGCTCGCACCGGTGTCCCGGATTATTTTCTCGTAGAACCGTGCTCTAGCCTCATCTCTGTCATATTTTCCCGAGAGACGTTCCAGTCCGTAATCGGAGTATGTGCGAATATTCCGAACCCGTCCTAGGCGGGCGCTACCGACATCGATATTGCTGACGATAAGTGTGGGATCGTGGGACTGGTGCTTGACATAGATTCCTCCCCTTGCAAGCGAAGCTCCGACAACGTAACGCAGATCAGGGTTTCCAACCGTCGCATCCCCGAACACCAGAATGGATTCGACTTTCTTCTTCTCCATCTCTCGGTCGATATCGGCAATCAGGATGATGACCCGCTTCTTGCTAGTTGCCGGGGAGGCTATATTACCGTTGAGTGGGCGTTTCCTAGAAAGTGTAGCCGAGAATAGAGTTATTGTCGATTCTGACTAATCGTGACCCTTGATGGTAGGACTTCTTCAAGGGTCTTCAGCGATCCTGCCAAATCGTTTCGCTCGGCGATCAGAGGGTGGAGAGTTGGCTCTATGGAACCTTGAGCCATTTTTAGCGATTCTTCGTCGAGTTCCCCGCTCTTGTGATCCAGTTTGGCATTGACGAGGTATCGTGTGAGACTAGAAATCTGGCCTGCTACCTCTGAGAGTCGATGCTTCATCGATGCTGACAGCGCTTCGCCGGTTTTCACCTTGTCGTAATAGCCTGCTTTTTGTGAGTCCAGGAGTTCCGTATAGATCTCTCCCTCTATCTCCTTCGTGTCCTTCAACGACTCCAGAGCGCCGATTCGTTTGCGGAGCAGAGAAAGCTCGGAGATAATATCGACCGCTTCCAGTTTCCAGTCAGGTGTCAGAGTGATGATCTTCGGCGTGAGCCCCAGCTGCCTGGCCTTCGCGCTAACAATGTGCCCTCCCGCAGCCTCCACCTGAACCCCCTCGAGTTCACCAAAAGCGTTTCTTTCAATTCCAATAACTCGTCCGAGACTTCTGCCATAGATGTCAACCACAGGGCGGCCGAGGAAGGCGCGGGTCTCAAGCTCTGGAGAGAGCAAAGCTAGCTTACCTTATCCTATGGGCGTCAATCGGGATCTGTGGAATCTCCGGGAACTTTTCTTTCATTTTCTGCTCCGCCATGAGATCTGCCTCTTTGAGAATCCTGGCAGAGTCGTCGCTGGGAAGCACGTAGGTTCCATCAGCGTCCACTACCTCTCCGATTTCGGTTGTGAGGTTCTCCAAGGAGTCCTCGATGTCGTGTATGCCAGTAGAAATCTCCGGGAGCTTTCCTTCCAGTTCATTCTTGACGGTGGTGAGAATGCCCCGTACGCTTCCCATGCTGTGGACCATGTCTCCGAACTGTTCAACGGTCTCCAGCCGGAGGAGTACCTGTTCTAACGAGATCTGGCTGCTGAGCGAAGTTTTGATTAGCTTGCGAATCTGGACGCATTCGTTCGCGAACAGGGTTGCGCTCTGAGTATCTCTGACTTCGAGAGCTTTGACGCATTTGTCGTGGAGTATTCTGTCTCTGTGCTCCATCTGATTGATCGTTTTTTCGAGTCTATTGGTCTGGGTGCGGAGTTTGTAAGCTGCAAACTGTATTCTTCGCTTGACGGGTGTCGGCTTGATTGCCTCGCGAAGCCTGTCTGTGATTGATGGGTTGTCTCTAAACATGATTCTTACCTTGCTATCGGTTGTTCCGTTTGGAATATCGGGGGCCTCAGGTGAATCTGGTGCTTCGCAGTGGATGCATGCCGTGGAAGGGCGGTGGTCATGAGTATTGTCATTCCGTGGTCCTTGTTTAGTCCCCTTAGCAATGGCATTACTAGGTTCGTTACTGAGGAGTCGAGATCTCCCGTTGGCTCGTCCAAGACGAGGAATCGGGGTTTCGCTGCAAGTGCTCGTGCGAGGTCGATCCGCCTTTTTTGTCCTGCACTTAGCGAGTCTGGGTAGGAGTGTGAGAGTTTCTCGAGTCCAAAGAAGGTCATTGCCTCTTTGATCCTCTCATCTCTATCACGTTTCGGAATCCCCATCATTGCGAGTGCGAGGTGAAGGTTCTGCAGAACTGTTAGTTGCGGGAGTGCAGTAGGTCGTTGGAAAACTGCGGCAGTTTTGACTCGTGCCGAGCGTTTTACGAACGATTGTTCCGTCATGTTTTCTCCGTCCAGCTGAACAACTCCGCGGGTTGGTTTCTCCAGGCCAAGTACTATGTTGACGAGGGTAGATTTTCCCCAGCCTGACCCTCCGACGACTGATAGGAATCCACCTTCTTCGAGGTTGAAGGATACTCCTTCGCCGTAGAGTCTCAGAACTCCGTCTGCAATTGGGTATGCGACCGTGATTGACCTGCATTCCAGGAGAGGTTTCATTTGGCTAGCCCTTGTATTGCTCAACGAATTCTAACGAACGGGTCCGTTTGAGAGCGGGAGCTGCGTATGCCAATCCTCCGACGATTGCTGAGATCAGAAGCAAAACTAGGTTTGTCGAAAGTATCTTCTCCGTCGCTAGGAATCTCAACCATACGGGTAGGAGTCCAATGATCGCCACTACGCATCCGCGGACAACATATCGAAGTTGAATCTGCCATCCGGCGCCTCCGTAGGCGAATAGTGCAAGCTCCTCTCTCTGTGTTCGGGACGAGTTGGATAGAGCCGCCAGAGCGCAGGTTAGTGGAACTAGAACTAGAAGGGTCGCGAACCATCCGGACTGACTGAACGGTTGTATCTGGGCGAAGATGCTTTCGAGGCTCGCTAGAGCTAGTATCGCGATTGCTAGGAAATCTGATAATTCTCTTGGGAGTGCTCCTGAGAGTATGACTGGAGCCCAGCTGGGTCTCTCCAATGACCGACTACCTCTCGTCAGTCCCGGCCATAGCCCTGAAGTAAGTTCCTAAACGGCCCTCATCGTAAGTCCGGATTACAGAGGAGGCGAAGTCGATGTCAAGATTCATCGATCGAAGCTTCCCGAGCACCGCGTTGACATCCTCCTTGTTTCGAGCAACGATGAACACGAGCCCTTCTGGAGTTCCAAGAGAACTGATCACGTTGACTGTCTCTGGAATCTCGCAGATCTGCTTCATGATATCCTCCCTCGACGAGTCAGAGGGGAAGTTTGCCGCCACGACGACTTGTTCGGATAGCCCGAGCTTCGAGAAATCGACAAGGGTCGTGTATTCGCGTATGATGCCTTGATCCTCGAGTCTGTTGACTCTGTAGGCTATGACGTTAGGATGGAGCGCTAGCTTTCGACCGATCTCGACGTAGGACTGTTTGGAGTTCTCTACGAGTTCTGCCAGGATTCGAAAGTCAGTTCTATCCAAGTTCACTCTTGCACTCTCCTAGCTTGCCTTGAACGATTCGTCCCAGTCGTAGTATCGCTTGAGGATTCCTGGTGAAACGCTGGGTCGGCGGCCGGTGATTATTGACTGGAAGTCT
>DASPWY010000004.1:0-7461 GCA_035637575.1 Bathyarchaeia archaeon
CATGTTCCACCCATCTTGACCGTCCCATCCGCAGAAACCGTCAAACAGCTAGCAACAATCAGTTTCGTAGTGAACGCGACCGACCAGTCTATCCCCTCACCGGCGACACTGACACTCTCAGCCGCTCATCTGCCTGAGGGAGCAAGTTTTGCAACGATCCAAGGAGCCGTTCCTTTATCCGGCGTCTTTAGCTGGACACCCGGCCCAACAACAATACCAGGAATCTACACCATCAACTTCACCGTTACCGATGGCCTCTCATCAACCGAGGCCAACATCAGCATAACCGTAGTCGCAACGAACGTTCTCCCTGTCATCATCGCACCCGGTCCGCGGAACACGAGCGCCGGAGCTACCCTTGACTTCACGGTCACCGCAAGCGATCCCACCGGCTTCGGAGGAACAGTCACCCTATCAGCCACGGGGCTCGCCTCGAATATGGCCTTCGACGCGGCAACGGGCTCATTCTCATTCACTCCAAGCCGAAGCCAGTCTGGTCAGACATTCATGGTCAATTTCACAGCAACCGACAGCAACAACCGATCATGGACGAGTACTCAGACGGTGATGATACACGTGGAGAACGCCGGCAATACACCTAGCAGCACACCTAGCACCCAGCCTCCACCAGAAGTATCTGGAAGTAGCTGCCTAACCTGCGGTCTAGAGAGCGCGATTCTCGCCGTTGCATGGTTCATCTTCATTGGCGCGGTGATTGGCGTAATATCCTCTGTGGCCTTCCTTACCATTAGGAGCCGTGCAAAGCTCCTGAACAAGCCAACGCGATTGAGATCCCGTCTGTTCACAAAAACGCCCCGCAGTGCCGACAATCCAATACGAAGTGGTATAGATGGAAAGAAAGCAGCCAACCACAGGACGAAAAGAAAGACCGAGCATCACTAAGACCAAAATAACTACAAGTCTAGTAGACGGCGTTGTGCAGAAGGAAGAGAGATCCAAGTCTCCAGCCTATCTTTGTAGGTCTGGAGACACTGAAAATCATCGCGTATTCCTAAACGGACTGATTGCCAGAACCAACACCGTGGCCTCTATCGATGGTGGGATTTCAATGCGCGATGAAGAAAGGAAGCAATTTCTAGTCCGTCGCGACCCTCCGTAAGCCTCCGGAACGACAAGAGCATTGGAATCAGAGTAAAAGAAATACCGATACCGAAAATAGGACGTGCTAACATGATTCAGTACATACTATAGTCCACGTGATGATGGGCACAAGAACCAGGTGAGTTGCGTCTTGGTTCAATATTGCCTTTGAGAATCTTCAGACTATACTAGTTCTCGCCGGGAACTCGCTCAAACAAACAGAGTCTGGTTCTTCGCTCCGACACTGAACGGATCCCTCGCCAATAATGTAGGGAAACCGAGACCGATAAAAATAGGATTGGAACAACATGAATTTAGCCCATAGTCCGTACCATGTAGGTTTAGCATTATTACTCGTAACTCTGTCAGTCTTGAGTGTTACGCTCGTCACCTCGATGAGGCCGGTCTCAGCTGCACCGACGGGAACCTATTTTGATCATATTGTAATCATCGCGATGGAGAATACTGCATATGCTTCCGTGCTCGGATCTGGAACGGTCTCATCCTGTCCTACTAGTAGTGCTCCGTTTCTCTGCGGCATGCTTCCGCTCGGCTCAACCCTGCCCAACTACAATAGCTACGGCGCGACGGCTGCTGACACTAACGACTTCAACGGCTGTTCCGCAGCATGCTACGTCGGGTTTATGCTCGGCTACACATATGGTATCAGCGATGGTTATTCTTTCAGTTCAGTCAGCGGTAATCCACAATTTGTAACGAGTCTCGCATCAGCGGGTCTCACATGGCAGGCTTATTGCGAGTCAGGCTGCCCCCGAGGAGCTGACCACTTTCCATTCTCTGGCGCAAATACATTTACCAGCTCTTCAGTTTCAACCAGCGATATCATTACTGCTGCTGATTCTGCTACGCCTCCCAACTTTCTCTGGTATACTCCAACCGACAGCAACAACATGCATGATGTTAGTGTCTCCACAGGAGACAGTTATCTTCAGGCGTTCCTCGTAGGATCAGGTAGCATAGCCAGTCCTGCTTCTGGCTCGCTGCTAGCTTCCAATGTCTTCACAAATCCAAGCTATCGTACATTGCTCTATCTCTGGTGGGACGAGTGCGGCGGGAGCAACGGCTCCTGCGATGCCAACAATGCCTCACCCAACCTGCTCTATGGTACAACAGTCAAGAAGGACTACGTCTCCCTAGACACGACAGGGATAGACGAGTATGCAGCGCTTAGGACCATAGAGAACAACTGGGGAATCTCCCCACTAGCCCAGGGCGACACAGCTGCCGCGGATGCGGGATACATGTTCAATGACGTATTCACTAGCGGGGGTAGCAGCTCATCGTCATTATCAGCCAGTCTAACCTACTCCCCGTCATCAACTATCGCCACCGGCACAACCGTTACCTTTTCAGCGTCAGCCCAAGGCGGAACAAGCCCATACACCTATTCCTGGGATTTTGGAGACGGAAACACGGCAACCGGAGCCAGCACGACCGACACCTACGCAACAGCAGGAACTTATACAGTAACTCTGACCACTACAGACAATAACGGTCAGACAAGCGCGAAGACCCAGCAAGTGAATGTAGCTCAAACGTCGCCCTCGGGTCAGCCTCAACAACAACCGGACAATCAACCCGGTAGCGGAATATGTGCCCTATGCAGCATAACTGGCTTATTCTCAGGACTATCCCTGCTCACCGTTGGCCTCATCCTCGGTGGAGCCTCCACCGCGACCATATTCCTAGCCAGATACCACGCACAGAACCGCCGACTCGAGAACATCGTACACGGAAGGGGCGTGACAACTGCTAATCTACGCTACTCAACGAGCCCCCAATCTGGCAGAATTGTTCGAAACAGACGGGGATCACGATCCGTACAAAGAAAGGCTAGACCGCGCGACTTCGACGATTAAAAGCAGTAGACCGCCAGCGTGAAGGTCGTCTCTCCAATCCTGAGATTCGGGATAGCAGCCCGGATGTTTTTCTAGCCGCAACCGATCGTGTTTCCGCAATTGAGACATTTGTGGCAGGGTCTCCAGAGCATCTTTGATGGCCTGCATCATGTGGTCCCAAGTCTCCTTGTCAGGGACCGGCACGAGGTACTGTTTCTTTGGCTTAGGCACTGCGTCAGAGAGCCAAGGTTCGTACCTGTCTTGAACCCCCTTCTGCGGCAGGATTAGACGCACAGGCGCGCTCACAGACATTGTAGCTTTCAAGCCGCAGCAGCCGCTAGCGCTTGCTGGAACTCTGTTCTACTTCGTACGTTTCGCCCGATTCTCCGGTATCAGGATAATCCGAATGCATATTCATACTTTAGTTCATCACCACCGACTCACCGTTCTTACAGGGGAACTTGACCCTCACTGACTGTTCCTCTGATAGGGATTCTCTCGCTGCCTCAAGGCAAGTGACTACGTGTGCGCCCAGCAGTCCATCATTGTCGTTGGAGAAGATTTGCGAAAGTCTACTTCGACTGATACAGTTCGCAAAGTGTTCGATTTCTTCTCTCAGAATATTACTTGGAATTATCGGCATATTCACGACTCCGTGTTGGTGCTGTAGAACCACTCTCTGATCTAGAAAATCTAGATTGGCGTTCCCTTTCTCGGCCACAATCCTCAGGTTTCTACGCTGCCGGAAGTCAAGCAAGCTTACCTCGATTTCAGCGCAAAGGCCGCTCTCGTATTCGCATGTGATGAAAGCAACCTCTTCACTCTCTCTGTTCCTATATCCCTTTGCGATGCACGAAATCTTGTCGGGCCACAGCCCTGTCAGGCAGTTGGTTATGTCAAAGGTGTGTGGCGCTAGATCGGTTATGACGTTTCCCTGATCTTGTGGAGGTGAGATGCCTGTCCATTCTAGCCCGAGATAGTGGGGCTCTCCGAGTATCGTAGGCTCAAGCGTGCTCTTTAGTGCTCTGAGTCCGTTGTTGAATCTATGAAAATGCCCCGTAGACAGCACTACTCTGTAAGCTCTAGCCAGCTCTACAAGCTCGTAGGCTTCTCTGGAGCTGAGGGCGAGGGGCTTCTCTACCAAGACGCTTTTTCCTGCCTTGATGAAGGCTGATGCTATCTCGAAATGGGTCGAGTTTGGCGTGCATACGTGAACTGCTGAGAGGTCCGCGTCTGAGAGGAGGCTCTGATAATCTGTTCTGTAATCCAATGGTCCAACCTTCTTGCGACACCGTTCCAGCGCGGCGGGAGAATTGTCAACAATCGAACGCAGGCTCACCACGCCAGTCTTTCGGGAAAGGATCAGAATCTCTCTGATGACCTTCTCTCCCCAATAACCCGCGCCAATAACAGCAATGCTTACAGTTGCCGTGAAGATCCCGTTCCCATCGTGACACTGCTCTTGGAATTCGAGAGGTTCCTAGCGTCGGGTATTCAATGGTCGCCGACTCTTCCTAGATAATTGAGTCATCATTGGCTCTAGGGAATAGGGTCCAATTTGGTGACGACAAGGCAGGAAATTGACGAACTCACGAATGTGTTATGGTCGAAACAAGCTCATAGCTTAGATCCACGATAGCCCCCTGAGCATGTAACCCTAGCTCACCATCGACGGTAAAATGGTCCGGCAGAACGGTATCACCCGCCTTAAGAGCCGCGGAAGCGGAATTATGCTTGGAGACGGAAAAATGTTCGATATTCGAGGCCCCAATCCTCCAACAATCGCGCTCATACTCGCTGCGGCTTTCATGTGGTGGGGATTCACGAACAACAGCCTCACTTCAATAACGATTGGAGGAGTATTCGCGGCGATAGGAATTGGACTACAGGTCCTCTATCTGCGCTACAGATACGGCATGGCAGCAAACAGGCGCAGAACCGTAGTGCCCTAGTCAATCTACTAGACTCCAACTTCTAACCGACACGCAATAACGATCTCATGTAGACTTTTCCCCACATGCCGTCGACGGAAGAGACTCCATGAGCGCCATCGTCTTCTCAGGGCTTCCGGGTCAGAAACAGCGAGATGCTACTCAATGTGCTGTATTAGCTGCGACCGGCGAAGTGCCCAAGCAGCCCAACGACAGCGAAGAACAACTGAACGTTTTGCAAGACTCTACGAGCCTCCGCGCACTTTCACGGACTGGATTTGTCACCGGCTTGCCTTCAGCCAAGTTGAACTCGACTATTATCGCGAGCTTGATATCAATCCGACAATTGCGTGGGCAAGGTGTCTCAAATCGATGCAGGTGACGCTGAAGATGAAATCATCGGTGAGCGCTACTTGACAAGAAACGGCAAGATCAGGATGGTTCTCCTGACAAAATCCTCAAGGCTCGTCTCTTGGACGGCAGAATACGTAAAGACTGGACAGGCACTGGAACCGATAGTGCAGAAGGCGTTTCTGAAAACCTTCCTTCACCTAATTTCTATGGGCATGATAGTGAAAGAAATGAATACGCTGTCAAGGGACCAATAGCTGAAGTCTGGATCCTTACCTGCCTACAGTAAACATTGGCAACCAAATGGTCGCCGGACAGTATCCGGGCGTTAGGCAATACTCGGCGAATCGTGGTGTAGGGTCTTCGACGGCTTCATTCGAGAATTCGAAACGTAGGATTGTAACGACTCCCATGTATTGCCGCATTCGGAACACTCCATGGTTCCATCCCTATTGCGCAAGGCTTGGGCGTGGGTACACTTATCCTGAGATATTCTCTGCTCCCGCTTCATCCATTATCCATTATTACGACCCATACCCTATGGTCGGCATATTGGGGTTGCGTCCACGAACCAACACAAAGGGACACTTGTGAAGGCGGTTTCTGCACGGGTGCAGATGTCGAGAGGATTGGATGGCAAGACCTTTCGATTAGTGCGATGCAAATGGAGTGTTCAGAACATCATGAGCCCCGAAAATTGAGGTAGTCTTTCGTGCCGCCCTACTGGATGTCCTTAGAGCACTTGTCGTGGACGGTTCTAGCATTCCCGCCTAGGCATCATATCTGAGGTGCCACGTTTCTCCGTCGACTAGTGGCAAGACTGGCATATCATGATCGAATTAGCGGGTGTGCTAGGCGTGGGCCTAGTATCTTCTGAGCGGGCGGGTTTTGTTCTACCCATTCAGGAATAATTACAGCTCTCAGCAGTTCTTGTACTGAGATCCATCTTCTCGTGGCCTCCAGTTGAAGAACCTGATACGCGTCGTCTCGTAGTGACATTATGAACTTCGACACAGTTGCTTTTTTGTTCTCGGGTTGGGGGTGTAATAACCTTAGTCTACTCTTGTTGCGGAAAATAGTGAGGATTTTCCACGTCCAACGGTAGATCCTCCTGGCATTGGACGTGAACCATCATATCCATCCGAGTTGGAATCAAATCCTCTCTCACGTTCTCTCAGAGGGTCAAGATATTGTGAGTGTATAGACTGGATGGATTTCTGCCCAGTTGTAGTGATTCGTATCTAAGACGTAGGGTCCGGTGACTATGATATGGTCATTGACGCTGGGCATCGTGATGTTGTTCGTGTAGTTCTGACACGATGAGACTGCGTCGGACTGCGTTACGGGTAGTGCGCAGATTATTTCGACGACTAGATCACCGTACTGATACTGGTCATTTGCGCTGTTGGTGAGATTGCTGTATTGAGAATCGAGAGCTAGTCGCACGTGGTAATCTCCGTCAGCTTCTTGGAGGAAGTTGTCTACGATTCCCGAGGCTGTTATGCAGGACCTGATTACGTTCAGACGGTATGAATTGTAGACGTGGCTCGATATGGAGTCCGGGTCACTGCACTGAGAGTTATCCGAACCGGGAGGTCCATTGCGAGAAACGTAATAGTAGGCTACACTAGCCGCAGCTAGTACCGCCACGACGGCGAGTGCGACCGCCGGGACAGTCTTCCTCAACGAACGCTACTGCTCGCCGCGGTTAGTTGAGCCTGGCCCCGCATTTTGTGCAGAAGGTGGCCGAAGAGACATTCTGCGTGCCGCAGGTGGGGCAGGGCTTCATTCCAGCCTGGAACGTCGCGTTTGGTCCCATGGGCATCTGGCCTGGAGGAGGCTGCGAGATTCTTGCAAGATTGGAGTAATAGTAGACGGCCATCAGTATCGGGAACAGTGGCTGATAGAGTGCTGAGAGAATCCCGTTGACAACTGGACCTATGATGCCTAGAGGAGCGGTTATCGCACTGAAGATAAGAGACGCGATCAGGACGATTATTCCGAGGACGAGGAATGTTCCGAAGGTCTTAGTCCACCGGTGGCTGACGAGCTGACGGCTCCTCCCCATACTCTCGGTTACTCCTTTGTTCTCGATAAGGAGGACTGGGAGTGCGAGGGAGAACATTATCGCCAGTATGATTCCGGGGACGACTAGAGCGATGAAGCCTAGAACGACGATGATCCCGACGATTATGCTGAGGGCCCAGATCGAGAGAAGT
>DASPWY010000005.1:0-6551 GCA_035637575.1 Bathyarchaeia archaeon
TGCTACTTGCCTTTACCTAGGTGAGCTCCAACCGTCGCGGGTCTCCTTCGAGAGGGATCGGCGGAGAATTTTTCGATGGGAAAACTTGGCTCCTTGTCGAGGACTAACTCTGATAGCAGTCTTCCAATTAGAGGCGCAAACTTGAATCCGTGTCCTGAGAAACCATAACCGTATACGACCTCTGGATGATGCGGGTCTCTGTCGAGGACGAAGTCAGAGTTTTCAGTCATGTCATAAAGACACACCTTGGTGTGGACAACTTCTCCATCGGCGAGATCTGGCACGAACCTGCGACACACATCCCTGCATGCAACGATCTGTTCGTCGTCAACTGACCGGTTCGTTTTCTCCGGGTCAACTGGATCATTCAACTCCTTCGGTGAAACCTTGACTCCGTCGATTCCGGCTGCGGGTAGACCATAGTGTTTGTCCGTGAAGAATACGGGGCAGTTTTTCGAGCGAAACAGGTCTAGATTCTTCTGGGGTTTGAAGTAGACGAGCTGTTGTCGGGTCGACACCATCGAAGTTAGTCGTGGACTTAGGAGAGTGTTGGACCAAGGTCCAATCGTTAAGACTAGTCTGTGAAATCGGACAATCTCGCCGGCAGCGGTTTCTACTGAGGGGTGCTGCCCCAAGACCAGCTTCATGGCATGTCCTTTACGAACCATAACGCCCTGTTTCTGTGTTAAGGAACTCAGAGCGTAGAGAGCCTTGGAAGCGAGAAGAACCCCTCCGTGCGGGTCGAAGAACCCTTTCTCCGCTCTAAACTGCGGGAACCGCTTCTCGAGTTCTTCTGCCTCAAGTTGTTCTGCCCGAAGTTTCAAACGCGATAGCGTTCTGTAGCTGGCTTCGTTGAAGCCGTTCGCGTCCCGGTTCTCTCCTTGAAGCATGAGAAGGCCAGTTGGAAGCAGAAGTTCTTGTCCTGACTCTTCTTCTAGAATCTTCCAGAGCTTGAGGCTCTCGACTGCCATTCTTGTGTAGTGCTCGTCGTTGCCGTACGAGTACCGGAAGACTCTGTTGATGTCGTTGGAGCTGCAATAATCGTTTCCTATGCCGTAACGATCTAGGAGGAGAATCTTGGAATCGCTAGTCTTGCTTATCGAGTAGGCGGTTGAAAGTCCCATGATGCCACCGCCTAGGATGCAAACGTCAGTATTGATGACCAAGGGTAGCCCTCCGCAGATGGCCTCTGACTCAGACTATCTAACCTTGGACCAGTGCCTTGCCTCTGGGCTCTAAGGTTGCTGGGACTGGCTGAGAACTGCGTCTTCTATAGACAAAGCCAAGCAGTGCAAATGAAAGTCCGATTAGTATCGGGAGTCGGACGAAGAACACCATGATTATCGAGATCGCCAGGGAAATCCACGGAAACAGTCTCTTTACACCCCTGACTTTGAGGAGTTTGATCCCGGAACTCGACCCGATAATGTACACGAGTATTGCTGCGCCGCTGGGGATTAACAGCTCGGTTTCCAAGTCGACGTTGAAAACATAGAATAGTAGCAGTGTAATCCAAGATAGTCCGAGCAGTAACATCAGCGATCTGTCTGGGACCTGGGTCTTGATGTTGATGCGGTCAAGTAGTCTCGGTAGTCCTCGGTCCTTGGCTGTGGCGTAGATGACCCGAGAGATGCCAGTGGTATACGCGTTCATTGTTCCGAATATTATGATTACAGCGAGGATCGCTGTCCCCACTGCGCCGTAGATTCCGAGAGCGTTCGAGAGCATCACTGCAAAGGGCGCAATGCTTCCCGCAGCCGCGTAGGCTCTAGTTCCTACGGTCGCGACGGCAACCGAGATGTAGAGTAGACCGATGACTATAACGCTGAAGAGGATGCTACGATGGAAATCCTTTTCCGGGTTCTTGAACTCCTCCGCCACATTGGACACGTTCTCATAGCCTAAATATGACCAGAAGATCAGAGCGGCGCTTACTCCGATCGGGACGTAGCCGTTGGAGAAGAAGGGACTGAAATTGGTAGAGTTCACAGAGGGTGCGGATGCGACGACCGCAGTGATCAGGAGTCCTACGATGGCAACTATGACCGCTAGCTGAACTCTGCTGCTGACGACGATTCCTCGATAGTTGACTAAGAATGCTCCCAGTGTTAGAAGCCCTGCTATCAGGAAGATTTCGGTCCGAGTCAAGGGAAAAGCATAAGCTAGGTATGAAGCTGCGATTACCGTTACTACAGGCGCTCCTGTGACGTACCATAGGATGAACAGCCAGCCCACAGCGCTCGCTGCTCCTGGACCGAGACTCTCCCGGGCAAAGGAGTAGACTCCTCCTGATTCTGGTCTTCGCGCTGAAAGGCTTGCAAATGTGTAGGCAAGTGGATAACTGATGATCGATAGAGCGACCCACGCGACGAGCGAGGCAGGCCCCGCTATATGGGCCGCAAGTCCAGGGAGGACCAGGACCCCCGAGCCGAGAACCGAACTCATGTAGAGAGCAACAGCATACCTCATCGTCATCGCCTTGCGGAGACTAGGGTTTAATGCCGACATGTCCGGAGATCTACGCCGGCGAGGACTAGCGCATGATAAGCCCTACTCATTAGAGTCTGAGAAATTGAACGACTCTGAGAATCATGCTGTCAGTTCTTGCGAGTGGCAAGCGCAACACCTGTGAACATCAGGATGGCGCCCAAGATTGTGAGAATGGTCACACCCTCTCCTAGCAAAACTATTCCTCCTACTAGACTTACCAATGGAACTATGTAGAGCTGGATTGAGAGCTTCGACACGGATCGGTTCCCAATGAGGAGGTAAAGGATCACGTTGGCAAGCACCGTGCTTAGGAGCGCCAAGTAGATTACTGACAACCAGGTTATCGTCGAGAGTTGTTGGATCTGAGTGATGAAATTCATGCTTATCAAAGGAAGTGTGAATGCAGTGCCGATCAATGCGACCCATATCGCTGTGGGTAGCGCTCCATACTCCTTCACTAGTGGCTTTGAGCCGACCGCGAAGACCGAATACATGAAAGCGGAGAAAACAACCGCGAGCGGACCGGTTATTTCTTGAAAGTTCAATCCTGCGTTCAAAGACAGTACTATTGCCCCGGTTATAGCTGCTGCCAGTGCAAGCGTGAGTCTCTTCCCTATCTTCTCCTTAAGGAATAGTCCCGAAAGGACTACGACGAAGATAGGTCCCAGTGAGATGAGTAGACCTGCCAGACCAGCAGATACTATTGTCTCAGCGTAGTTCAGCGATAGGTGATATCCAGTGACACTCGCTAGGGACACTGCTAGGATTCTAGGAGTGTGATGTTTCTGGACTGGGTGTTTCGGTCTCCCGAAGAAGGGTGCGAGAGCTAGGAAGCCAGCGGAAGCGATTAGCCAGCGTAGTACTGTCAGGTTGATCGGGCTTAGTTGGAAATCTGCCGTTCTTATCGCAACGAAGGCCAAACCCCAGGTCACGCCCAAAATGACTACTAGACTGTTGGTGAAGATTCGATTATCTCTGAGCGATTTGTACTCCATCTTCGTCTTGAGTCGTGTCTCCAGAGTCATCGGCGAGCGTCCCTCCCCTACTTACTCGCTGGTTATGTTGCGTTGAACCTTATTCTCTAGTGATAACAAGGTCTTCTTTCTCTTCACTCCCCACGCATAGCCGCCTAGACTGCCATCTTTCCCGATCACTCTGTGGCACGGGATCACGATCGCAACAGGGTTGGTAGCGCAGGCCCTAGCTACTGCTCTGGTAGCCTGAGGTGTCCCTAAAGATGCGGCGATGTCGCTGTAGGTTTCGGTCTGACCGTAAGGAATTGACTGGATCTCTTTCCAGACTCTCCACTGAAATGCGGTAGCCTGCACGTCTAATGGTAGGTCTCGCGGAAATTCCTGGCCATCGAAATAAGATAGGAGTGCTTCGGTCCATTTTTTCATCCCTTCATCGTCTCGATGGAGGTCAGCTGCATAGTAGTCTTCTTTCAGTGCTGCCTCGGCCGCTTCGTCTGAGGCTCCCATGCAGACCGCGCACGCGCCCCGATGGGTCGCTGCGAGAAGAACACGTCCTATGCGTGAATCAACTATTGTGTACTGAATGCGTAGTCCTTCTCCGCCTCGTCGAAATATTCCTGGGCTGACGCCGAAATGAGGAGGAGTCTTCTCATAAAGTCGGCTCTTCGAAGTGAAGCCTGCGTTGTAGAGTGAATTGGTTACCGTCTCTCCGTTCGTCAAAGAACGTTTCACTTTCTCTAGACGGCGCGCTTCTACGTACTGACGGGGAGAAATGCCGAGGATTCTCTTGAAGGTCCGCTGGAAATGAAAGGGGCTTAGACCTGCTTGATGGCTAAGGATTTCGAGAGTGAGTTTTTCATCGAGGTTGGCCTCGATATACCTGCAGGTCTTCTGGATCAGCTGGGCTCTGGCGGAAGGCCTCGCCTCTTGTGGCTGGCAACGTTTGCACGCTCGGAAGCCCGATCTTTCTGCCGCATCAGGCCGGGAGAAGAAAATGACTTGTTCGAGGCTCGGGTGTCGAGCAGGACATGAGGGCTTGCAGTATATTCCCGTGGAGCGGACGGCGAAGACGAAGAGTCCGTCCTTAGCCTCATCTCTTCCAGCCACTGCTTTCCATTTTTCTACGTCCGTAGCAATGCCACGCTGGTCTTTCTGTATCTGCTGTAGGTCAGCGCTGTTCCTTTGAGCCGTCAGCATAGGAGGATGTTCGGCTGGATTGAATAAGTAGTTTGACTCCAAATCTTGCTCTCAAACTACGAAATCACGAACGAACCAAAAATGTCCTAGGAGGAAACTGTAGTATTCTAATCATGCGAATTTAAGGGAATTGGAATTTTTTGCGAGCAGAACAGTAGGCGGCTCTTTTCTATCATGAACCTCGACAATGTACGCTCAAGAGAATGTCTCGGAATCCTGTCAAGTCATCTAGAAACCTATCGTTTGGAGGGATAACTCTCTTCGCGATTGTCGTTATTGCTGCGATTTCTGCGACAGTTGTCAAGGTTTCGCTCTCAGCCATAATTCTGGTCCTTATCGCGTTCGCGGAAGCTGGATTGATAATTCTAGGACTCATCATGGTCCAGAATCGAGAACAAGTCTCAGTCGGGAACCAAGAGAACGTCTAGCCAAACTAGATGCTGTGAACAAGTCGTGAGGGGTAAGACTTAACCCTCCGTTCCAACTAATTCTATGTTCAGCGTATGAAGTATACCTGTCCTTATTGTGATTCAGCGTTTCTGCAGTTCATAGAGTCGGAGGAGCAGCTGAGGGACCATATGTTGAAGGCGCATGGTCGAGAGCTGAGTTTCGCGGGCAAATCGTTGGGAGAAATGCCTGTTCGGAGCGAAGAGGACAGGGAAAGATAGCCAATCCGAACTCTATCTTTCGTTTCGAGAATATTCTTTTCAAATGGGGTCACTACCCAATCGGCATGGACTTTGCCAGAGTCGTTCGAAAGCGGCGGATGATCCGTGCTTTCAAACCTGTCCCGGTTCAAGAGGATAAGATTCGTAGAATTCTGGAACTCGCTCAACATTACCCTAGCGCGGGTTTCAGCCAAGGAGTATCGTTCATTCTCATTACTGAGCCTGAAAGGATTCGTAGACTTCGACAGCTGAGCCGTCTCAAGGGAGATGCACCCGTACTGGTCGTTCCCTGCGTGAGTGAGAAGCTCTATCATGACAGATACCGTGAGTCCGACAAGATCAGACAGGACGGGACCGAGATCGATTGGCCAATACCCTATTGGTATTTTGATGCAGGATGCGCTTCTCTCCTAGTGCTGCTTGCTGCCGTTGACGAAGGATTGTCAGCATACATTGCCGGAGCATTTCGGCCTGACCTTCTGAGACGAGAGCTGGATATTCCTGAACACTTTGTCCCTGTCGGTGTAATCTCGATAGGGTATCCCCATTATGAGAAACATGTTCCCTCTCCGTCACTCAATCGTGGAAGACGCCCCATTGCCGAAGTTGTTCATTCTCAACACTGGTGACCACAAACACCGAGAAGCCTTAATTCGAGCAAGGAAATAGTAACATCTCGGTCGTTTTCTATTTGCAAGAATCCCTTGTGAAGGCACGAGACCAGATCGTTCTCAACCCCGATGATCTTCCAGGTTCATGGTACAACGTCCTTGCTGATCTGCCCGGCGAGTTTCCGAAACCAAAGGATCCAGAGGAGGGCCCTTCTAGACTAGAATTTCTCTCAAAAGTTCTCTTGAAACATTGTCTCCAGCAGGAGATTTCTACAGAGAGATGGATTCCAATCCCAGATCCGATACAGGACCTCTATCGTCAAGCTGGCCGGCCGCGACCACTCTATCGGGCGCGTCGCCTCGAACGTTTCCTAGGTACGCCTGCGAAGCTCTACTACAAACGAGAGGACCTTTCACCCACCGGGTCGCACAAGGTCAACACTGCGCTCCCGCAGGCCTATTATGCTGCAGAGGAGGGTTGCGCAGGTGTCTCGACAGAGACAGGAGCTGGTCAGTGGGGGACCGCGCTTGCCTACGCGGCGAGTCTTCAAGGTTTGAAGTGTATCATTTTCTGGGTGCGGTCAGTCTACGATTGGAAGCCTGATCGACGA
>DASPWY010000006.1:0-12170 GCA_035637575.1 Bathyarchaeia archaeon
CCAGAAGGTTCCGGCCAGGAACATCATTGGAAAAGTTATCGCGTTGGCCGCGGCATCAGCGCTCTCTGCTTCCCTTACGAAATTTGCAAGTACCATCCCAATCCCTGGGAAGAGGAGGGCGGCTGCAACTACCAGTCCTACAGTGTAGATGTCTATGGTCACTGTTACTCCGAAGATGGCGTAGCCGAAGAAGAGGATGACGACGAGTGATATGGTGGCTAGGATCATCTGGTATCCAACCATTCCGAGTATCCATTCGATCTTGCTGAGGGGTGTGGTGGCGAGTTTCTTGATGATCTTCAGCTCTCGATATCTGCCATTGGTGTTGACAGCGCCAAAGACACCCGTAGTGAGGAGTGTCATGCCGATTACTCCCGGGATGAAGAAGTCAATGTAGCGGATATTTCTAGTTACGATGCCGACTTGTTGAACGTATAGATGGTCGGGTGCGCGGGCGATGGCAGCTGCATATGAGATGGTAGCTGAGTTCACTATTCCCCGGAGCGATGCGGAGGCCTGGTCGCTCTGATCCATGAAGAGCTGGATGGTCACATTGTTTCCACTCATGACAGTGGCGTTGAAACCTAGCGGTACGACAAGCAGTCTCTGTCCACGATTGTGTAGCTGAGCGTCGTTTTTCACAAACGTCAGCGGGTCTGGCTGCTCAGCGGCGACCATGTGGAGGTTGAAAGCCCCGGTCTGGTTCAATACGTTAACGTAGCCTTGTGAAAGAGGTGTCGGCACATTCCCACTCAGATCTTGGTTCTGGAGGTAGAGGTCGAACTTGGTGCTTCCGCTGCCGAATATCGCTCCGAAGAGGACGATGAGTAGGAGTGGAAAGGCTATGGTCCAGAATATGTTACTCTTGCTGCGGTACCAGCTCTTGAAATGCCCACGGATAATGGTGTATATTCGGCTCCTCATGCCTAGTTTCCCTCCTCCGAAACTCTACGCCCGGTAAGGTTGAGAAAGACGTCGTCTAAGGTTGGACGTCTGACTTCTATTTCCTTGTCATGCAGAGGGGTCTGTGCTAGGCTCACGAGGATGTTTGTGAGCTCGCCGTTACTTAGAGGGATGGCAATGTCTCCCGCGTTTCTAAGCTCCGCCTTGGGTAATCCTGGAGGAAGTTGTCCGATTCCTTCCTGTCCAGCATCTCTGATGATGAGTGTCTTTTTCCCACCATGAATATCTATCAGCTGGTCTGGTGTTCCCGAGGCGATTATCTGTCCGTGATCGATGATTGATACGATGTCAGCTAGGTATTCTGCCTCGTCCATGTAATGGGTTGTTAGGAAGACTGTTTTTCCTTGGCCCTTTAGCCGCTCGATGACGCCCCAGACATCCCGGCGAGCTCTAGGGTCCAGGCCTGTGGTAGGCTCGTCGAGGAAGACGACATCAGGATCGTTGACTAAAGAAACCGCGAGTCCAACTCTCTGTTTGAGACCTCCTGATAATTTCTTGAACTGCTCGTCCCGTTTATCCTTCAGATCTACTAGCTCGATGAGCTTGTCTGCGTCCAGCTGGTGTTTGAACATCGCACCGAAATAGTCGATGTTCTCGCGGACTGTGAGTCGGTCTATCGCGTTAAAGTCTTGGGGCAGGACTCCGATCCGTTTCCGGATCTCGGCTTGGTCGGATCGTCTGCTCACGTCATAGCCAAGGACTAGTGCTTGTCCACCGGTCGGGTTTCGGAGACACTCCAAGATTTCCACGGTTGTCGTCTTTCCGGCGCCGTTCGGGCCGAGGAAGGCGAACACTTCACCCTTCGTAAGGTTGAACGATATGCCGTTGACGGCGACGTTGTCGCCGTATTTCTTTGAAAGATTCGCTACCTGTACGACCTTGTCGGATTGTCCGACCAGAGGCGCGGATAGGCTGACGCTCATTGGAGCAAGGCCTCTACCGCGCGATTCTCAAGAGGTTCGTAATAATTATCGTCGCCGCGATTTCTTCGCGCTTCGGACGAGCATGAATTTCCACCAAATTTCACCACGAATATTATGTTGATTGCGTTGTTGCTTTTAATGGTCGGGCACGTTCCATAGTCACATATTGTGATTACATGTTGCATCTCGAGATCTACTTCATTCGCAAGAGTACTTTTCGTCTCGAATTCCCATTCCATTGATCTATTCCAATTCATCTTGGAACAGGCCAGGAAAGGTGAGTCAGTTTTTCGCTAACATCCCATAGTCTCTGAGCAATCCCGTCATCATAGGATTCATCTGAAGATTTTTTCACCTTCAGTTTTTCCAGATATTCTCCGTTGAGACCCTCTGCTTCATCAGAGGATGCGAGATAGACAATTGTCTCTGCCCCCCTCTGTGGACTTAGCATGAACAATTTCGGCAAGGACATAATGAAGCCTGCTGGACCTAAAGGTCTAGTCCAGATGTTTGTCGCGACAGTGCCTGGGTGGACAGAGTTGACCGTTACGCGGGTTCCTTGTAGCTTCTTTGCGAGTTCATGCGTGAAGAGGACGAGGGCAAGCTTCGATTGGCCGTAAGCCTTCCACCCGCCATACTCCTTCTCTAAGTTGAGATCGTCAAAGTTGATGTGTCCGTTGTAGTGTCCTACGGATGAGACGTTGATAATTCGACTGGGTGCGCTGGCCTTTAGGATCGGCAGTTGGAGGTTTGTCAAGAGGAAAGGCGCGAGATAGTTTGTGGCGAAAGTATTCTCGTAGCCGTCCGTTGTAACATTACGTCTTTGGTTGAACAGTCCGGCGTTGTTGATGAGGACGTGAAGTTTGGAATATTTCTTCTGAAATTCTGTTGCGAGACTCCGCACTGACTCGATAGACGACAGGTCAGCAAGTAAGAGATCGACGGAGCCGTTCTGAGATTCTCTGATAATTTCGGACCTTGCAGCTTCACCCTTCTCCTTGTTTCGAGTAACCATGACCACGTTGGCCCCCATTTTCGCGAGGGCCAGGCTAGCCGCTTTTCCAATACCCGAATTAGCTCCAGTAATCATGACAACTTTGTCCTTCATTGCCGTCTTTTCCGACCGAATGTTCTGATTCTGCAAGTCTTATCGCGTAGCGAAACTGACTGATGAGTCATTATTTAAACGCGTCGGTCATTTTTAAATAGCGCCCCACCGCGTACTGATCATAGAGCCGAATGCCTAAGGTCGTGCCTGAATACAAGGAAGAAGCGAGAAGCCGAATCCTAGACGTGGCCAACAAAGTCTTCGCCGAGAAAGGATACCACGAAGCAACAATGGAAGACATTGCGAAGCGGCTAGGCGTAAGCAAGGGAGCGATCTACCTATACTTCTCCAGTAAAGAAGATCTTTTCGAGGCTATGGTTAAGACGGCACCTCAGGCTTTCAAAGAGATACTGTACTCCTCGTTTGGCGACGAGGCAGATCCGGTCCAGAGCGCTACTGAATTCTTCGACAAGATGCTGAAACTGTCCGCATCCAACCCAGGACTTAGTTTCGAAATTCTCTCCGAAGCGTCACGAAACCCTACTCTGAAAAGAATATTGAAACAGAACCATGCGGAATACGAGGAAGTGCTGACCAGTTTTCTCGCAGAGGGTCAGAAACGGAGATTTGTCGGAGACAATTTAGACATCCGACCTCTCGCAAATTCGCTGATCGCTCTCTGGAACGGACTTGAGACCCTTCTCGTCTCGGGATTGACCGTCGAAGAGGCGAGGCGTGCTTGGTTGGAAGCTCTAAAAGCGATCTTCATGAATCCGCATGGATCCCACCGTAGTCCCTCCCCTCAGTCATCGAGATCTGCAGCCAGAACTGGATAGGAAAACGCTCAAGTTCTAGCACAGTACGCTAAGACAGTAGAATTGTCAGCGAATATCGGGAAGATACTTGGTATTCCGATAAGGATTCACTGGACCTTGTGGCTGGTCTTTCTATTGATAGCTTGGTCGCTGGCCGACGGGTATCTTCCCGCCGTCTATCCTGGGCTCGGAGCCGCGACTTACTGGGCTATCGGAGCGGTCTCTGCTCTTCTCCTCTTCATCTCGGTCCTTCTACACGAGCTGTCGCATTCTTACATTGCAAAGAAGAATGGTCTACCAATTGCCAGAATCACCCTCTTCTTCTTTGGTGGAGTCTCGGAGATGAGCGAGGAGCCGAAGGATGCGGGTCTCGAGGTTCGCATGGCACTCGCGGGACCATTGACGAGCTTCGCCATTGCTGGAGTTCTAGGTGCGCTCTGGTATGTGAGTAGGTTGGTTTCTGCGCCTGTTCCGATCATCGCAATCCTCGGCTACAACGCCGTGATCAATGTAGCCTTGGGTGCGTTCAATCTTGTCCCAGCGTTTCCTCTTGATGGCGGCCGAGTATTACGCGGTAGTCTCTGGGGTCGGTCTAAGAACCTGTTGAAGGCGACGCGGAACGCCACACGCGTTAGCGAGGCGTTGTCACTGATCATGATTGCCGCCGGTCTATTGTTGGTGGTGGCGACTGCGGATATCTTCAACGGCTTGTGGATTATCTTCCTAGGCTGGTTTATCCGGTCCGGGGCTGAGACCAGCCTCAAGCAGACCGAGATGACCGAAGCGCTTCACGGGATCAGCGTGGGAGATATCATGACGAGAGATCTGCTGACGGTCTCGCCTGACATTAGCGTGCAGAAGCTCGTGACCGATTATTTCCTTATCCATCCTCATGGCGGCTATCCAGTAGTCCGGAACGATAAGCTGGAAGGGGTCGTTACGATGTCATCTGTCCGATCAATTCCTGCAGAGAAACGGGAGATGGAGACTGTTGCCCAAGCGATGGTTCCTTACGAGCGAATAGTGACGATCGGCCCGAACGCTTCAGCCGCGGAAGCATTGAAGAAGATCGCGGAGAAAAATATTGGACGCTTACTAGTGACCGATGGTGATAGGATTCTGGGAATGATTACTCGAGGAGACCTGATGAAGACGATCAGGACCCGGCAAGACCTAAGCCTCTAGAACAAAACGAAAAATCTCTGTCGTGATCCTCAACTGGCCCTGCGCCTTGCAATATCGGGTTAGCTGTTTTCCTTGTAGCACATGCTGTTGTCTTGTATCATGCCGCATGATTCGCACCTCTTCTCGTCATTAACGTAATAATGCTCCTAGCTTTCGACTTCATTGTTGGTTTCGCTCACCTTTCAAAATGCTACGAGTCTCCGTTGGCGTGGGCAGTCCTAAAGCGGCCTGCGAACTTCGAGTTCCCTGCTGGCCGGCAGAGGGGGGAGTTCCCGGCAGTCCCTCTAGCGATTCGGGTTTCGCCCTGTCGATCGTCATCTGGTCTGTGTGGATGATGAGTCGTGGAGTTTTCAGAATCTGCTCGTAATCTTCTGAACCGGGGTTAAGGTCAGAAGCCACCCGATGCCAATGGTCCGGGACCGTGGCGTAGACCGGTTCGAATACAGCCCACCGATCTGTGTAGCAGAAGTATCTGCGGCCGATCGTCAAGAGTAGCATGTATGCCTCTCCAATGGATTGTTCGTCCAAGGTCTTCACGTGTTCTCTGAAGTAGAGCATGAGCCGCTCTCTGTGTTGTTTCATGGTCTTGGTCCGGGCCAGCCTCCATCTTGGAAACTCAGCCAAAACTTCCTGGCCGGGAATATTGCAGAGGGGGCAAGAATTGCCCTTGTGGTTCTCATCTCGCAGCGGCCCTTGCGCGTTTTCCATCTTCGGTTTCCGAGACTCTGGATGTGATTAGTCTATCAAAGATCCTGGTGTATCCTAGTATATCATTGGGCGGTTTTCGCTTTGGCTATGACCGGCTTCTGGAGAATATTGCTCTCAGGGAAGATTGACGGGGAGACGCTGCTATGATCGGCTGGGGCGTATGTTCCGGCTTGATTCTGTTGATGAACGAGAACAAGCGTTCCATGTTCTGGACAAACTCCGCGGGAAGCTGGCTGAACGGAATGTTCGGGAAGTCGTTCATGATCTGCCTAGCGACACGGAACCTCGAGAAACCGATTTCTCTCTTCTTCAGCTCTGCCTCCACGTACCTCCTGACCGGCACATCCTTCGCGAGGGCTTCGTTGCCCAGCCGGGTCTTGCCTAGTTCTCTTGAATAAGCATCGTTTACGAACTTCAGATATAGGCTGGGAGGCAGGAGGTCCTCCACCTCCATCACGCGTCCTGGTTCCTGGCTAGCATCGTTGACGAAGATTACGTTTGTTTCTCTTGCTATCGGGCTTTCAACCAGCTGTTTCTTGACACTGATTCCTTCGACGTCTGAGTCTAGTAGCACCGATACGCTCATGTTCTGTCCGGCGAGCATTGTGGCAAATAGCGCGGATTTTTGGCCCCCACCGGAGGGCGTGATTACTATGTCGTCGGCTATGTAGCCATGGTGTTTTTCTTTGAAATGCTGCGAGATCGTCGAGAGTATCCATAGGTCAGTGATGTTTTCCACAAGGAGACTGTATTCTCCAGTGTACAAGCCGCGCGAGAGGGCGTACCCTAATGCGGCCTGGAGCGGGAACAGGGCTGTCTTGTCGGTTGTCTTTGTAGGCTCGGAGATCTTTGTGCCTCGCGGTGTTTCGGCCAGAACGCCAATCGTGTCCAGTGCGTCCAAATCGATCATGAACGGGGAGTGGGTCGAGTAGATGACCAGGTTCTTCTCGGATAGCCTGGCGAGGACTCGGAGGAGGTCCTGCTGCGCAGCCGCGTGGAGGTGTAGCCCGGGCTCATCTAAGAGGAGCACCGTATCTCTTCCTTCGAGAGTTTCTGTCATGAATACGATATAGAAGGAGAGGAACCACTGGAATCCTTTGCTACTCTGCTCTAGCTCGACTCGTGAACCGTCGACCGCGTCTGCCACCCAGAGTCTCAGATAGTCGCCGTCTATAGCAAGGTCTAGCCGAGCCTTTCTCTGCTGCCAGATGTCGGCCAGGAGACCGGAGACGGATAGGGCTGCTCTGTCAACCATGAGTGCTCTAGTATCGAAAGCGTCCTGCATCTCCTGTGAGGATTTACCATCGCGTGTTCCCAGCTTGACCAGCTTCTCAGGGTCCAGTCTCAGGAACGATAGCAGCATACTGGCAGTGTTTTCTTCTGGGCTGAGCAGGCCCGCCCTGAACCGTTCCGCGAATGATGGGAGATGGATTCTTCCGGACAGGATTGCATAGTTTTCGAAGTAGACGAAGACAGGAAGTCTTTCGACAATGTACTTGTTGATTCGAGAATCGATACTCGCCCAGTCGATCGTGTTCAATATGAGGCGTACAATGTCACCTATGACCTTCTGGGATCCCTCGTCTGGGCTCTTCCCTACTAGGGTCTGAATTTCTTGGACTTGTCTGACGAAGGCTTCTCTGGACGAGGACGCGATAGAAAGATCCGTCTCCTCACCTATGCCGGTCCCGACTCTGGTAAGAGCATCGAGAAGCTTCCAGCGAACTCCTCCCTCTCGTCCAGAGACTGTATCGTCGAGTCTGTCGATGGCACCTCGGAGCTGGATAAGAAGCGGAAAGATTCCCTTGAGGTTGGGGGATGGGATCTGGATGTCTGGCAGTAGCTCTACGGCATACCGTCCCGCATAGTCTTTCTTGACCGACGCGCCAGACACTTCTGCGAGGCGCTGATCGATCTCGGATAACACGTTTCTGTCCTCGGGGTCCAATGAAAACTTTAGCTCCACGACTGGGGCTTTGTCCTCGTACTCGTGGAATCGTCTTCGTGGAAACTCCTTCAGTCCATTGTAGGGCTCCGGACTGGCAGGGTTGAACTTGTGCAGAGCTCTTAGGATGCTTGTTTTTCCACTTTCGTTCTTTCCGACTAGGGCTTTGATATGTTCGACAGGTGCTTCACCAGAGTCGTCTATGCACCTGTAGTTCTGGACCCTGAAGCTTCTCAGCTTCATGGAAGGTTGTACCTCATCTTTTCTCGTTTCATTACTAACATACCTATGAAAACTTGACGGGCTGAACTCAATCCGTCTCGGCAGAACCGCCATTCCAGTGCGCTTGCGTTTATGGTTGTCACGGTTTCTCCTCTTTCTTCAGATATCTGTACCCGCGGAATTGCGAAGTGATGACCTGTGTCTGGGCCTGCAATTGGTTCTGGTAGAGTTGCGTGTAGGCTCCTTGGCGTTGCAGCAGACCACGGTGTGTACCGATCTCTGCGATTCCCCCCTCTTCGAGGACAACTATTCTGTCGGCATCCATCACGGTAGAGAGTCTGTGACCGATGATGATCGTGGTTCGCTCTCCCGACATTCGTCCCATTGCTTCTTGAATGAGCGCTTCAGACTTGGAATCAACGTTCGACGTCGCCTCGTCCATTATCAGTATCTTGGGATCTTTGATGAGTGCTCGAGCGATGGAGACGCGCTGTCTCTCGCCAACTGAGAGAGTTACGCCTCGTTCGCCGATCTCCGTAGCATACCCATAGGGGAGAGCAAGTATGAACTCGTGCGCATTGGCAGCTTTTGCTGCCTGGATGATCTCTTCTTGGCTTGCCCCAGGCTTGCCATAGGCTATGTTGTCGCGTACGCTTCCGGAGAACAGGATCGGGTCCTGAATGACGAGTCCAATGTTCTTTCTCAAGTAGGACAGTTTCAGCATGTTGATGGGATAGCCGTCAATCCGGATGGCTCCCGAATCCGGCTCGTAGAAGCGCAACAGCAGGTGGACTATGGTAGATTTTCCGGCACCACTGGGACCGACTATTGCTATCGTCTCACCGGGGTTGATTGTCAAGCTGAAGTTGTCAAGGACGGTTTGGTCGCGCTCGTACTTGAACGAGACTCCATCGAATTCTATCCGTCCCAGTATCTCAGGTGGGGCAAATGCTCCCGGCACATCGAGAACTTCAGGCTTCGTCTCTGTAATCTCAAAGATTCTATCTCCCGCCGCGGTGGCTTTTTGGAACTTGAAGTTTGACTTGCTCAACGAGATTAGAGGTGAGAACATCTTATCGAGTAAACCGAGAAAGGCGACGAGTGCTCCTAGGGTTAGGGCTCCGTTAAGCACATCTGGAACAGCCACGACGATAAGGGTCAAGAGCGCGAAGGTGGTGACCATGTCCACAGCGGATCCGTATACCGAGTCTAACTTGGCTAGACTAATGTTGGACTTCACAATTGCCAAGGATTTGTTGCGAAAATCTTTAGCTTCTTCCTCTTCCATCGTGAAGCTCTTTACTATGCGCAGGTTGCTCATCACTTCGTAGGCTCTCGATGAAAGGTCACCTACTGCTTCTCTGATTCTCTTCGACGCCCTTTTGATCCTACGTTTGAACAGGTTCACGACGATTACCATGCCAATTATGAACGGAACGACCATGAGGGCAATCCTAGGGCTGGCGTAGAAGAGAAGGACGGATGCTCCGGCTACCATGCCGAAATCTGCCCCCAGAGAGCTGAGGTCTGATGTCAGAACGCTCTCGATCTCGTTTGTATCGCTCATAACCCGGGAGATGAGTTCGCCAGAACGGCTGTGGTCCAAGAATTGCACTGGAAGATGCTGTATGTGCTGGTAGACCTGTGTCCGCAGTCCGTGAACGGTCTTCGAGGCGAGAATTTCGGTAAAGTACTGGTCGACAAAATCCAGTATCTGCTTTGCGAAGAAAGCCCCCCCCAGCAGAGCTATGACAGTGGGCAAGAATCCTACGTTGCGAAGCGCGATAACATTCCCGAAAAGAAGAAACCCGATGATCCAGGGTTGTGCCAAGTTCAGAGCGTCACTAGCTGCCATGGCGATTCCAATCGCCAAGACGTATGGCCAGTGTGGTCTGAGATAGGAAAACAGTTTGCGCAGAGTACCCTTCGGCTTTGATAGAACCATCAACGAGATGATGCCGACTCCCAGAACGCTGATGCTGAGAACCACCAGCGGGTCTAACAGGATCGAGAGGAACCCATACTTGGCTACGAGCGAAGTCTTCAGAGCAGGGTTCGCCTGGCTCGCGAACGTGACATAGTTCAGCAGCGAGATTATTGCAACCCACTGGAGAAGTATGATTGCCCTTGCGATGCGCAATGCCAAACGTTCTCTGGACTTGTCCTTTGGCGCAGCAACTTGACGCGCCCTCTTCTTTTCCGTCTTCGTTGTGTCCTCTCTCAAGAGGAACCATCCTCCGTTGATTCAACGAATTGATGCTGGCCTGAAAGTCTGTCCTCGCGAGAATTGTCACAAGACGGATAGCTGGCCGTAGGGCTAGCTGACTCTGACTCGCCTCTGCCCCTCATACCAACGTAGATCGCAGCGACAAGGGCAGATATCAAGCCCAGGAAACCCAGGCTCGCTACGACCCCATCGTCCACGGGCAGACCAAGGGTCCGGTAACAGGTCAGGCAAATCTGACCGGGACCAGGTCTAACCTGTATGATTATTGTTTGAGCAGTCTCCATTGGAGGAGTGTCGCTGTCCGTTGCAGTGAATGTGATGGAGTAGTTTCCCGTCTGGTCTGATGTCGGCGTCCAAGCGAACTCTCCTGTGCCCGAATCAAAGCTTGCTCCTCTGGGAAGGCTATCGGTAGCAATGGAAACGGGTCTCCCCTCCGGATCGGACGCCGCTACTGTCAAGGTCAGAGACTGTCCGACACTTACTTTCTGGGACCCAAGCTGGCTGGAAAAGACCGGGGGACTATTCTCCGCAACGGGAAGGAGGAAGGTTGTAACCGTGGCGGCCCCGTTCGCGTCCTTCGTCGTCAGGCTGACTGTGAAGATTCCAAGTGCTGAGTATGTGTGGGTGGCTGGACTACCGCTTTCGTCTTGAGAACCGTCGCCATAGTTCCAGCTGAACGTGAAGGGACTCGCACCGTCCCTGGTTGTCGCTGTGAAGGTCACAGACTGACCGGTCGTTGGAGTAGCAGGGCTAGATGTGAAGTTGACACTAGGGGCAACAGTGACGCCGATCGGTAGAGAGGCAAGTGAGGTTACACCCAGAGTATCGGTTGCGGTAAGTCTAGCAGTGAACGAACCTGTCGTAGCATATGTGTGGATCGTGTTGCATTTGCTAGCTGACCAGCTGTCGCCGAAGCTCCAATTACAGACGAGACTACCAACTCCACCGGTGGATACAGGCGTAAAGCTTACGGGGACTCCTGCATCAGCCGGGTTCGGACTGGCCGCCGTTGTGACCGTGAGTCTTGAATTGACCACTATGGTTCGCATTGCTCTTGCCGTATGATTTGCAGAATCAGCCGCGCTAATTGTAACAGAGAATGTTGCAGCAGCAGTGTAAGTGTGTGCCACAAAGCTGCCTCCGACCGCTGGCCCTCCATCTCCGAAATCCCAGCTGAACGTGTAATTTGGTGTGCCACCTGTCGCGATGACAGAGTAACTGGTAGATACTCCGATCTCCGAGGGAGATGGAGCGATAGATGTGATGCTCGCGGCGAGACTTTGAGTCACAGCCACGGGGTGGGTCACAGTGACGCTCTCGCCAACTACATCAGTGACCGTGACGGTCACGTTGAATGTTCCAGCAGCAGCGAATGAGTGGCTGGCAGGATTGCCTGATCCTGAACCACCGTCGCCATAGTTCCAGTTGAAGCCGAACGGGCCCGAACCGCCGGTTGTTGCTGTCGTGAAATTCACGGGCTCGCCAGCCATCGGCTTAGCCGGCCCAAAATTGAAGTCAACTCCAGGCAAAGGATTCACAGTTATCGTAACGCTGGCTGCCGTAGTGACACCGACCACATCAGTCGCAGTGACAGTGGCAGTGAACGTTCCGGTACTCGTGTAAGTATGACTTGTTGAGCATCCAGTGGCGCCAACCGCGTCGCCGAAGTCCCAACTGCAGGTGATGGCATCGACACCGCCGGCCGATACGGGAGCAAGGCCTACACGGACACCGTCGTCAGTAGGGTTCGGCCCTGCGGTCGCAGTAATAGTCAATCTAGCGTTGACAGTTACAGACACACTTCTCAAGGCGGTGACACTGAGAGCATCACTGACGGTAACAGTGGGATTGAACGGTCCAATAGTGGCGTAAGTGTGACTCGCAGAACATGTGTTAGCAGTACCACCATCACCAAAGGCCCAGCTGCAGGTCGCCGTACCAATACCACCGGTTGTAGGAGCGATAAAGTCGACCAGAGCACCAACCTCTGTCAGATTTGGACTGGCTGCAACGGTAACAGTCAACTTCGCATTAACGGTCAGTGAGACACTACCGGTCGCGGTCACACCAAGACCATCGATCGCTGTAACGTTGGCAGTGAACGAACCAGTGGCAGCATAGGTGTGAGTAGTCG
>DASPWY010000007.1:0-8947 GCA_035637575.1 Bathyarchaeia archaeon
TTGTAGGCTCCGTCTCGCACTGGGTAGACTGGCTCGTCTCATCCTACAAAGACTTAGGGTTGGATACATTCATCTTCTGGCCCTCCGCGGAAGGAGAGGAAGAGGGCCAAGTTCGTATCTTCGCCGAGCAGGTCGTTCCAAAAGCTAAGGAATCTATTAGGGAGTCGAGACGATGAGGCTCGACCGCGAACCGCGGTTGCTTGCACTATGCCCATCAAAGAGTCCCAGCTCACTCCGCCAGGGCGAGGCGGTGCTGAGGTCGTTGCGCCATGCGGGGATTCACGTTTCGTTTTCTGTTACCATTTACAGTTACCAAACCCGTTACCAGACGATAATTCGTAATCGTCCTTGAACCTCGCGACGCAGAGTGCGAGTTGTACTTCTAGCTCTCCACCAACAACCGTCTAAGTTTTCTTGTGGCCGCTCATCCATTTCTTTTCTTCACGCGTCGGAGTCAACTCGCATCCCGACGCCCAGAGAAAAGTCCTAGCGGTGGATGGTCCAACGTGTTGAAACCGTTCTTGCACGGCCTCTAGCATGCGTTCCTCATCCTTTCCGAACGTGTTGAGATATTTCTGGAAGGAGCCGAAATCTTTCTCCAGTTTCAAGAATTCGCCCGCATTATGCACTGTCGCCTGGATTTTCTTCTCGTTCCGGACAATGCCCGTGTCAGTCATGAGCTTCTTCACATCCTTATCAGAAAACCGCGAGACTTTGCCTATCGAGAATCCAGCGAACGCCTTCTGGAAGTTAGGCCATTTGTTTTCGATCACTTTCCAGTTGAGGCCTGCGGTGAAGAGTGATCTTGTCATTCGTTCGAAGTATTCGTCGTCGTTCTTCGGCGGTTTAGAGTTCCAGTTAGGAGACACAGACGTTCCTGAGACAGTCTACATATTTATGGACTTTGAATTCTAGACCCCGGCTCCAAGGCTTTTTCTACCTTGAGAGCCACCTGAATTCTATCTGAAATGTCTGTGACAAAGGCTCCAACCGCGACCGTTTCTCCAAGAGACATTCTAAGAAAATACAAGACGATTGCGGTTGTGGGGGCTAGCAAGAATCCGCAGAAGGACGCTTACACTGTTCCTCAATTCATGAAAGATCATGGCTACTCGATCGTTCCGATAAATCCGACGGCCGATGAGATTGTTGGTGAGAAAGCCTATCCAAGTCTGCTGGATCTCCCGGCCGATTTAGCAAGCAGAGTGGAAATTGTGGATGTCTTCCGGCCGAGCGAAGAGCTTCCTCAGGTGGCTCAACAAGTTGTGGATTTTCACCGGAAGTATGGAAGACCGTTTGTCTTCTGGGCCCAGCTGGGACTCGAGAACGAGGAAGCTAAACAGATTCTGTCGAAGAATCAGATCCCGTACATCATGAACGCCTGTTTGAGGATCGTTCAGAGAACGATATAGCTCGTCGCTGATTGATCATGTCCGAATCGTAGCGTCGTTCTAGGTCGAGCTACGGTATTCCCATGGTGTTGCCTATGCCGGCAACAATCACGGTGTCTCCCGCCTTTGACGCGGACAGAATTGTATTCTTGACTCGTTTTATTGCCTCGTCTACAGCCAGCCTGACCTGCTGTGTCATAGCTGAGATCGCTTCTTTGTTTGACATTTTCACAACTATGGCGATCATGGGAATGTGACGCTTGGATGCGCTCTGTTCGATGTGGTATCTGTCGACTCCGGGGCCCCCAATAGCGGCGCCTACGCCTTCTGCGACTTCTCCGCTTGGTTCACCCTCAAATTTGAGGGCCGCGTCGACCGTTACCACGAGGGAGGGAGAGTTTTGCTCTATGAGTTTCTCAACTGCAATTCCAGGCTTTCCAACGCTGCCGCCTGGACCCTTCGCGCGAACTAGGAGGAGGGTTCTGCCGTCGAGGCCCGTCTCGTACATTATCGTGTCCTGTTCGATCTCTCGAGACTGAGCGCCTTCAGCCATTTTGCTTGCGATTAGGGGCCCTATTCCGTCCCCTATCGGATTACCCTTGGCAAATGCGTCTATTGCTGAGCTGTACGCCTCGGCCTCTTCCATTATCTGAGGCATGGCCATCTGGAGCTGGTACAGTGCGAGGATTCCACCCTGCTTCCTGGCTAGGAGATAGAAGTGGCGAACGACCCTGTACATCTGATCCGCGCCGATGGAGATTTCCATCTGGTTGGAGAGTGTGTTGACCTCGGCCTCTGTTGCGCTGGCAGCAATGGCTTTGACCTCTGTCCTGAGATTATCATCGTAAGTGTCGAGAATGTGTTCGAGTTTGCCTACGATCCCTGAGGGGTCCATGCTTACGGGCTGAATGGCGAACGACCCAGTCAATCTGTCAATGCGAGACTCAACGGCTTTCTGGTCGCCCTTGAATCGCAGGGCTGAGCTGAGAACACTATCATGAGCGGCCTTTCGGAGCCTCTCTAGCTTACCTAGGTTCCGTTTGACGCCAACCAGCATCATGCTAATCTGGATTCGCTGTCCGTAGAACATTAGGACGATGAATGATCCAAAGTATGCGAGTTGAATGATGCTGCTGACGTCTATAAGGGCCATTACTAGATCAATACTCCGTTCCGAGATATACGCGTTGCTTCGAACGACAGCACGTTGAAAATCGACGGTTTCTCGATGCTTATCATCTTATCGTCTTTGGACGGTTTGCAGAGGGGTCTCCTGGAGCAGTAGTCTAGTCACTCGTTTGGTGCCGGTTCTGATGAATCGTAGGTCCACTTCTTCGGTGATGGCGTGTTTGGATAGGGCTGAGAGCACGTCTTTCATCTGGTTGATGGTTTGGGATCCGATGCCAATTATGACATCTCCGACTCGTAGTCCAGAACGATATGCGGGTCCTCGGGCGTCCACCTCAACTACTAACACTCCTGAGTCGGCGGGAAGGTCGTATCGTCTGGCAAGTGCCTCGCTGAGGGTGGTTCCATAGATTCCCAGCCAGGGTCTAACAACCCGTCCCTTCTCCCGGATCTGCTGCATCACCCACTTGATCGTGTTGACTGGAATCGCGAATCCAACGCCTTGGGCGTAGGGTATCATGGCGGTGTTCATTCCGATGACGTTTCCGCTGATATCGGCGAGTGGTCCTCCGCTGTTGCCTGGGTTGATCGCGGTGTCTGTCTGGATGAGCCCTTCAAAGATGAAATCGGCACCTGGCAAGGGTCTTCCAAGCGCGCTTACGACACCTAGCGAGACCGTTGGTCCTCCCTGGAGTCCGAGAGTGTTTCCGATCGCGAGGGCGAGTTGTCCGACTTTGAGCTGCTCTGAATCTCCCAACGTGGCAGCTGGAAGGTTCTCGGCCTCAACGTGAACAACCGCAATATCGGTAGATGGATCGCTTCCGACGACTTCTCCTACGAAGGAGCGTCCGTCCTTGAGATGAATCTGAACCTTAGCGGCTCCATCGATGACATGATTATTCGTAATGACGTAACCCTTCGAGTCAATGATTAGTCCAGAGCCTTTTCCTTCGATGGGTACAACACCGTAGGCAAAATCGCGTGTTACCCTCACACTGTCTATGCTGACTACGCTCTCGCTGAGCTTCTCGACCGCTCCTGTAATCTGACTCTCTAGAGATGTGAGAATTGACATGTTTAGAGCCCCCAGCTCGTCTTTCCGACGGGCTTGATTCTTACGTAAAGATAGTTTCCTTTTTCTCTTGATTCTGCTTCTCCGGTTACCTCGACGCCTCGGGGGACCCATCTGGTCGGTGAGTCCACATCATCCACCAGCAGAGTTACTTTGCTCTTGGGTAACGCATCCTGGAATTGTTCACTGTACTTGAGGTTCCAGCCACTAAGATAGAAGTAAGCGCCGTCAAATTCGAAGAGTACTGGCATAATGTGAGCTTGAGTGTCTGAACATACGAAAGCGAGTCTTCCAAGACTTCTCTCCATGAGATACCGAAGCTCCTTCTCGGTGAAGTCGGCCTCGGTTGTTCTTCTCGTCCTCTGAGTCATCATTTTCTCTAACAAGCCATAGCACCAGTCGGGCTTATATACTTGGTAGTCGTAACAAACCAAGTAGGTGCGAATTACTTGAGTAAGTTAACCCCTGTTGACCAAGACATAACAAAAGAGCAGTCCGATGAGTGCCACCTCCTTCACTCTGCCTGGAACGATCTCACCAAGGTCTGGACGCTCCCCGTCATCCATGCTCTGAGCCTCAAGCAGCCAGCTCGATTCAACGAGCTCAAGCGAAGAATCCAGACCATTAGCGCTACGAGTCTCGCGGAGAGGTTGAACGAGCTGGACCAGAGAAAAGTAATAGAGAGAAAGGTCTACCCCGAGACCCCTCCACGGGTTGAGTATGCGCTTACCAAGAAAGGGGTAGAACTCTCGGTGATCCTCGGTACATTGGCGGAGTGGGTTATGAAATGGGATAAACCGTCGAACAACACCGGTCGAGCCAATGATGAGAAGGTTCGAACCGCGGTCCGTTCTAAATAGGCGAACTAGTAGATTTCGATATGGTCTTCAGCGAACCCCATCTTTACTAGTTCATCCTTCATTCTGCTACGATGGTCCCCCTGCAGCATAATCACGCCCTCTTTTGCAGTTCCGCCAGTCGCCAGACGGGCTTTCAATCGATGGGCAACCTCGTCGAGTGACCGTCCCGTCTTGGGCAATCCCTGCACGATCGTCACGGGCTTTCCCCATCTTCGAAACTCGACCCGGACAACGAGATGAGTCTCGCTCTTATCCAGCTCTTTTAGGGCCGCGTTAAAGTCGAAATCCTCGCTCAAACTCTCAGTCAAATGCTGCACTAAGGTTGCATTAGTTCCTTTCGGCGATTTCCAAGAACTGATGGAGGTACTCGGCTAGAAGTTTTCGGTATTCTTCAGCCGTCATATCTTCTCTCAAGTTCTGAAGCAAATTCCGAAAATACTCGAAGCGCTCCGCGATACGGGGCGATACTTGGGACAAGAATCTCTTGTTTGTCTGTTCGGCTCGACTGCCGATATCTTCCACTCGATGCCTCCCCATTTGCGCGATCGCGCGCGCATTGTGTGTCAGAATCGACGCGTTGGTCCAACTATCCATTACAGCATCCCGTGACTTAGCGGGCTCATCCTTGACCCAGTCTTGAAGGAATCTGGTCATTTGGTCCGATTCGAGTATCGGTGTGGTGCGAAGGACCTTGAACGAGATATCGTCGGCGTACAGGTCTTGAATGTCGTTGAGTAGGTCGTGGACAATTTTCTGTTGATAGTCACGGAAGACGACCCTCTTCCCGAGATTGTCAACCGCCTCTTCCAAGATCTGACCATTGTGAGAAGGATGACTGGTCTTTATCCTGTAAACGTGCGACATCTCGTGAACCAGCAATCCCTCTAGCAGTCCAGACCCTACGGCTCCACCAGACACAACTATCGTAAAGCTGTCTCCTTGCGGCATCGTATATCCCATGAACGGAAGCCTTGGATCGACGACAACTTTCACTTTGGTACCGATATCGAATCCTGCTTTCTCCATCATCTCGATAGCTGTCTGTCGAGCCTTGCGTACTGATTCCTCGACATCCTCGCTGTTCCCTAGTCTCTGAGAGGTTGAGGTTCTTGCGCTAGTCATCGGCTGTGTCACAATCCGATTAGGTGGTCGATCGAGAAGGTTCCGCCCCCTAAGAATGTAAGGGCGAGAGATGCCAGGAGAAGCGTTATGTCAATCTCTAAGCCTCCCGCGTATTTCTTCTTGATCTTCGTCACTGAAAGCCAAGTTGTGGATAGCATCCATAGTGCGGAGAGGAAAGCGATGATGGGGGTAAGGATACCGAGGATTAGGCCTAGTCCACCGAAGAATTCGACGACTCCTGCAAATGGAATCAAGGCTGTGGGCCATCCCATGCTCTTCATCCAGCCCTTGCCTTGTTCATTCTGTTTGAGTTTTGGATATCCGTGAATCATGAATGCGGATCCGATTGCAAGCCTTAGGATGATGGATGCGAGATCCACGAATTGGGCGAATAGCATTACTGTCTATTCTCCGATTGCTTCTTGTTCGGCGTTTCGTGAATATTGTTCGTCATACTCGTAGACGCTACGAGTCCATGTTATAAACCAAGTAGTCAATTACTACCAAGTAGGTAGCAAGAACCTTATCAGGTAAACCCGGTTTAACCTTCCTGGCTTAGGCTTCGATGAAGATTCCTTCAGGTCCGACCTTAACAGGATAGGTCTTCACCTTTAGCGTAGGTATCAAGCTGAAGCTGCCGTCCAGGAGGTTGTATTTCCATCCGTGCCAGGGGCAGGTGACCTCGTAGTTTCTGACCTCGCCTTCCCCGAGGGGTCCGCCTCGGTGTAGACAGTTGTTTGAGATGGCGAAATATTGGTCTTTGACGCGGAAGAGTGCAATGTTTCTGCCTTGGACGTGGATGATTTTCGAGCCTCCGTCCGCGATTTCATTAGGTTCTGCTACCTTGATTTCTTGGGCGGGACCCGTGGCTCGTTCTTGACTCATCAGATCGTATGTCCTCCACGCACCGCGATCGGCTCTTCTTTCTTCGGCAATGGCCTCCTCTCCCGAGTATACTGGGTGAGCCAGTCCTCTAGTGCGCGTATCTGGGCGTTATCTGTTCCCAGAGCGATGAGTTCCGCCTTTGTCAAGTGGACTGTCTTGAGGAGAACCTGTTCCATGTGCGAGGCATGCGACTCGGTCGGCGGCCTTGGTTGAGTCTCGGCCAGATACTCGAAATCTTCCTGTAAGTGTTCGATCTGAAGTATTACATCGTTTGTCATACGCGCGATTTCGACATCGAGCACGTTACTGTAGACTCCAAGGAGTGTTTCAAGATCTGACTGTGCGGTCTTGAGCTTCTCGATATGCAACAACAGCACGTCTTTCGGAATCGGGCTCTTTTCTCGGGACGCGCTCGTAATGTCAATAACGAGTGTGATCAGGAAGGTTGTGAGGAATCCGACGCCGAGCTTAGATCGCAGCCGTTCTTTCGCTAGCTTCTCTATAGGTCCCAGTTTCTTCTTTTCGTTGTTGTCAATTATCCGGTCGACTATCAGATACGTGATGGGGAGTGTTACTGCTAGGCCGATGAAGGCGGCGATGACAGAGAGTTCGATATCATCAAACGTAATAGGCAAGGATGAGGTTGACTAGCTCAGGCTTCCATATTTTTGGCTTGTAGAATCCGCGAAAGATTAGGGGGAGAGGGAAGAAGACTAGGGCTCTGTGATCTTGATGGCCTGTACGGGGCATTGAATCTCGCAGGCTCTGCAGAAGATGCAGTCATTCTCCCGAGCCGGATCTGCCTTCCACGTAGCTAGCGGGGCCTTTCCGCTATCGTTGGTTATGCTCTTGTCCATCTTCTCTTGTTCTCCAGGCAGTTCCATTCTGTCGAAGACGTTGACTGGGCAGACTGTGATACAGATACCGTCTGCGATGCAAATGTCAAAGTCCACTCCCACGGCTGATCCGTGAACACCATACTCCTTGCTGACTCCATCTTTCCACTTCAGTTGGTGGTCGATGTGAGTCTCTTTTACCGGCCATCCGTTAGGGAAAGTCGGATCCTCTATCAGTTTTCGAACTTCGCCCATGGCAGACTCTTCTGACTATCGGCGAGGGTGTCGGGCATATAAAATCGTTGAATACCAATTGTACACTACCCAGCTCTTCCAGCAGGATTTCCTGCAGTTCTCGGTCGGTGAAACCTAGTTGTGGCTTTTCAGGAATTCAGGGCCGCAAAATCTTGTCGTGGAACCAAGTTCTTCTTCGATCAGGAGTAGTCGGTTGTACTTGGACGTCCTTTCTCCTCGGGCTGGAGCGCCTGCCTTTATCTGACCTGCTGCCAGCGCAACTGATATGTCAGCAATGGAATTGTCTTCGGTCTCTCCAGACCTGTGGCTTATCACCAGCCCATAGTCGGCCCTTCTCGCCATCTCTACCGCCTCTATCGTTTCTGTGAGGGTCCCAATCTGGTTGATTTTCACTAGTAAGGCGTTTGCTGCTTTGACTCGGATTCCTTGGACGACGCGTTTGATGTTGGTGACAAATAGGTCGTCTCCAACAATCTGGACTTTGGCTCCAAGCTTTTTGGTGATTCTCGAGAAGTTCTCAAAGTCTTCGTCATGAAAGGGATCTTCTATCGATTTTAGTGGGAATTTTTCTTGAAGCTTGACGTAGAGGTCGAGAAGCTTGTCGCTGTCGATCTCTCTTCCATCAACTTTGTAGGTCCTGGCCTTTTGGTCGTAGAAGCTGTCTGCAGCGGCATCTATGCCTAAGATCACGTTCTGGCCGAGAGAATACCCCGCTTCCTCGACCGCGTCATTGATCTGGCCCAGCGCGTCCTCGACACTGTTGATCGGGGGCGCGAATCCGCCTTCGTCTCCAACATTGATGGCGGATTTTCCATACCTTGCTTCGAGCCTTAACCGTAACGCGTGATAGACTTCGACTCCGCATCGAAGAGCGTCCTTGAAGGTTCTGAACCCGGCTGGGATAACCATGAACTCTTGGAATGAGAGGTCATTCCCTGCGTGTTTTCCGCCGTTAATGATGTTCATCAGGGGCAATGGAAGGCTCGGCTTCCGGCCCTCGGCTAGCGTCCGATAGAGAGGTGACTTTGCTGTGTCAGCGGATGCGCGTGCAAGAGCAATCGAGACCCCGAGAATTGCGTTAGCTCCGAGTCTCCTTTTGTTCTCAGTCCCGTCCAAACTGATGAGTATTCTGTCAATCTTCGCCTGTTCTCGTGATTCCATGCCCAGAATCTTTGGACCTATCACTCTGTTCACGTTCTCCACGGCCTTCTGAACTCCTAAGCCAGCGTACCTTTGCTTGTCCCCGTCGCGGAGTTCGAGTGCTTCAAGGTGGCCCTTCGAGGCTCCTGAAGGAACGGAGAATCGTCCGAATCCAGATTTGGTGTAGAGATCGACTTGGACGGTAGGGTTCGCTCGGGAATCCAACACTTCTCGTGAGACGACCTTCTCGACTCTATA
>DASPWY010000008.1:0-2966 GCA_035637575.1 Bathyarchaeia archaeon
CCTTTTGGCCGTTCCTTCATACCGGAAGGATGGTCGTTCATACCGATCGGCCTCATTAAGCCGAATGCAACCCTGTTCAACCCAACCAACATTGTCCTAGTCAAAGCGTCGCCAAACGTCTCCCTCACACAACTCGCTCTCTCCTTACAAGCCGCTTATCCCAGTCTCACAATAACAACAGCCCAAGTTGCCACACAAGGAGTCCCTGGAGTCATAAATGCCGGCACGCAGAATGTGCTCCGGCTCGGAACGGCCTTCGCAGCCCTCGCGGCAAGCATAGGCGTCGGCACCATTGCTTATACTGGCTATCGAGAAAGGGAGAAAGAGATCACCATGGTATCAGTCCGGGGGTTGTCCTATAGACAGCTGGCCGGCCTTCTCATCACCGAATTCCTACCACTAGTAATCTTCGCTCTAATCCTAGCTACAATTGTTGGACTCATCGTAGTCTGGGGAGACGCCCTCGGACAGAACTCCCTAAACCAGAACTACCTTCAAATCCTCGCGGCCCGACGAGTAGTCTTTCCACTCTGGGCCTCTGCAAATATTCTCGTCATCGTCGCACTCGTGCTGATCGGAGTCTTCTTACCTGCACTGACGGCTGCACGCAAAGACCTTTCAAAAATGAGCAGAACAGTGAGATTCGCTTGACATCTGTCGAAGTGACGATCAACTCACTAGTCAAGGCCTACAAGCTCGGCAGAATAGAAGTCCAAGCGCTGAGGGGGCTCAGTCTCAAGGTCGAAGCAGGGAGAATGGTTTCAATCATAGGTCCCAGTGGCAGTGGAAAAACCACGCTTCTCAACATACTCGGTGGACTCGACCGGGCAACCGCCGGCACCGTAACGGTCGGCGACACAACGCTCACCGAACTCGCCCCATCAGAGCTAGTAGGGTATCGCCGAGATGTCGTTGGTCACATTTTCCAGGCCCTAAACCTGATACCAACACTGACAACGGAAGAGAATGTTGAGCTGCCCATGATGGCTGCAGGAGTCCCGAGATCGTCACGCTTGTCAAGGACAAAGGAGCTTCTCAGCATTGTTGGACTCTCCGACCGGCAGGATCACAAACCTGATGAGCTGAGTGGTGGAGAGCAGCAGAGAGTAGCCATAGCAGCCGCCCTTGCGAACGACCCGCCCCTGCTTCTCGCAGATGAGCCTACAGGCGAGCTGGACAGCGTTAATGCTAGGATGGTTACTGACTTCCTTGTCAAAGTAAACCGGGGACTGGGGAAGACAGTCATCATGGTGACACATGATCAGAACGTCGCTCGCGTGGCAGACCACATAATGCGGATAGAAGATGGAACCATCAAAGCCTCCCTGACACCGAGCCAGATAGCAGGTCCCGAAGTATCGACTTCATACCTAGACCAACTGCGGAAGCGCGTCGTTGAACTTGAGGCTCAGATGAAACAGCTCGACGAGGATTTCAAAGCGGGACGAATCAACGGAGACGAATATGCGGAACACCGCGTCCGGCTGAAACAGATACGCGCTGGTATTCAGGACGAGTTACAGCGACAAGGAGTAGTCGGCTAGTATCATCAAACGGATCTTGTGATCAAAAATTTCGGCTATGTTCAGTATTTTCTGACGAAACCGTCGACTGGATGCGCAAAGTCGAGGTATGGCTGAAGCTCTAGGTGGAACAATTCTCCCGGAGGGGTCTTCTCGAACATTTCAGTCTGTTTCTGAACGAGGTCACTTACCAGTAATACCCGTTTTTTGATGTAGTCGCTTTCATCAGCGGCTGGCAGAGGACCGAACACTTGGGGAGCGACGAGGCTGACAGCAGCATACATTGACCAGGCAAGGTCTCGAATCTCCCACTGAGCGTCAGGGGCGCATCGCAGATTGAAAAAGTGGATCAGTTGTCGAGGACTCATGCTCATCACAATGTTCGTTGTGGCTGCGTTGGGGCGAAGATATCTGCTGTCTTCAGCTTTGATTCCTTTGGCGACTAGTCCTTCCTCAGCCTGACGGGTCAAGTCCATCACATCGGAAAAGTTGAGGTCAAGTTTCTGACCGTGTATTTCGACTGGCACTTTGAGGTCCTCGGGAATTCCTGATGGCTTCAGGTATCCGTAGCTCCGGGTTATCTTCACGTAACGTTGAGACTGTTGAGAAAAACTGGCGATTCTATGACGTACGATCTGGTGGCTGGCGGCTCTGCTGACGCCTTGTAGGTCGAATGTGAAGCTTCCATGGCGTAGCAGGTCGTTCGGCCCCATCTTGACACCCTCCATCTCAAGGTTAGAGGTGAGGCTGGGGTAGTTGGTGTAGCTGAACAAGATGACCTTAGATGTCATACCGTTCAACTCTTGACCGTGGCAGCCAGGGTAGAGGCAATACTGGGGGCTGCTGTAATTAGGGTCGCTACGAGTTCCCTGCTGAGAGGTGGCGGGCTCGGGGCTCGAGCGAGCTCCACCAGGACTCTGAGATTGGTGGTCACGATCCATTTCTCCTCGTCGACGCGGCTTGTCTCGAAGAACTTTGATGAGTCTAGGAGGGAGAGAATGTCTTTCTCGCTAGCATCTACGAGCCACGTGATGCTGTTGTGTTCCAGAATATCGTAGTGTCCCAGTTCTAGGGATCGTCGCAAGAGCCCTGTTATCCGTTCCTCGTCGAAGACCTTCTCTCCCTCCAATGCCTTGTCGGGTGAGGTATGAGCGAACAACTGGTAGCCCGGGTGGGGCGAGTAGCAGGAGCGCATGGCGGCGGCGCATACTCTTTCCAGGTCAGGTTCGAAGCCTACTAGTTGGACTCGCACGTCAGAGAAGCGCCTATCTATGATTGGGCTTTCAGCCCCCTAAAAAACTACTGAGCATGCCGACTAGCAAAATCTCTCACTGGCCAAGGGGTCTGTGCCTTCTAGCTGTTGCTTTCGGAGACACCACGCTTAGCTATTCGTCTAGCTTAGTTCGAGAATGCTGGTTAGAGGAGGCTCTAAACGATGGCAGG
>DASPWY010000009.1:0-11712 GCA_035637575.1 Bathyarchaeia archaeon
CGAATCCTACAAGATCATCGGCTACGAAACACAAGGAGGATATGCAGAGTATGCGGCTGTCCCTTCGCAGAACGTTCTACCGATTCCTGATCATCTCAGCTTTGAGGAGGCCGCTTCCGTCCCCCTAGTCTTTCTGACAGCCTGGCACATGTTAACGACCAGAGCACATCTCAGTGCGGGGGAGACGGTTCTGGTTTGGGCGGCTGGAAGTGGAGTGGGAAGCGCTGCAATCCAAGTCGCGAAGGTCCTGGGGGCGAACGTCATAGCCACCGCGGGAAATGATGAGAAGCTCGAAAAGGCTCGGAAGCTTGGAGCCAACTGGGTCGTGAACCATCACACTCAAGATGTTTCAGCCGAGGTCAAGCGAGTCACGAACGGCAGAAAGGCAAACGTTGTCTTCGACCATATCGGTCAAGCCACATGGGAGAAGAGTATGCGTTCGATGGCTCCTTCGGGTCGGCTGGTAAATTGTGGAGTTACAAGTGGTGGGAAGGCTGAGATCGATATCCGCTACATTTTCGTCAGACAGTTTTCTCTAATGGGATCCTTTATGGGCGGACGGGGGGAGCTGCTCAAGGTCTTGACTTTCTTCGAGGACGGCCGGCTCAAGCCCGTTGTCGATTCCATATTCCCCCTGGGCGACGCGGCGAAAGCCCAGACTAGGATGGAGAAGAGCGAACATTTTGGCAAGATTGTTCTGAAGGTCTAGTCCTTGAAGTCGCTTAGAACAAGCCCTGATCCGGAATCGGGGGCAGGCGATTTGAGATCGCGCGCTTTGCACGTTGACCTGCACGCTGAGCTACACCATGTCGAAAACCGCCGACCGGCTGATTCTGCGCCCTGACCCTGGAGACTCGCCCGGATCAGCTTCAACTGGCGAGACCCCACTCCGAAAAATGTCAAAAGCAGTTGATCCTCGCGACGCAAAACTGCTCTTTGGAAACTCATCCGATCTCGGAATTCTTTTCAGGAGAACCCTAGACTGTAGACTGTTGAAAGCGGGATTGTTTCGCGAGACATAGAGCGCTCGAGCTCAGCTCGGCTTATTCTGGGACTGAGTCGGCGACTAGTTTTCCGTTGACTACCTTAACGAACAGGTATCGGTTGTCCCGGAAGATTATCGTAAGCTCGTTCTCTCCTTCCGTGACCGTTAACACGTCTTGCCCGATTATTCCATCATACTTTGCCATTTCAGATCGCTTTCCGTGATTTTCTGGGCTCAGATTTCTTTCTTAAATCTTTGATGATTTATCGCACGTCAACCTTGACAACGGGTGTCTTGGCGGTCGCTTCCCCTCGCTCGGTGAAAACGTGCTTGCCCCATTTTGCGTGAACCTTCGCCTCCAGAGTGTGATGTCCTTTACCCAGTTTTGACGCGGGTATTTCGAAGCTTCTGGTAACATCAAAGAGCATTGTCCGGGCTTCCTCCTCAGTCTTCGGGTAAAGGATAGTTTCGAATTCGGTTGCGACCGTTGCCCAGACTCTGTAGGGCAGTTCGGGGTTCCGGGTCCAGAAGAACACTCCCCGTCGGACAAATTTCTCGCGTTTGAGTTCAGCCCCAGGCAAGACCTTGGCTCGTTGTTTAGAGAGGTCGACTCTGTAGGCCATTCGGAGTCCGAGGTCGTGCTCGTCATAGGCCTTCTCCCAGAGGGGTCGGACGAAATTGCGCCTGATGCCACCTTTGAGCTTGAAGCCAACAGTGAACGCGAGGTTATCGTCTAGTTTCGCAAGCTGAGGCGAGGCGGCTATCGTCAGATCTTGGATACTAGCCCACTGCTCGCCCTTCATTCTCTCGAGAGATGACTGCAAACCATTCAACCTTTCCCGGTCTAGTCCGTCCGGTCGGTATCGAGGATAGAAAAAAGGTCTTTGGTTGAAAGGGGAGTTTAGGTGCCCGTTATCGGCTCGATGTGGACGCTGCTGCATCCGCAGCCGTCAGCGTGCTTCCCTCTTCGGAGCGATCCTCGGTAGAGTCGTGCTTCAAGTTTCTCGCCGTTCTTCTTCTCCCACTCGTCTACGGTGATACCGTACTTCTTCTGTATCCTGTCTCGGTACCATTCGGGTATGACGTTGAACGAGCAGAAGGGAATGATTCTCATGTCCGGTGTCAGGTAGTGAATGTCGCAGCGTTGCAGTCTCTCTTCGTCCTGGTTGTACTTGTCTTGGAAGTGCATCATTCCGAGAAACATGCTCTTGATGTGGAACTGTCCGACTGCACTGTAGTCGTGTTTGAGCAAAGCTCCGACCAGCAACTTCGCCAGGTTCAGTCCCGCGGGCTGCTTATCTTTCTCAATGAAGCTGTTGAGTCTGCTCATGAACTTGGCTGCTACTAGGTACTTGTTGCTGCCCGAATTTAGCTCGTCGGTCTTCTCGTCGAGGTACTCGAAGAGGCCTTTGAGGTCAACGAAGCTGGTTATGGGTACGAGTGATTTGGTGTTCTTGTCTTCGAATACGTAGGTTCCGGCACCGCATGCGAAGTGGATGGATAGTTCGTATTGTGGTCTCTTGGTGAAGGCTTCAACGAAGTGTGTTACTGGTGAGCAGCTTGGGACTGGGAACCATGCGTCTCTTGGGATCTCTCCGTTAGTCTGTTCCTCGATTCTCTCGATGCAGTCGGGTATGGTGATTCGGTACTTCTCTCGCTCTTGTTTCTTCATTCTTCCGGTGAGTGAGACTGGCTGATAGCTGATGGCTCTGACAATGTCGATGTTGCGCTGCGCGAAGCGGAGTATTCCGCCTAGTTCGTGGTCGTTTATCGATTTGATGACTGTCGGGACGAGTACGACTCCGAGGTTGGCTTTGCGGCAGCTCTCGATCGTGTAAGGTGCTTCCCAGTGATTCTTGGGATTGGTCTTCGGGCTGACCCCGTCGAAGCTCATGTAGAGGTTGCTAAGACCCGAGTCTCTGAGCTCCATTGCAAGGTTGGGGTTGAGTGCTAGGTTGATGCCGTTGGTGTTGAGCTGGATGTGGTCTACTCCTTCCTCCTTGATCACCTTGACAATCTCAGGTAGTTCTGGGCGTAGGGTGGGCTCTCCACCGGTTATCTGAAGACTATTTCCCGGAACGGGTCTCTCGGCCTTTAGCGCACGGACCATTTCGCGGACCTGATCCATGCTGGGCTCGTAAACGTAAGCTCCTTCGAGACCCTTCTTCACGTAGAAGAAGCAGTACCAGCAGGTAAGGTCACATCGGTTGGTAACTATGATGTTGGCTAGTCCAGTGTGGCTGAGGTGGTTTGAGCATAGACCACAGTTGGCTGGGCATGCGCAGCTCTCGATTGGGACGTTTGGAGCATGGGTTCCTTTGCCGTCGCTCCAGTAGGTTGCGAACTTCTGATACATGTCGTATGATCCAAAGTAGAGCTCCTCTGTCTCACCGTGTTCTGGGCAGGTTTTGGTCATGAAGACCTTGCCTTCTCGTGCGAAGACGGTGGCTGGTAGGATGCGGTTGCACTCTGGGCAAACGCTCTGTGTTCGGCGGATGAATTGTCCTATCTGTTTAGGCTGAGGCAGTAGCGCCTCTGGTAATTCGATTTCAAGCAGTGCCATTCATACCACTCTGAGTAGTGAATACGCAAGGTCGCATGGATATTAAGCCTTCTGGCACCAATCCGAAGGTGAAATAGGGTAACAGCGAAGGGGGTTGGCATATGCCCGTACCAGGGTCCTTAAGGAAAATGCCCGTCGACGAGGATCGAATCGCTGAACTCCTCTTACGCCAATTCAACCTACCAAGAGAAGAGACTCAGGCTTACCTTAAGCTCCTTGATACTTCGGACCTTACGCTAGAGCAGCTCGCGAAGGAGCTGAACCTCACTGGAGAAGGGACGAAAGGGCTCGTCGCCAGCATGATTGAGAGGGGCCTCATAATCGAAGCAACTGGCACCCCTAAGAGGTACGCTCCCTTGCATCCCCGAATGACTTTGACGAACATCTTCAAGATCTATGAGAAGGATCTGGTCCAGTCTCTCCGGGACCGGAGAGCAACTGTCGACCGAGTAGTCAACCTCCTGATACCAATCTACGAGGAACGGAAACCACACAACACTAGAACGAAAGGTTAGCTGGTCTGTTCCGGCTGTTGCTGGGGCAACGGATTGGAACTGTAGCGTTTCTTGTCCTTACTATTCTCAAGAATGTCCGCGAAGGGTTCACTATCATCTTCCTTCTCCTTCTCTCCTTCCATCGTTTGAGAGTCTGCTTCCATCGGACCCTCCTCTTTCGGCGTGGGTTCTTGGGCTGAGGGTTGCGACTGCTCCACTGCGCTGACTTGCGCCTCTGGGATAGGCTTTTCCACCATCATCGGTGGCTGAGAAGTTTCTGCTGGTACCTCGCCCTCTGGGGACTCCGGGGCTAGCACCTCCTCACTGGGCGTTTCGTCAGCGGGGACACTAGAGAACTCTCTCTCATGAGGGATAATTGGACGAGCGTCCTTGACTCCATAGAACCTGTCCGTGAAGTATGAGTAAACATCAATTGCTTGAGCCGCAGGGTGCGCTGGAAAGTCGTCCTTGAGATTGCACAGAGCACAGAGGACGGTTGCATGCCCCGTATCCTTCGCGATAGTTACCCTAACGGCCTCTTCTCCGCATCGAGGGCAGACAAAGACAGTGGGGAGCTTCTTCTTGACAATACGGATTACTCGGCGTCTTCTTCTCCCCAATGGCTAAGACTCTACACGCTTGGGGGTCAGGATTCAATATTTACCTTTGGTTCGATGTTGTTTGAAGGTTGTAACGAACCACTCCTATCACGAGGTCGGGAACCTCCATCGGGTTGGATTCCCACGAATCTTGTCGGAGCTCTCAACAAGTCCAAAAACTACTCGTGGCTGAACAGCATAGATGGGGTCCGCAGAATAGGAGTCCAAATCTGAATCGTATTTTTTCTTGTACGCCTCTCTAACTTCTCGACGTACAATGGAATCGTTAAGCTCCTCTGTGAGACCTTCAAGGATGACCGCCTCACTAGCTCCTTCCGGACAGATTACGCAACTAGGATTTGTCACTAAGTTACGGGATTTTCGTGAGCGTCGCCCTGTACTGAAGTAGAACATGCCATTCAGCCAGATGCCCCAGACCGGCATAACGTGAGGTCTCCCATCTTTTCGAGTTGTCGCCGCCCAGTAATTGTGTGCCGTCGATAAACGCTCCACCGCCCAACTCCAAGGCAGAGCTTTCCACTCTTCTTGAAACATCATGCTATAACCCGGCATATGGGGTCGACTGGCTTTCGGGTTGCATCGTCGATTCTTTTGCGTCAACACTCGACTCCTCACGATACCAACACTCTTGCCCAGATTTAGAACAAACCATCAAAGCTCCGCTTGCGGGCTAGAGCTGAAATAAGGAATCGCCACGGTGTCCCCGTCCTTAATCGGCGAAACTCGATGGCTCAGTTGAGACAAGTCCCGCGCGAGATTCACAAGCACATTCGCGCCCGAAGCTACATCGGTGGCTCGGCCCTCGGAGTCTCAGATGGGCTTGTAACTAATCTCGCCTTTCTCAGCGGGTTCGCAGCGATCGAATCTGGTAGGATTAGCCTGATACAGGTTGCCGGACTCGCTTCCATGCTGGCGGGTGCCATCAGTATGTTCTTCAGTGGGGTCCTTGCCGGACGCTCTGAATACGAACTATTCCAAGCTGACAAGAAGCGCGAAGCAGGCGAGATTGAGCAAGAACCTGAGGAAGAGAAGGGAGAGCTGAGAGCTTTCTACGTTGCGAAGGGCTTGACTCCGGAAGAAGCGGAGAAGATCGTCGGACGAATAGCCTCAAACAAGGAAAAGTTCCTCGAGGACATTCTGATGCACGAACTTCATGTCCACCAAGCGAAACTGTCGAATCCGATCAAGATGGGAGGAGTTATTGGACTATCGTTTCTAGTCGGCGCACTAATCCCTCTAGTTCCTTTTCTGCTTCTCACAACAGTGACGCTCGCGTTGCTAGGTTCCGCTCTTACATCGGCTCTGTTCTTGTTCCTAGTGGGAGCTTGGAAGGGGCGCGTCGTCGGAAGGAAACCATGGAGGAGCGGACTGGAAACGTTTCTCATAGGTGCAGCAGCCGCGTCAATCCTATATCTAATCGGTGGATTCCTTTGATTTTCTTAGGCTTGAAGAGGTGCTCGTCAGTCGTGTTTTCTGGACGGTTCCCTGGTGAAACGGTGTCACCTCCCTTGGTCCCGGAATCGTTTCCTGTCCACCCATGTACTCCCTAAGAACTTCGGGTACCTGAATAGCCCCGTCCGGTTTCTGGTAGTTCTCGAGAATCGCAACGATCGCGCGCTCAGTCGCTACTAGAGTGCTGTTTAGAGTGTGCAAGTACTTGGTTGGTTCGCTAGACTTCTCTCTGTAACGAATCCTAGACCTGACAGCCTGGTAGCTTGTGCAGTTGCTGCAGGACGCCATTTCCCTGTATTTTCCCTGTCCAGGTAGCCACGCTTCAAGGTCGTATTTTTTCGCGGCCACCGCCCCGAGATCGCCAGTACAAACGTTTACGATCCTATACGGCATCTTTAGAGTCTGCCAGAACTCTTCCAAGTTCCTGAGCAATTCTTCGTGCAGATTCCAAGAATCTTCTGGTCCTGAGTAGATGAATTGTTCTACCTTCTCGAACTGATGGACCCGGAATATTCCCTTAGTGTCCCGTCCGTGGGCTCCTGCCTCTTTCCTGAAGCAGGGACTCACACCGGCGTAATGGAGTGGAAGCGTTCCGCCATCTATGATCTCGTCCATGTGAAATGCCAAAAGAGCGTGCTCTGCGGTCGCTAAGAGGTAGAGATCTTCACCGTCCACTTTGTAAATCACATCTTCAAAATCAGCTAAGGCAACGGCGCCCGCGACGACGTTTCTATGTAGAAGGTAGGGTGGCTGGAAGAGCTGGAATCCTTTGCCGGCGATAAAGTCCAGCCCGTAATGCATGAGTGCAATATTCAGCCGGACCAGATCATCTCGTAGATAGTAGAATCGTGCGCCTGCTACTTGTCCTGCCTTCTCCACATCGATCAGACCCTTTCTCAGGCCGAGATCGATATGGTCGAGCGGTTTGAAGTGGAAGTTTGGAATCGTTCCCCATTTTTTCATTTCCACGTTATCGTCTTCGTTCTTGCCAACGGGGACTGATTCATGCACTAGGTTTGGAAGGCCGAGCAGAATCTGGTCGGCTTGCTGTTTGTAATTGTCGACTCTGGATTCGATCGTTTTGATCTGATCCGGAATCGCTTCAGCCTCTTTCAGGAGTGGTGAGACATCTTCGCCTTTCTTCCTCGCGGCCGCAATGCTTTGCGTGATCTCGTTTCTTCTTTTTCTGAGACGGTCGGCCTCGGCTTGTTCTCTGCGCCAGTCTGCGTCGAGTTGTAGAAGCCTGTCAAGTTCGCTGATCTTTTCTGGCATGCCTCTGTGGCGGAGATTCTCGCGCACTTTCTCTGGTGATTCTCTAACCAGTCGAATGTCTAGCATGCCTATTACTCCGGACCATCTGCGTTTCTGTATAGGTAGAAAAAGAGATTTTCCCGACAGAGCATGTTCATTTTAAGCCAAGACTTTTCTACGTCAGAGGTGACGACGGCTCTGTCTTGCAGACTCATCAGCACGATGTCGTTTACTATGGCGTCGTCAACCTCATCGACAACAATTATGTCATGGGTGCTGTCGACGTCTGGCGTTGCCGGGGCTGCGACCAGCTTTTCTGCGAGGATAAGAGGTATGGTATGACTGACCTCGCGCCCGAAGTGGGTCTGCCGAAGATTGAGCCGAATACTCAGTGGGCTGCGCTCATCTGCACTCGAGACAAGGGGTCCAACTGGACCCTAACCCAGGTGAAGCCTGGAATGACAATCGCCCATTCTTGCACACCTGACACGAAGGTCGAACTAACTGTCGGACCAAGTTACGATCTGGAAGCGGGGCCTGCGAGTGGAATAGGCAAGCATCGGATCATTGTTATTGAGAAATTCGTAAACCTAGCTGTCGATGTCCAGACCGGCCAGAAGCATACAACCACAACCAACGCATACCAAGCGCTAGGAAAGCCGTTCAGCTTCACACCCCCGCTTTCGGCGACAACCATCGCGCCGTCAAAGTACAACATTCTGAATCTCACATCGCTTCTCTTTCTCGCAACAACCGTTTGGAGCATTGTTCTCGCCGTATCAGCCTCTGGATTACCCCAGTCGCTCGCGACTGAACTGAGAATTCTATTCGCACTTGTGGCCGCCGGAGCCTTGGGCAGCACTTACATGCTATCGAAGAGAAGGCTTTGGAGTCCTCTGTTGGGACTTGGAGTTGCAGCAATCGGCCTAATCGTCTACGCCTACATAAAGATCGGATCTGGGTTCATCGTTTCAGACTATGCCCTCTCGCTACTTCTCCTAGCTGACATCGCCGCGGGATGGTTGGCCCGGGAGAGGATCAAGGGATTGATCGAGAAGCAGTGGCACCCGCTCGACATGCCCGCTTACGGGTGAGACTTTGAGCAAGACTACAAACCCGTTCCGGAGAGAAGAGGATGCTACGCTTGAGTATGAGATGGATGTGTTCATAGATCAGATGGGCGAGGCCAGCGGTGTTGGGGGCGGTGTTGCAAACTTCCTAACAGGCTACACGGTCTACAAGGGCGAAAAGTTTCCATTCGAGGCCGTTGCCTACGGACGCATCGGCGGCCAGAACGTGATGCCTACACTAACGCCTGACGCTGTCCAGAGACTTGAAAGCCTCCACGTAGATATGGAACTCTTCACCGCTCGACTACAACGGAAACTTGTGGAGGGCGAGCTAACTGTCAATATTCCTGAGGGCGCAACTCCTCCCGAATAGACTGTATCAGTTCGAATTCGATTCTTACTATCCGATTGGAATAAGCTGTTCGCCGTCGTAGTATGCTTTCAGATTGCAATGCTCGCACCATGCACCGACTCGGCTGTCAGCTTTGTCAGAGTAGTACACGTTTAGTTGGGGCTGACCGCATCTGGGACATGGGTAGTTAGGAACCTTCTCCAGAGCGATCTCCCCTGATCTTGAGATGGCGCGGGGACGCTCATAACCAGGAGACGACCCCAAAACTAAACGGCATTCTCGTCCTGATGAGATCTGATCGGAGCATCGATGAATTTCTTAGAAGGCCAATAATCCGGCGCTCTATGTTGGATTTTGCAGCACGTTTTCCTGAGCGTATTTAAAGCGGCTGTTACCGTGGTCTTTCGGGATGGGTAACAGGTAGGGAATACGCCCTCCGAGTCCAGAGTGTCTATTGACGGTCAAGGCGAATGAGCGAGTGCATGATCATCTGTCGTTCCTGCGAGCGAGAGATTCTCAGGGTGGACAGCCTCCGACGAACACCCCGCGGGAGAGTCATCTGCGACGAGTGCGCTCAACAAACCTACACTGACGTACCATTGAGCTAGGAGAAGATGAATTTGGAAATCACCATTGTAGAGTTCCTCGTGGGAGTAGTCGCCGGAACGCTATCCGGCTTGTTGATTGTGAAGCGGATGGGACGGAATACTCCTCTGCCTAGGACAACGGTTTCTCGCAAGATTGCCAGAGCAAAGCCCAGAACGCTGAAACAGGGTAAGACCCGAAGTGCAAGGCCAAGATCGATACGCAGGCTGCGACCATCAGCTCAACCGACTGAGATAATCGGTGTCGAGCCGACGGTAACAGCGTTAGCAGTGAATATCTCATCTTGCCCTACCTGCGGTCTCCAGGCGCCTGACTCTTTGATGGCGGAGCATTTTCTGGGAAGCCCTTCTCACGAGAATGGCACTCCGGAACCTGTTGTTGCAGCGATTGAGAATGGGATGCTTGACAGTTCCAGGGCTCTGTCGTCTGAGGAAGATGCGAAGAGCTCAGTTAGGAGTCTCTTACAGATGCTTGTTCCGCCTCGAGCCTTCGGCCGCCGGCATCAGCAGCGCACCGTCAACCCTCTCTCGCGTTTGGTCCAGACGATTGCTGACGCCCAAGGCTCGGTGATTCTGCCGCTGAAAGGACCCAAGTAAAGACCTTGTTCTCTCCAGCCTACCGGAAGAACGGGACCAGCAGACGAAAATTGTTTCTTGAAACCGGTTCTTGAAAAAAGACTGTTTTCCGTGAATTCTTTTTTCAAAAAGATCTCTCTTCTAGCGCGAATCTTTTTGGCCCCCGGGGGGCCTATTCGAGTCTCGGGCGCCAGACGACGCGGTGGCACCAGGAAGAGAGGCATCTTCGAAGGACCAAGAGAAGGAGACTGGGCCCATTAGGCAGAAAACTAGCCCATATCCCGACACGGCTATTTCGCGGGGACTTCTAGCGGCACGAGCTTCGGCTCGGGCCGGGCAAACGCCGTCGAATGCCGGATGTAGGCGGATGGGTCTCTCAGCCTCTTCCTCTCACACAGAGTCTCTAGAAACCTTATCGCCTTTCCTGCAGGATCAAGCCTCTTCATCTCTAGATATCCCGATTCCACGGCGCCATTGAGAATATCCTCTCCTCTAGGGGTCCGTGTCAATACTGTGCTCCAGCCGGCGGCTGATCCGATAGCCCCGACCGCTATATCGGAAAGCTCGGCAGAATAGTCGACGCAGATATTGCATTCCTCTCGAGCTGCGTGAGCAAGAACCTCAACTGGCTCGTCAATCGCCAGTCTATCGCCAGCATAGACTAGCAACCGGTTCTTCTTGATATTGACCTTCGTGACTGTCCCAAGATCAATCCCTCTCGTCCCCTGAACATAGTCAACCATCATCTTCTGATAATCGAACACTTTCGAACAGAACAGTCCGATGGTGAAGACCAAGTTACGGCCGAGCTTTGGAGCAGCGATCCAGTGAGTATTCATACGCCAGAAACCCTGCAATTCACAAGGCAGGCCCACCAACGCCAATCTCTCCTCCTGGAAGTTTACCACAGACCGGTTCGGCACAGCAATCTCAGCCATCCCGCCTATCTGGCCGCCGGGGGTATACTCAGAGCCAGCATTATCGATTAGCTCTTTTCTTGTGCGAGCCACTTTCGGAGCAGGCTTCCATGGTTCGCGAGATGTGAAGCCTGATACTAGCGCATAGTCGATGATCTTCTTCTCAAGCGCATACAGCATCAGCGCGCTCACAGCCCCACCATCTTGAGCATTCGCAACAATTTCCGGATCCTTCGCTCTGACCGAGTAAGATCCGATGTGTACTCCTAGAATCGCCTCGTCAGCTGTGCGTTCTCTTCCGAAGACCCGCCGCTCGATCTCTGCGACTGGAAGTTCGATCCGGGGACAGCTGTAGTAGCAGACCTGGCAGGCGGCACAGGTCCCACGCATTATCGGCTCCTCGTTGTCGCTGTGGAAAAGAATGTCTATGGGGCAGGAGGCGATGCAGGCGCCGCAGTACATGCATATCCCCTTCTTCACAACCTCTGTGATCAGGTTGCCGAAGATCTTGAGTCTAATCGGACGAGCCTTCCAGCCCTCTCCCTCTGCACTCGGCTTCAACGTCTGAGGCGGAGTAGCGACCTGCGTCATGTCTAGTGCTCCTGCTCCGAGACCTGCGAAGCACCCCTCCGGCCCTCAACACTGAAGACATACTTGTCATCCTTCTTCACCGGCGTTTTAGCCAACCTCTCAGGTGACCATACAAGCCGGTCCCTAGTATATTCTGCAATGTCGTATTCGACCGTTTCCTCTAGAGCAAACTCGGGGCAGTAATCGGTGCAAAAGTGACAAAAACAGCAACGCCCGTAGAAATACTCTGGAAACCA
>DASPWY010000010.1:0-2336 GCA_035637575.1 Bathyarchaeia archaeon
GACAGCCGTATCAGGCCGCCAAGTCTCAATCAGCTGAGCAAGCTTCACCACTCTGCGTCCGCTGGCCAAGAGTTTGCCGTATCGGGAAGCGCCTCCATGCTCTCCGACAACATGGAATCGTAACCGTTTCAGCTCTAGCGCTTCTTGAGCCTCACGATAGGTCCTCGTTGTTAGTAGCAGTTGGTGCCCGTCTCGGGCGAGGTCTCGATAGAGTGGCTCGAAGAAGAGCGCATGTTTCGGGGTGAGAACGTCGATCCAAACCTTCATACGCGCGAATCCCAGACCAATTTCTCTAAGACCATCCCGGGTAGATAAGAGGTAGAAAGCATTCCCAGATCAGAAAGAATCAATCAAGACGAAATTCAAACATTCATGGTAAGCACTGACAGACATTGCGCCAAACGCAGGCAACCATGTCGTTGACGATGTAGAATTCTTTCAACAGATCAGATACAATCGGTTAAGCAGATCACGAACGACTCCGAGGTTCCCCACCAGAGTTGCTGAGCTAGCTGAAGGGTCTATGGAAGAAAATCGTTTCGTTGCTATTGTCGGCGATAATCCGGAGGCTCTTCTCCTCTCCGTCCTCTATGCTGAAGCTGGGATTTCCAACTATCTTGTAGGACCATTCGGCGACGACGGCAGAACACACGCGAACCGGCCGGGCTTAGAAGAGGCTCTCTGGCTCCTTGGGATCTTTAAGAAGTCAGGGAAAATCAGGATAACGCCGGACTATCAACGACTACCTCTATCCCAAATTAAGACCCTGATTCTGACGACCCACCTCTCCAGCGCCGAGCAAACCAACGCTCTTGAGATGACCGTACGAAACCTTGCCCCCGGACTCGCAACAGGAACCAGTATTGCCTTCGCGGGTCTTTGCAAACCCCGCTACACATCCTCTATCGTAAAGTCAACCATAGAGAAACACGGAGGACTAAAGATCGGAGTTGACATGAATCTCTACTACACCCCGTTATTCTGGGCGGGCGAGAGGATCCAAGAGTTCAAGGAAAAACGGAGAATACTGGCCGGATTCGATGGCGCGCTCTCAACCGCTTTCCAAGAGGAGCTCCTTCGAGTCTTTCCAACACTAAGCATAACTTCGACAGTGGAGGTCGCAGAAGCATCCGGCCTCTACTCCGCCGTCAGTCGAGAAGTGGCCAGAGCGCTTGAACTGGAACTCGCGAAGATCTCAGAAGCGAACGGAATCAACTATGACGAAGTGCTGGAGCTCTATAGGGATACTCGAATTACCCCTACAGAACGATCGAACCCAGTCCTCGATCGAGAATCGATCGGAACAGGCATAGCCCTTTCCAGCTCGCAACGAAGGAACGGCCCGAGACTCTTGCGAGCAGCTCACTCCGTAAACGAAGAGTACCAATCTCAGATTGTGGACATGATAAGGAGAGCGCTTGGCCACTGTGGATACCCCTTTAGGAGATCGAGGGTTGCAATTGTCGGAACAGATGGGCTACTCAAGAATCCCTGGTCTAAGCCCGAGTCGCTCCCAATAATAGAATCACTTCGGAAAAGAGGCGCACGAGTATCACTTTACCCCGGTGAGACTGGGTCACAGCCCTGGGCACAGATGGTCGGGGACCATGCTCGGGTCGAGAGTAGCCTCCTGCGAGCAGTCGCGAAGGCGAACTGCACCGTAGTTGCACTTCCGAAATCATCCGCCACCGAGCTTGATCCGGATCAACTTGCAGCCGAAATGAATCGACCGGGGGCGATCTGTGATCTGACTAGAGTTCTGGAAGCTTCAAATGTTGAGAAGGCCGGCCTCTTCTATACGACTATAGGAAGAGGCACTCTCGACGGTTGAAACGCGTTGGCGTAGGGGTTATTGGCACAGGCTTCTGGGGTGAAAACCAGGTCCGAGTTCTTCACCAGAGCCGAATGGCAGATCTAGTCGCCGTTTGCGAGAAGGACGAGAAGCGGGCGAAGGAGATCGGCACCAAGTACGGTGTCCAATGGCACACTGACCTGAACAAGTTCCTCCGAGTTCCTACCCTCGACGCAGTCACGGTCTGCACCCCGACGAAAACTCATCTGAGAGTTGGATCATTGGCAATTGAGGCCGGCAAGAATCTTCTGGTCGAGAAGCCGATGACCGGAGATGAGCGCTCAGCAGAGAGGCTTGTCAAGTCGGCAAGGAAGGCAGGTGTGAAGCTGCTGGTCGGGTTCATCGAACGATTCAATCCTGGAGTCCGAGCCGTAAAAAAGATGTTGAGCCAGCAAGCGGTGGGAGATGTCATCATAGCGACTGGCCGCCGAGTCGCCAGATGGCCTATACGGATAGGAGATGTTGGCGTTGTCAAGGACACAGC
>DASPWY010000011.1:0-2108 GCA_035637575.1 Bathyarchaeia archaeon
AGGCCGATGGATACAGGTTATCAGCTCACTCGCCAACAAGGCTGACCGCTACATCAACGCATGCGACTATGATCTCGAAGGCTCGCTTATCGGATACACAATCCTACGATACGCCTGTCACGGCGCCGACTCGAAGGCTCAACGGATGAAGTTCAGCACCATTACCGAGAAAGAACTCACATCCGCATACAAGACTCTCGCACCCCACCTCGACATACAACTCGTCGAGGCCGGCCGCACTCGACACGAACTCGACTGGCTCTACGGAATTAATCTCTCCCGGCTCCTAACAGAATCAGCCCTCAAACAGAACCGCGGCTACTCAATCCTCTCCACCGGCAGAGTCCAAGGTCCGACACTGAAGTTCGTCGTTGACAGAGAAGAAGAGATCCAATCTTTTACCCCGACACCGTTCTGGACAATTGACGCAACGCTAACACAGAACGGGCAAGAGTACACGCTGGAATACGAGAAAGAAAAGATCTCTACCCTTGCCGAAGCAGAATTAGTAGTGAGAGATTGCAAGAATTGCATTCTTGAAGTCGAAACTACTGAGTCTCGAAATATTCAGCAGAGCCCGCCCTACCCGTTCGACCTCTCCAGCCTACAATCGGAAGCCTACAGACACTTCGGATACACCCCCTCCAGAACCCTAGCCCTAGCCGAGAAACTGTACCTAGAAGCGCTAATCTCCTATCCACGAACCTCCAGCCAGAAGCTTCCCCCAGACATCGGATACTCGGAAATTCTCCACGGCATCGCAAGTATGGCTCAATATCGAACGCTCGCAACAAAGCTGACACTCCAAAACTCGCTTCACCCCAATCAAGGTCCCAAGGATGATCCCGCCCACCCAGCAGTATATCCTACTGGAGAGTCGCCCAAGCGGGCTCTCATCCAGCCTGAAGCAAACCTCCTCAACCTAATCATCAAACGTTTCATGTCCGCTTTCGCCGAGCCCAGCCTTCGAGAAAGCTCAAAGCTAACTCTCAAGAAAGACCCGCATAGATTCTTCCTCCGCGGAACCCGTCTCCTAAGAGAGGGCTGGATCCAATTCTACAGACCCTATGCGTCAGACGAGTCCCAGAACCTCCCGGACCTCAAAGTCGGCGACAAGACACCGATCACAAAGATCCAAGCAACGCCGAAGTTCACCGAGCCTCCGCCAAGATACAACCCTAGCAGTCTCCTCCGAAAGATGGAGGAGGAGAACATCGGGACCAAGGCTACAAGGGCTGAGATCATCGAGATTCTATATCGACGAAGCTACATCAAGAACATCCGGATAGAAGCGACTCCCGTCGCTCTCAAGCTCATCAACCTCCTCAACAAGTACTGTCCGCTCATAATCGACCCAGCATTCACAGCCAACCTTGAAACCGCGATGGACAACATTCAGACACTCCAAATCACTAGAAGCCACGTCATAGCCGAGACTCTGGACCATCTCCGGCCAATAATGCTGGATCTGATCGCAAGAGAGGACGAGATAGGGTCCCAGCTAGCAGAAGTTGTAGTATCTCAGAGAATCGCCAGGCTCACCTTCGACTATCCATGTCCCCAATGCGGATCAAAACTGAAGATTATTCGAAGCCGAACCTCCGGCAAGAGATTCATCGGCTGCACTGGATACCAGAATGGATGCAGGTTCACTTTGCCGCTTCCCCAATTCGGAAACCTCTCCATAACCCAGACCAATTGCAAGATCTGCGGATTCCAACTCGTCCAAGCAAGAACGAAGGGCCGAAGACCCATGACCTCCTGCGCGCGATGCTACTCCAACAAGACAAAGGCAAACGCGACAGAATCCCCTACCGCCGCCGCGCCTTCGACGGCTCAGCAGGCCACGGATAACTTAGTTGAAGCTACGTCGCTTGTCAAGGACCAGTAGAAATGTCAGAGAGGCGAAGAACATCAGCACGAACAGGGACGCTACGAAGGCGATAGCGATCGGCTGCTGCCAGACCCCCGGGTAAGATATCACTGTCAAAAGCGTAGCGGAAGGGGCGACGATCTGGAGAGGAAATAGAAGCAGCCCCAACCAAAGACCCCATCTTGCCATCCTGAATATTCCAAAACTTCCGAGCAGGGATGCGGAGCCAATCACA
>DASPWY010000012.1:0-8161 GCA_035637575.1 Bathyarchaeia archaeon
GCTCGCGCAAGATCTCTGTCTTCAACTACGGGTGTGTCAGAGCTCCATCCGATTCCCCTTATCCAGACTGTATTGTCTCCGAGTTTCCGGGCCTTCTGGGCGGATGCTAGAACGAAAACGATGCTGGCGTCGATTCCCTTACTTGACTCCAGTTCGGTCAAGGGAGAGACGGCGACCTGTGAGTTCATTACTATTCCCTTGTCGATATTGGCTCCGTAAACGCCTCGAGAGTTTGATAATGCATTCTTCTTGTTCTTGACCGCGACCTGGGCGCAGTACTCTCTCTTGGTGCCGGTCTCCTTGAGATATCGAGCCATCTCCATTCCTGCAAGGAATCTGGGATCGGCGTCGAAGTGGTGATGAGTATAGACTGGGTCGTAGGCGAAACTGGCTATTTCCTCGGGGTTCACGACATCGGAAATCTTGCTGTGAGACTCTACGACCGCGACATCAGCGACACCAGACATGATATGCATACATGCGGTAGCTAGTCCGACTATTCCATCTGAGGAGATAGTGCATAGTGGTCGTAGAACCGCGCCCAACTGGTCAGGCATATACTCGTCTGTAATGCTGATTCCTTCCCAGAAATCCTCGGTACAGCAGACAAAGCTCTGAACGTCCTTCCGAGGATCTATTCCCGCATCCTCATAGGCGCGAGTTGCAGCTTCAAACATCAGTTCCCGGGTCGAGAGTCCGGGGGTCATTGAGTCGAAGCCAGCGTAGCCTACCCCAACGATTCCTATCTGGAAGGGCAAGAACCCATCGGGAAAATCGGCAATGAACTGTTTACTATAAGACTTCCGTGGGAAAATGGCTACTGCGTCATGATTCGTGGTGTTCCGCAACTAGTGCAGAAATTAGCGGTGGGCGAAAGCGGCTGCCCGCATGACCGGCAGAAGCTTGATCCGAAAGCCGGCCCAGGAATTGCTTGTGTTTGAATCATCGCTTGCCGCTGTCTCTCCTTTCTCGCGACAGCGATTGCTACCACAATGGCGACTAGTATCGGTGGTATGATTAGTGTGATCAGTTCTGGAAGACTGAAGACTTTGGCCACGATGGATCCCCCACTGCTGATTGTCTGCGTTGTCGTTGAAGGTATTCCGTAAGGGACCGTAACGTGGAAGGTGTAGATCGCAGTCGGTAGCTGTGTGAAGACCACTTGACCATTATTGTCAGTCTTTGCTGTCTCGTTGGTTGAGTCTGGTAGATACATTATGACCGTCGTGTTCTCGACCGGAAGTGAGTAGAAGTATCCGACCACGTGCATCGTGACCGAAAAGACATTGGTTGGGACGATCTGACTGGTCGCGGTTGAGTTGACCACTGCTCCGGTTGCCACGTTGGTGGCGTGCCACGAGACCTGGTTGATCATCCACTGCCCTGACGGCGGAAGAACATTCTGGCTCTGATATGTGGTGAGGAATATCTCGAAGCCTGTCGAGTCAGACAACGAGATCCAGGTTGGCGTGAGACCGTTCCCATCCACGTCATCGAAAGAGAGGCTAGGTATTGTTGCGGTGTTTCCGACACACTGGACTGCGCTCCCTGGCCACAGATTGGAGGGATTAGTCGGACTGTAGTATGCCGGGCTCCCGCATTCGTCTGGACCAGGATATGGTATGTCGCTGCCTGTCAAGAAGTCGTTCTGTTTTCCCGACACTTCTGCGACACTGTAGGGATTTGCGAGGTTCATGGAGCTTGTCGCGCCGTAGCCAATGTGGACCTTTCCAATCTGGACTAACTGCCAAGCTCTTGGGTTCGTTTCGTACATGAAATTCTTGAATTCCGCAGGGCCAATAACGTCCGTGTTTGACGTAGTCTGTGCGACCTCTGCAAGTACCGCAGCCGGGTGACTCCCTGAATCGGTGTCACCGGGTCCCAGATAGTACTGTTGTCCTTGCGTTGGGCTGGACCCTAGGAACTGGTTATCCATGTAGAATGACCAGACTCCATTTCCAGTGTAGTTCATGGTGTAGGTGTGCCATGATCCGATTGGGCCGGCTGATCCCGCAGGACCAATTATCGGTGGAGAATTCGTGTTTCCTGCCGGGAAGAATTCGTAGAACCATGCGCAACAATAGTACTGGTTAGTTGTGGTTAGCCCATTGTAATATCCGACCTGGACGAACGCCCCGTTAGCCAGTATGCTACCGACCCAGTAAGAGTGCGCATCATTGTTGACCTTGTCGTATACAGTCCTGATCATTACACTTGCGCCTACGCTCTTGTAAATGCCTGAATCGCCGATCGCTCCTACTTGGAACCAGTAAGGGTCGCCGGCTGTAGCGCTTGTCACTCCCATGGGGCCTTGAGGTATGAGAAGAGGCTGGCCAGAGACCGATCTATCGAGAACTAGCGCGTGATTCCAGCTTGCCCCACCGAAGGAAATGATCCCGATTGCGGCGAGAATAATAATGCCAGAGATCCTCGCCGTAGATAAGCGCCAGTGGTTCAAGATCATGAGGATTGAGCAGGTGCGGTGCTGAAAAACGTGTTGTACTAAAGATTAAACGGACCAAGGAAATGGCCGACGGTCGGAGAGTCTCGATGGTCGGTTTCTTTGGTCCGGAACAGAAAGAACTCGTTCAGATGATGTACGGGTCAGCTTCTGAAGATTATCTGCTCCTCCTTGAGTCGTTGGGCGATTTCTTCGAGAAGGAGATCGAGCCGACAGCTCGCCAGACTGACTTGAAGGCAGAGTTTCCTCGTGAGAACATTCGGAAACTCTTCGAGCAGGGATTCACCAGTATGGGCTTTCCCAAAGATTTTGGTGGACTGGAACTTCCCTGGCCGATCTACGTCGCCGCGATGGAGATGTGCGGGAAGGCTTGCGCCAGTACCGCTCTATCACTCGCCATTCACGGGACATGTTGCGAGGGCGTTCGTCAGTTCAGTAATCCTGGTCAGAAGAAGGAGTATCTTCCTCAGATGATAAGCGGTAAGAAGTTCGCTGGTTTCTCATTAACCGAGCCTGGCGCGGGCTCTGATGCGCGTAATCTGCAGACCACCGCCCGTCTCGAAGGTGGACAATGGGTGGTGAATGGTACGAAGATGTTCACCACAAATGGCGGTTACTGCGACCTCTACTTCCTCTTCGCCAAGACGCCGAAAGGGCCCTCGGCATTCCTCGTTGACGCAAGGTCTGCGAAGTCTAGTAAGCATATCGACAAGCTGGGTTACAGAGGCTCGGTTACCGCGGAGGTTGTTTTCGAGAATGCTAATGTTCCGAAGGAGAGCCTTGTCGGTATCGAGGGAGAGGGCTTCGAATATGCGAAGAAGATGCTGTTTGGAGGACGAGTGACTGTGGGGGCTATTTCCACTGGGATTGCTCGGGCTGCTTTTGACAAGGCGGTCAGGTACAGTAAGGACCGGATTGCGTTCGGCAAACCGCTCTCAGACTTTGAGATGATACAGTCCAAGCTCGCGGACATGTTGACGGATATCAACGCGTCGAGAATGATGGTCTACCGGGCCGCATATTTGAAGGACCAGGGGAAACCGTTCGAGTCTGAGGCTGCCCAAGCGAAAGTCTTTGCGAGCGAGCACGGGTTGAGAGTCTGCGACGAGGCGATTCAGATACACGGAGGTTATGGATATGCGGATGAATTCGATGTACATCGACACTGGCGAGATTCTAGGCTCAACACGGTCGGCGAAGGGACCTCTGAAATAATGAGATTGATAATCTCGAAGCACATCATCAAAGGATGAACGTGACGCCTCTCGCTAATTTCGCCGATATGGAGAATGCCCGGACTCGTTCTGAGGGCTTGGCAAGCGAGACGATTCGGAGTGATTTCTGGGAGGGTTCTCCCAAACGGCAGTTTTGTGTCGCGGGAAATATTTTTTTCTAAATTCCTGGAAGGGTCCACTCGCCATCTGAAACGTTTCTAGGCGAGATTCCGGAATTGTCGCGTGGAACAGGGAAGTCAGCCGTTTTTCGACCAGTCTCCAACTGTAGCAATGCACGCTTGAAGTGGGCACCATATGAAAAGCCCCTCCCAGATCGTTGATCTGAGCTTGATCTGAACGAGAAGTCCATCTCAGGATGTGGAATATGCCCCTTCGTTAGCCATCGAAGGTTGACTTCCTCCTAGAGGTAAGCAGCAAAATAACCATGAGAACGCAATGAGCTTTGATTATTGTTCTGGCTTTGTTCTAGGCGCTTTTTGTTAACTTACCCCAGAATTCGGGCACTAGAAGACCGCGGATTTAACCCCAAGGTTATTACAATCCACGGGGCAGGTGACGGTTATCTGGAATAGTCGTGTTTACAATCAGAAGGCCGGGAATTAGTTGAGAGCGCTAATCATCGGAGCTGGGAGGATAGGAATGCACCTTATTCGGTACCTCTCGAGCAGCGATGACAATCGACTGACCGTTATAGAGAAGAAGCAGGAGCGCTGCAAGGAAGCATCCACCAACTCTGATGCTACCATTCTAAACGCCGATGGCTCCAAGCCTGACGTTCTCAAGCTGGCAGAGGCCTCACAAGCGGACATAGTCATAGTTACAACGGACGACGACAGAGTCAACCTGGCCGCGACTAGACAGGCGAAGAAGGAGTTTGGCGTTCCACGCATTATCGCTGTGGCAAACAGCCCCAAGAACAAGGAACGGCTGAGGGAAGCGGGTGCTGACATGGTCATATGCCCCGCAGAGCTAGCCCTCAAAGATCTCGAAAACATGCTAGAGAGAGACCGCGCGGTCACACTCATGTACCGGTCGGAACTCGACCTGCGAGTCGCCGAGACAATAATCCCGCTCAATGCGACATTGATCGGAAAGAAGATTCATGAGATACAGATGCCAGAGAAATGCAGAGTCGCCCTAGTATGTAGAGACAGCAGCTACGTCTTCCCCGAACCCGAGCTCGAACTGAAATCCGGAGACAAGGTTCTACTGCTAGGCGACGCGCCATCTGTCGCGCGAACCGTGGAACTCTTAAGGTCAAGCGAAACAGCCTAACACCCTTCGGGGAAGGGCTGGACAAAGAGTGGCCTCCAACATATTCGACCTGTTCACCAGTCCGCCCGCCGAGCAGATCCTCACCATAATACTCATTCTCGTACTCACCTTCTCAGTCGTCCGGGTGTACAGGAGCATCATTACAAGAATAGCAGGCACTGTCCCATCTGGATTGATAGTCAGCCTGCAGCAGATAGGAACGTGGTCCATCAGGATATTCGGCGCCTTCTACATACTCAACACACTCAACGTCAACATACTCCTACTAGTCGCGCTACTCTCCCTCGGGGGTCTCGCGATGATCGTGGCCTACAGGAACATTCTTGCTGACATGGCCGCGTCCCAGTTCGTGTCCACATTCCAGCCGTTTAAGGTAGGAGAATGGATCGAAGTGCAAGACTACTACGGACGAGTAATCGAGAGAAATCTGATACAATCAAAGATCCTTACACCAGACAACGAAATAGTCATCATCCCGAACTCGACATTGTTGAGAAGATCTGTTATCAATCGCACCCGCTCAGGAGCCCTCCGCATCCAAATACCAGTCGCAGTCAGCACAGAGGTAGACCTGACGAAAATTGAGGATCAACTGCTACACATCGCTGAGGACATCAGGGTCGACCTACTTCCAGACACGATCCCCCAAGTCCGCGTTACCCAAGTAACTCCCCAAGAGACCCAGCTTGTCCTCCTCCTACAGATCGCCAACCCTGCCAAACGGGACCAGATAATTTCTGAAGTTCAGAAGAAGTTCTACGAACTTCTCTCCAAGAGGAACTAGGCCCAAATAGTCTCAAATATCATTCCTTTGGAGCACCCAGCAGTTTCAGGGCTCTAAAGGATAACTGAGGAACTTCTGTTTGACACAGCCCGCCCAGAGACCTGCCGGGCGCAGAAGACAAGGACTTAGGCGAAACATCGGCATTCTGGGCAACTTTGCCTTTGGCTACGCCGATGTAGCAGAAGGGATCTACTTCACTCTGGGCCTCGTCGTGATCTACGCGGGTGCAGCCGCAACATACGCATACCTCTTCGCAACAATAGCCTACATTCTCACAGCCCTCTGCTACGCAGAACTCTCGAGCTCCTACCACCAAGCAGGGGGTGCATTCGTATACGCCAGAAAGGCCTTCGGACAAAAAATCGCTTTCCTCGCAGCCTGGGCACTGCTCCTCGACTACGTCGTCACCACCGCCATATCTGCCCTAGCCGCCATCGGCTACCTAGGCTATCTTATTCCACAACTCAATGGACCACTATTAATCGGAGGGGCGACAGCGGCCGCAATACTGCTTCTGATGAGCCTCAATATTTTTGGAATAGGTGAGTCAGCCAAATTCTCGTACTTCCTCGTCCTGTTCAACATAGTTGGAGTAGCCACCATCCTAGTCACTGGCTACTTGTTTTCCTATAGACCCGGCCTCAATACGATTCACTTCGGAACCTCTCCGACAGTTCCCAACTTCCTCTATGCGATCACCATAGCCATGTCCTCCTATCTCGGGATAGAAGTCATATCCCAGACCGCGGGAGAAACCAGAAGACCAGCTAAGAATATCCCAAGAGCCGTATTTCTGATCAGCGCAGCCGTTGTGGTGGCCACGCTTTCCTTCTCAACTCTCGCACTCGGAGTGAGAAGCTTCCAGGATTTCGTGGACAATCCAACCAGCATTAACGACCCGGTAGCTTTCCTCGCGCTCGCTCTCCCGAACGGCTGGATTCTTGCTGGCCTCGCAGCCTTCTTGGGCATGTCCGTCCTTCTAGTAGCTTGCAACGCGGGAATAGTCGGAGCGTCTCGAATAAGCTACGCGATGAGCCAAGACGGAGTAATACCGAAGACGTTTGGAAAACTCCACAAAAAGTACAGCACTCCCTTCATCTCAATCGTGGCCTTCTCCTCCATATCCGTTGCCCTAGCCTTTTCGGGAGAACTCAGCCTTGTCGCGGAGCTGTACAATTTCGGGGCACTAATCGCCTACGTGATCGTCGGCCTAAGCCTAATCTCCCTCAGAAATAAAGAGAAGGCAATCTTTCGTCCATTCAAGACTCCTGGAAGCATCAACATCAAGCCATTCTGGAGGAAACCCAGCGAAACATCGGATAGCAATGAGCAGTATTCGATTCCGATCATTGGGGTGCTATGCATCATCGCGGACCTAACGATCTGGCTTCTGGTAGTTATTCTCCATCCGCTTGGAAGAGTCTTCGGCAGCATATGGATGGGCTTCGGCCTCTTGGTATTTTTCGCATACACTAGAATTCGGAAGACGAAGGCGGCCCTCCCGGCTGACTCATCTTCAGCAGAAGTGAGCCCAGGCCCCACCTCGTAGAACTCAGGCTACCCCTCGAGCCTCTTCAATCGCTTCTCTATCACATCGACCTGTTTGGACAGAAATGATTTGTATGTTCGTAGAAGCTTGACCTGTTGTGTCTTCGTTTCCGCATCGATCGTGTTCATCGTTCGCTTGAACATTTCAGAGGTCTTCTCTAGAGTCTCGTCTATGGTGGCAGAGACCTTCGGAGCCTTGTCTTGCACAAACTTGGTAGTCGAATTAACCCAAGTCTTGCTTGCAGAGGCGAGATCTCTTCGAGCATGATCCATGTCTCGACGTATTCTCTCAAGAGCTATCCTGATGTCACGCCGCGCATTCTCAGATCCTTTTCTGGAAGACAATTCATGACCATGGACATAACCATCCCGAGATAAATCTTCAATTTGAACGGCCCGGCCCAACCAATATTACGGAGAGCCACAGCCGACCTCCAGCATGAAGGGAATCAAGGAGAAAGTCTACCACGCTTGGAAGACTGGAACCTATCCCAGTCCGGCGACGAAGACCCTTGGGATCAAGATACTCGAGCTCTCCGAGGGACGCTCCCTGGTCGAAATGGATGTCGACGAGCAGCTCCACAACATGTCAGCCACCATGCACGGAGGAGTAATGGCCGACATCGCAGATGCAGCTATGGGAATAGCCATTTCCACCACAATATCTCCAGACGAGGACTTTACAACCATGGAGATGAAGATAAGTTTCTTCAGACCACACATCAAGGGATCGTTGAGAGCAGAAGGGATCGTGGCGAAACGAGGAAAAAGGGTCGCCTTTGCGGAAGCGGTCCTGACGAATCACCAGAATCAGATTATTGCCAAGGCAAACGGCACGTGGCTCTTCTTGACCTCGTA
>DASPWY010000013.1:0-3162 GCA_035637575.1 Bathyarchaeia archaeon
ATTGTCGTAGTACAATTCCAGGATTCTGTATCCTCTCTTCCGGATTACTGATCGTAGTTCTTCGTCCTTTGCCATCCGAGTTGTTCCAAGATGGACCTGGCCGTCGACAAACACGAGCAACGGTCGAGGTTCAAGCGGGAAGTAGAAGTCGGCTGTGGTTACTGGTATCTCGACCTGTGTCTGGTATTGTATTCCGTCTTCTTGTAGTTTGACTGCGAGTTCTTGTTCCATTCGTGAGGGGTTGGCGTGTAGTCGTTCGCGCCAGTCGCTCCGCTGACTCGACATCTGCGAGGTTGAGCTATCGACCAGCTATTGCTCAGACACGAGGACGAAACTGTTAATCACAGCTGGCCTTCTCGCGGCTTGAAGAAGAAGAGCATCGTCGAGAGACTAGAGAATATGGCGAACTGGTGTACTTTCCCTCGTTGCCTCTTAGGAGGACACGTGCTGAAGAGTGAGAGTTTTCACAAGTGCTGATGGTTATCTTTGGTGCGGGAGCATCCTGGGATTCATACGAGCGACTCCCTCCTCCAAACGTGAACAATCTCAGACTGCCACTTGCGAATGGACTATTCGACAGTAGGTTTGGAAATTATTACCGGCTCTTCCCGAAATGCCAGCCTTTGATTCAGCGTCTTCAACGGCAGGACGTTAACGTAGAGAATGTCCTAGAAAAATTCCAGAGCGAAGAGACTCGGCATCCTGCGAGACGGACCCAATTGGTTTCGGTTCGGTACTATCTGAATCTCATGCTTGCACGATGTCAATACGATTGGACGGATCAGGTCACTAAGGGTGTCACAAATTACCAGACCTTGTTGGACCAAATCGAAGCTCAGCGAGTTCAGGGCGAAAAGATATGCTTGGTTACATTCAACTACGACACACTTCTTGAGCACGCTATCATCGATAGCCTCGTTGGAGTCCCTCTAAACACGATTCCTGACTACATATCGAGTGACTACAAGGTGATCAAGCCCCATGGCTCAATAAACTGGGGGCACCCAATTCGGAACTTCCAGTCGCACAGAGGGAATAGCCAAGACTTGATCTCCGACATCATCGCAAGCGTAGCCTCCCTCGATGTTGACGCTGAATCCTACGAAACCGTTTCGGATGATCCGTTTGCAAGGCCCCATCAGAGACCCTACTTCCCTGCACTTGCGATTCCCGTGGAACACAAACAACGTTACGAATGCCCACAAGAGCACTGGAAGGTTCTGGAAGACTGTCTACGTCAGGTGACCAAGGTTCTCATTATCGGATGGCGAGCCAACGAGAATGATTTCCTCGATACTTTGGTCAAAGGCATAACGAAAAAGGTGCGAATGATGGTCGTATCTGGTACAGAAAGAGGTGCCGATGAAGTGGCGGGGAGAATTAGTGCAAAGTTTAGACCGACTGGAATAGTGCACGACTTCATCCAATCAAAACCAGGATTCAGCAATTTCACTTCCAGTTCTGAATGGGAGAACTTTCTCAAAGCGGAGCAGTGATGAAGCACGAACTGTCCGAACTGTAGCGGGGAGCTCTCGCACCAAGACTGCGGCATCAATGCACAAGGAAAGTGATCTTGCGCAGAAATCTCGTATTCGTCGTATTGTTATCATTTGCAGTGACTGCGGCTATTTTACTCGCTTCGTTTACCTTTCTGACACCAAATGAATACGATACACTCGCGAGAGTGATTTCGTTCTTCGGCGTTGTCATATCGATCATGCTTTGGGCTTATGGAAGAACTCGCAAGAGAGGGTCCCGATAGGAGATACGAAGGAGATCGTCAACGCTTAAGGGGGCGAGCTGAGGCCATTAGAGTAACTGGGGATGAGTCTGTTTTGGCTGTGACTTGCGGTTTTAGGTTTGAGGTTCGGCCTGAGGCTGAGGTTGTTGTGTTGGAGGCTGATCATCGTACTGTTCATGTCTGTGTGGATTGTCTTACGTTGTTGACGGTTCATCGTCGTATTCATCATATGAAGGTGGAGAAGGTTATTGTTGAGATGGCTGAGCGTAGACTCGTGCTAGCTGAAGCGTGAAGAATCAGGCTCTAAGCAATAGACTCGTTCATCTCACCAGATTCTGTCTGGTCCTCAGAACAGGCTGATCTGAACCCTGGCTCTAATAGTCTGAAGGGATACATTACGAGTTTGTGAAGAATCCGCTCGTCTGGGACCCCTTCAGATTCTGGGTCTTGGTCGCTGTGATCATTCCTCTTCTCGCAGTTCTGGTTACGTGGGCGACTGGCTATCTCTACATCTCATATGGGTTGGGAGGGTTTCCTGCTCCTTGGGCAAGACTCGTGTATCAGATGTGTCCTTTGATAGTGTGCCCGGTGGGCTCATTGGCCCGCTGCCCTCTGTGCGATATGAGTAAGATTGTTGGGGTCAATATTGACTGGCTTTCTCTCGGTGTAGACATTCTATTCTACACGGAAATCGGGTATTCAATGGTCCTCGTCTACTCTCGAGTAAGACCCTAAAGTTCAGATGCCGAATCTTCCAGGCAGCCAACGACCTTTCCAAAACATCGTCTGGACATCCTTGAGAATCCAAGACCACGCGTAAGTTTGTAGCTTCTGGCCTCGCATCTTTTATTTCGGACCCATAGTTCTTCTCGGGCAAGGGTGAGGATTGGCTGAGGGGCGTCGAGTACAGGGCACCACCGTCTCGCCGGAATCATCGGTTCCAGAGAATGAGCCCTGAGGAACGCGTCGACCTTGCCCTGGAAATGTCCAATTCAATCGCTAGAATAACGATGGAATCCATCAGGAATCGGAACCCTGGCATCTCGACCCCGAGATTGTTGGAAGTGGCGAGAAAACGGTTTCAAGCAGGGCGTCACCATACCTCAGACTTAGTTCTCATTAACAATTCTACTGAGCGAAAGAAGAGGACGAAAGGGCGTCAACAACATTAGTGGCTGAAGTGTGAAAAAGTCAGTTAAGTTCGGTTGCCGGATCTTTCTCTCGGCCAACGAGCCCTTTCGGAACATCGTCAAGCGTGCACAGTTCTGTGAGAAACAGGGCTTCGACAGTGTCCTCATAGACGATCATCTGCTCTACGGGACAGAAGCTGCAGCTGCGCCAGAACCTATCACGACTCTTGCCGCAATAGCCGCGGGGACCCGAAGGATCAGAGTCGGAATCGCAGTAACAGACATGGTCCG
>DASPWY010000014.1:0-2748 GCA_035637575.1 Bathyarchaeia archaeon
CGGAGACATCATCAACAATCCTTCCGCTCTTTTTATGAACCAATTGGCTTCCTCGTACGCGCTCGCCACAAACTATACTGCAGTCAACCATCCAAGCCTGCCAAACTACCTGTCGCTTATCTCGGGGCAGGATTTTGCATCTTGGAGCACGACTGATTGCAGCCCGAAACCTGGATGCGGTGCAGGTAACTCCTCGAACCTTGTCGACAGCTTGGAGCATCGAGGACTCTCATGGAAGGCCTACATGGAAGACTATCCTGTCAGCTGCGGATCCCACTGCTCCCCAGGAAACTGTTTCTTGGGCGATGTTGGAACCGGCAATTATACAGCTCGACATGATCCCTTCGTCTATTTCGATGACATAGTCAACAGCACCGCCCGGTGCTCGAGAATCGTCCCTGCTAACTCGGGAGGAAAAGGTGGCCCTGACGACCTCTTTCTTTCAGACCTAGGCTCGCCCTCCACCGCGTCAAATCTGATGTGGCTAACTCCCAATCTCTGTAACGATATACACGATTGTCCTGTTTCCACTGGGGACACCTATCTCTCCCAGGTTGTTCCCAACATCTTGAACAGCAGTCTCTTCAAGCACCAAAAGGCCGCGTTGTTCATCACGTTTGACGAGGGCAACGGATACTGTCCTATCAATGGCAGCTCACTGGATTGCGTGTACGCACTCTGGGCCGGGCGCTTTGTCAATACCAACTTCCAATCGACCAACCGGTACAACCACTATTCATTCTTGAAGACCCTGGAGACTGTCTGGAACTTACCTCCACTGACAAACAACGATAGAAACGCGGCACCAATGATGGAGTTCTTCGCGGTGCACGCCCATCATGGACAAGCGGGTCACGAGGGCGATGATGGCGAGCTTGGCAGTCCGAACGTTGAAGATCATCAAGATTAGGAGTCCCGTAGAGTCTGCAACTGCAAGCGCTTCTACGACTAACGAAGAGGCACGCGGGAAAATCTAAGAAACTCGTTGAACTGCAACTAATTCAAATTTTCTGATACTCTCGGAAATCTTACTAACACTGTGTGGAGACAAAGCAGAGAAGCCGAGCATCCGCGAGCGGTAATAACCTGAACTGCCCTCGACGGATTTCTCATCCCAGCGAAATCACGCGTAAATAGTCTAGCAAATCAGAATCAGTTATCCTCTTGACTTCCCGTTCGCGTTGCACTCGTCTTGAGTATGGCCTCGAGGGTCCATGACGAGCAGGACCGGTTCTTCCCAGGCCCGATTGGTCGGAATCTTCGTACTTGTCCTCATAATATCTCTCGCCGAGTTCGCTGCCCTGATCCTTGATTACCAGAACAACCGGTACCTCCGCCAATACGTCTCAGACAATCTTGGCACAATAATCTTAGCCGCGATCGGCCTTCTTATCGTCGCAGGGGGTGCAGGATACGTAGTCTCCAAGAGACTTGGAGTCCCGATGTCACCGGGACCCCGTGTCCCAACGTTCGCGAGAATCGGTTCCTTCGTAGGAAGAAGATACAAGCTCATAATCGTCTTTTGGATTCTGCTATTTGCAGCAAGTTTTCCGTTATCTCAACAACTCTCTCAAGTCACTACTTCAAACACTAGCGGCGGACAATCCAGTTCCTCTCAGTCTGCGCTAGCCCAGAATCTTATGGCTCAAGAATTTCCCCATCCCCAGTCTAATGCAAGCGCCATAATTCTCCTCCAAGGAAACGATGTCACCGACAACGCAACTAAGATCTTCACTCTCCGTCTAGAAAGAAATCTTCTAGCGCCCGGAGTCCTCAACAGCCTTGAGAACGTCACCACAATCTACAGCCTAGAAAGAACAGCCCTCACGTTGTATTACTTGCAAAACTACAGCTACCCTGTGGCGCAATCAAAGGCGAATCAAACCGTATGGCATGAAACCCTCTCTCAATATCCCCCACTGATCCCCCCTACGATTATCCAGAATTTCATCAGCCCGAACAAGATCGCAATGATCATTCTAGTGACCTTCTCCCAGGCTCCCGGCTCGTTCGGCTCAGCCGATACGGACCCGATATTGAAGAATGTGGTGACCATGCGGAACATCATTTCCCAACTCAAAGCCAGCGATTCTGAACCCTTACATACATATGTCACAGGTGACCTAGCCACAACCGCCGACTCTTCTCTGGGAAGCGCGGCCGATTTGGGCCGCATTGAACCCGTCACGGTCGGCGCCATCCTCGTTCTAGCCGGGCTGTTTTTCCTTGCAATCGTCACTCCCTTCGTGCCACTTGCTACCGTCGGAATGGCGTTGCTGATGGCTGAGGGGGGACTCTACCTCATTGGCAAATACGTCATCCCCATCCAGGATACTACCACAACATTCCTGTTTACGATAATGCTCGGGGTTGGCACCGACTACGCTATCTTCCTAATGGCCCGTTATCGTGAGGAACGAGTCGAAGGACGTGACAAGGCCCGAGCGGTCCAGACATCCATCACTTGGTCAGGAGAGAGCATCGCCACCAGCGCAACCACCGTCATAATCGCCTTCGGCGCAATGACGTTAACAAGCTTCACCCTCCTCAGATCCATCGGCGTCGGTCTCGGATTCGGCGTCCTAATCGCTCTTCTAGTAAGTCTAACACTGATCCCTTCGCTCATCCTAGTGGCAGGGGACCGGATATTCTGGCCGACATCTGGCAAGAGATTCGAGGCGTACGCGGCCAAAGCCCGGAAAAGAAGAGCTGAAAGGCCCGGATATTTCCGTCGAGCTGCAAGCTTCA
>DASPWY010000015.1:0-3318 GCA_035637575.1 Bathyarchaeia archaeon
GTTGACAAGCAGTATGTCACCGAAGAGCAGTGTTTCTACGTTGAACCCGAACCCCCGTGAAATGCTAAGCAGCATGATACCCGACGCGAGGCCGAGCTGGAGGAACAGAGCGACGGCTGCGTCGCCCGAAATCTTTGTTGATCGGATCGCCTTAGTTATTCCGACAGAACCAAGAACGACCACAATAGTTCCGGCCCATATAGGCGCGATGTCGACGAAGTATGCGATGTTAAGGAAATAGCCAAGAGACAATCCGCCAAACGCGGTGTGAGAGAGACCATCGCCAATCAGTGACAGTCTCTTGAGCACGATGAAAATGCTGAGTATCGAGCTGAGGATCCCGATAATGACTCCCATTACAAACGCATACTGGACAAAGCGTGCAGCGAGAAGTGAAAGGAATAGATCAAGGGTGGTGGGTATGATGCATCAACTCCACGGGATAACCATAGACGTTTGAGATTACAGGGCTAGAGGCAAATTCAGAAGTCGATCCGCAGAAAAATAGTGAGGTGTTGATGCAGGCGACTCTGTTTGCTAGCTTCGTCACTGTCGCGATATCGTGGGACGACAGAATGATGGTAATTCCCATGTCACGGTTGAGCTTTTCGAGCATCGTGTAGAACTCGTTTTTGGATTGAGCGTCCACGCCGCTAGTTGGTTCGTCTAGTATCAGTAGCTTCGGATCCCCCACTACGGCCTTGGCGACGAAAACCCGCTGTTGCTGGCCTCCAGAAAGCTGGCCTATCTTTCGATCTTTCAGGTCACTGATTGCCAATGTTTGCAGGACTTGTCCGACCTTTTCACGATCCTTCCGGTGGAGTCGGTGAACCATGCCGACCTGAGGGATCCGCCCCATTAGAACAATTTCAAAAACAGTTGCCGGGAAATTGACATCCATGGCTTGGGCTTTCTGTGGAACATACCCCACACGCCTAAGGTTTTCAGGCGAGACCGGATCACCAAATAGCCTCACCGTCCCACGGGTTGGCTTGATCAGTCCGAGTACGACGCTCAGAAGAGTGGATTTTCCAGCCCCATTAGGTCCTATTAGGCCGATAAGGTCTTTATCGAAAATCTCTAGATTGATCTTATCTAGGGCAACGACTCCGTTGGGATACTGGACGGCGACATCGGACAGCGCGACTATCGCGTTCCTCTGGAGACTAGCATCCGACAGTGTCTAACGCCAACGTAATATTGTTGAGGTCCTCGTACATCAGGTCAATGTAGGTCTTTCCAGCGGCCTGTTCGGCTATTGTCAATCCCTCAATAGGGTCCATGTGGACTAAAGTAGCGTGAGTGTTCGCTGCGATCGCTTGTGGAATAGCTGGGTTCTCTAGCGATTCGTAACCCACGTAGCATAACTGGTAGGACTGAATCGCGCTGGTGACATTCTGTATGTCCTGAGCGGTTGGAGAGTCTTCGAATGGTCCAAAGACTGGAATCTGTGTGAGGTTGTACCGTTGCGCGAAGTACGCGAATGCTGTGTGGAATGTGACAAAGTACCGAGTCTTGATGACGTGGAAGTTTGTGGCGTTCATGATTGCCGAGTTGAGATAATCTAGTTGTTGGTCGTAGGACTTGGTGTTTGCAGTGAAGGTGTCATTGTTAGACGGGTAGGCCCTAATTAGGCCCTGAAGAATATTGTTTACTTGTTGTTTCGCGATTACTGGGTCCAGCCAGATGTGGGGATCGACGACTCTCCCGTCGGCTTGCCACTCTGGAGGAACGTTGATCGTGGTTATTCCCTGACTTGAGTCTACCAGAACCAGGTTCGGGTTGTGCGCCGCTGTAACTATCTGACTGATCCATGGTTCGAGTCCCGCGCCGCTGTAAATCAGGACTCTTGCGGAGGCTACCTGCTGGATGGAACAGGCGTCGGGTGTAAAGTCGTGGACGTCAACTGTCATAGGGACCAGCAAGGATATGCCAGTCGTGTCGGCGACTATGTGTCGTGCAAAATCATAGACTGGAAAGAACGTTGCGAGAACTGGAGCGCTAGGCTGACAGTTTGACTGGCCAGTTAGGATTCGACTCGTTGCGTAGGCACCACCTATAGCGACGCCAACTATTACAACTGCGAGTATGATCTTGAACTCGCGCTTCATGACGGTTGAGTGTCACGGGCACTTATCAATATTACCTGAAATGTTAATAATTCTCTGGCACAATTGTGGGCCATATTATTAACCTCTCTAGGGCTGTTGACTCCTGGAATCCAATCTCGGCAGAGCTAGGCTGTTTAGCTCGTCAAAGCTGATCGCAGCGTCGACAAGGTTCTGATATGTTCCTTTCTCCAACACTTCCTTGGAGGCACGCTTCAAAAGACCCATCGTCGCATACGAAGCACTTGGGCCAAAGCTTACGCGAGCAACGCCGAGCCTCTCCAGCTCACTGACAGGAGGCAACCCCTTCCTAACCATGACATTGATGGGAAAATCAAGTTCCTTCACAAACCGTCTGATCGAAGCCGGTTCGGTCAGACCCATGGGATAGACGCAATCGGCCCCTGCGTCTCTGTACGCCAGGGCGCGATGAACAGCTTCTTTGAACTTCGCCTCCTCGTCGCCTGTTCCAAATCGTAGCGCATCGGTTCGAGCATTGATCACGAGAGGAACCCCCACAATATCACCGAGTCTCCTGATCGCTTTGACGTTCTCGACCTGTTTCTCGGCGGGAAAGAGCTTCTTTGTTGCATGAGCGAAGTCTTCGATGTTTATTCCGATTCCTCCCGCTTTCAAAATTGTCCTGACTGTGGCGACCACTTCTTTAGTGGTCTTCCCAAATCCAGCGACGATGTCCACCGAGAGTGGGACCGACAGGACCCTAGCTATTCTTTCGACGGCCGACACGAATTCAGGACGACCCATCACCTCGCCATCAGGGTAGCCGAGAGATACCATCAGTCCCGCGCTAGATGTTGCAACCGCTGGGAACCCTTCATTCTCAAAGACGCGTGCACTTGGGACGTCCCATGCGTTCGGAAGAATCAGGATCCGTTTTCCATGGTGAAGTTCGCGAAAATCTTGGGCCTTATCCTTCTGGGATCGCATCTTGAGTTCCGACAAGTTGTTGGTCACGTTTCGAGGCACCTATCTTCCTTTGCATCCAGAATGCGTTGAGATCTCGAAGAGCCTGGTTGTCAAACTTCCTCTCACGTGAATCGTCAGGGGGGCCGAGAGGCTTGCCAACCTTCCCGGACTTCAAGTCGTCTACCAAGTGAGCAAACTCATGTCCCAGAGTGAGAAGCGGGTCCCGAGCTATTTTGAAGACTGTTATGAGAAACTCAACATGACCATCTTTCCGCCGGGACGA
>DASPWY010000016.1:0-21044 GCA_035637575.1 Bathyarchaeia archaeon
TCAGGGACTAGGCTACTAGAGATTTCTTCAGAGCCTCGCACACCCGGACCACTTCTTTCTCGGCGAGGGTCGGGTACATTGGTAAGCTCAAGACCTCGTTTGAGAGCGACTCGCTCAGCGGGAACGCCCCTTCCGCATATCCGTACTTCTGCCTGTAGGGTGCTTGTAGATGGATAGGTCTGGGATAGTGTATGCCTGTCTCGATACCATTGTCGGCCAGACGGTTTTTCACTTGGTCCCGGAATTTCGTCCTGATTACGAACAAGTGGTAGACGGCCTTCTCGAAACTTGCCTCTAAAGGTGGAAGAATGATGTCTCGCACATTTTCGAGCTCTCTTCTGTATTGTTCGGATATCCGTCTTCTTGCCTCGTTCCAAGCCTCCAGTCTCTTCAGCTGGATTCTCCCGATGGCAGCGTTGACTGTGTTGAGCCTTGATGTGAAGCCTATTCGACCGTGATAGTATTTGCTATTCTTGTCCCGGCCGCAATCTCTTATGCTCCGTGCGGCATCGGCCATTTCCTCATTGTTCGTTGTTATGATGCCCCCGTCACCTCCTACGGTCATGTTCTTTGCGGGATAGAATGAGAAGCATCCGGCATCACCGACAGAACCAATCTTTCGTCCTTTGAATTCGGCGCCGTGAGCCTGGCAAGCATCTTCAATCAGGCTAAGGCCTGACTCGGCGGCAATGTCCTGGAATTCATCAATTCGAGATGGGTGTCCGTACAGGTGCACAGGCATGAGTGCACGAGTCTTGGACCCGATCTTTGCTCGGGTCTTGCGAGGGCTCAAGTTCATTCCTGAGCCTTCAACGTCAGCGAAAATGGGATCCGCTCCCGCGTGAACAATTGAGTTTGCTGTCGCGATGAAGGAGAATGGGGTCGTAATGACTTCATTGCCATGTCCGATGTTCAGAGATTGAAATGTAATTGAGAGGGCTGCGGTTCCGGAGGCAGTAGAGACTGCATACTTCGTGCCGCAGTATTTAGCGAACTCTTCCTCAAATTTGAAGACACTCTCGCCCATGACCATCATCTCGTTCTCGAGGGCGGCGAGGGCCGCCGCCTTCATCTCAGCGTCGATGATCGGTGATGCGAGATGTATCTTCTTACGTGGCTCGGCGCGAGCTTGACTCTCTGATTCGACTAATGCCGAGGCAGGCAATGGAGCGTTCTCTGTCACTATCTTGCTCAGCGTCCTAGTTCTGAAGTGATTTCGCATGGTCCGACTGATTAATCCTTTCCCCTGGAAAGCGGATTCTTAGATCTTCCGCAAGATAATGATATCTAGAGATTGACGGTGCGCGCTCGCACTCTCTCCCCTAAGCATTGAGGTTAACCGTTGGACATTCGACTCCACCGATAGCTTAATTCCCGCTTTCCCGACGATCCGCAAGACCGTCATCTAACCATGACGCTCGTATACGCTTGTATCGCTCCTCATGGCGGAGAAATTATTCCAGAACTAGCTTCGAAAGCGATGTTGCCTAAGTTCGAGGAAACACGCGCAGCGATGCGGGTTCTCGCGAAGAGAATCTCGGAAACCCATCCACAGACGGTTGTAATTGCTAGTCCCCACAATCTCAGGCTGGTATCGAGAATCGCCGTCGTGGTTTCTGAAAACTCCTCGGGAACTTTGAGGGGCTCTTCAAATCGGTCTGTGTACCTTCGCGCCCGATGCGACATAGACTTTGGGAGGATCCTGCTTAGACAAGCTGAGAAAGAGGGCCTGCCGGTGGTCGGAGCAAATTACGGGACTGCAACCGGATCCTCCTCCGACATGCAAATGGATTGGGGGACACTTGTCCCGTTATGGTTTATTTTAAAGGAACGGAAGTTGAAGCCAAAGATTTTGATAGTTACGCCGTCCCGGGAGATCCCTCTTCAGAAAAACTTCGTCTTGGGCCAACTACTCGGTCGTCTCATGAGTAAAGACCCGAAAAGGAAGTTTGTCTTCATTGCCAGCGCGGACCAGGCTCACGCGCACTCTCGTACAGGACCCTATGGCTTCAGCCGAGCTGCCCAAAAGTATGATGATCTTGTGCTAAGAGCGATCCGAGACGATAACCTGAAACGAATCTTGAGACTGAAGCCCAAATTCATTGAAGTTGCAAAGCCGGATAGCCTCTGGCAGATGGTGATTTTAGCTGGAATAAACGAAGTAGTTCCACTACGATCTCAACTATTATCGTATCAAGTCCCCAGCTACTATGGAATGGTCTGTGCTGGGTTCAAGCCAAACTAACGCGATCTCGCTCATCCATGAAGGAGTGTCAACCTGTCTTTCTTTCGCGAGCCTAGACGCGGGTGCCTAGAATCTTCGCGCTCGTATGGTCCGATCGACTATTTCGAATGCTTTTGGTCCCAGGTTGCCCTTCACCAAGTAGCTCTGGAGTCCGTCGATCTTCAAGAGTTTCTCTATTGCGAGACCGGTCACAAATTTTCCATGAAACCACTGCTGTAGAAGGGGTTGATACTTTGAGACGAGGGTATTTGCGATAGCCTGAACATCTGTCAGACCTCTGGTAGATTTTGCTTCAACTTCGACCTCTGAAAATCCTACCTTGACGTCTTGGAAGCTGTAGGTTACCCTATCAATCGCCAGTTCCGCCAATGTTGAAGGTGGATTCTCGCTTCGCCCGACTACATCTCTAGCCTCTCTTCGTGTTCGCCTTTCTTGAATTACCTGCAAACCCAAAGCTTTGAGCGTTCTAGAAGGCGGGATACTCTGGAATCTTGAGAGTGACATTGACGGCGTTTTCAGTTCGAGCGTTCGCGCAAGTAAACGAATTGAGTCGTATGACCATGGCAGCTCCGTCTCTCTCCTCCGAATAACATTCCCCGAGATTCTACGGACGTCCGACTTGGTTGAGATCAATAAAGTGCCACTAAGTCTTCTGGTCCGGAGACTGATCTTTCTTCGTCGCAGAGATTTCTCTGGTGTATCGTAGTATGTGTCGTAAATGACTAGTGGCGTCCTAGGCCTAAGGTCATACTCTAGGATCCGGCGAATGCCGGCCAGCTCCTTCCTAACACGGGCCGCGTCATCTTTGATGATTAGTGCAATTTCAGACTCAAATGCACTTGATGAGGCAGTTTCTCTGGCCGAGACGGTTCACCTCTTAATCCTTGAGACATCGTGGGATTTTAGCTCTGGTCAGCTTCTATTCTCTAAGTGAGGCAGGAATTTCTCGGCATCCCGGTTATCGGGACTCAGTCGATTCTCTCGCATTCCCAGTTCTACTATCCGCGAGAAAGAGGCTCCGGCGGCCGAATTGTTAAATGAGACGCCGGGTTTCGCTTGTTAGGAATCAGGCGAGTCTCCCCGTTAATGAGCTTTAGAGATGCAAAGTCAACCGTCGAGGTTGAAGATTTACGCAGAGAATTCAAGGGCAAAGAAGGCAGAGTGCTGGCCCTTGATGGTGTTGATCTAAAAGTCAGAGAGGGCGAAGTTTTCGGTGTTCTCGGTCCGAACGGGGCCGGCAAGACTACTATGATTAGGATACTCTCGACCCTACTCTTGCCCTCGTCTGGGTCCGCCAGGGTGATGGGGTGGGATGTTGCTAAGCAGCCGGAGAAGGTTAGGCCCTTGATCAGCACTGCCAGTGGGGCAGAGCGGGCGGGATATGATTACATTACTGCCCGTGGGAATCTCTGGTTCTTCTCGCAACTCTATGGGCTTCCCTCAAAGCTTGCTCACGAAAGGATCAATGAGTTTTCGGAGATGCTGGGGCTGACGGATTATCTTGACAGAAAATTCTACACTCTTTCGACCGGCTACCGTCAACGCGTGACTGTTGTGAGAGCATTCATCAACGATCCAAAGGTCGTATTCCTTGACGAGCCCACTATCGGGCTGGATGTGATGACTGCATTGAAAATTAGGGAATTTTTAGTGAAGCAGGCGAAAGAGTCCGGACGTACGATTCTCTTGGCAACTCACAATATGGCTGAAGTTGATGCGATTTGCAATAGAGTCGGAATAATTGACAAGGGGAAGATTCTTGCCTGTGACACTCCGATGGCTCTGAAAAGGTCTCTTGGCGCCCCAGCTCTCGTAATGGAAATGACGCCTGCGCCAGACTCGGCGAGTCTCGAACCATTAGGTAAACTTGAGGGGGTGAAGGGCTTCACATCATCCATTGATGAAGAGCGAGGGGTAGGCAGAGTCCAAGTTGTTGTGGATAGCGACGAATCTGCGCAAGGAGCATTAGATTTTGCAAGAAAGTCGGGGATGAATTTGATCTCGAACTGGAGGCAGCAGACTACTTTGGAGGAGGTCTTCGTCGCCTTGGTAGGACGAGGATTTAGAGAGAGAGAACATGAATCCCCGAGCTAGCCTCTGGCTAAAAACAGTATACGCCCGAACCTGGGTCCGAACCAAGAGTATCTACGGAGAACCATTATGGGTCGCCGTCAATGTCGGCTTCCCCTTCTTCACCTCCCTAGCCCTGTCTCTGCTCTACAGCAGCGCTGGTCTGAAGGCTGGAATAGGCTTTGCATTCCTAGGCGGAGTCATGGTGTCGTTCTGGGGAAATGTTCTCTGGTCGATGGCATCCCAGTTCAATTGGGACAAACAACAGGGCCTCTTCGAACTCTACGTCACCTCCCCCGCACCGATATCAGCCATCCTCATCGGAATGTCGCTTGGCGGGATTCTCGGAACCGCGCCCTCGGCAATGACGCTCGCCATTATCGGCTGGCTTCTCTTCGCCCCACCCGCTACCCCCTTATGGCCACTCGTCGCCCTGACGTTTGCACTAACTCTCGCTTCCTTGTATGCGATGGGCATGGCCCTGTCGTCGCTCTATCTCGTATATGGTCGCGAAGCCGACTCGGTTAACGAAGCCTTGCATGAACCCGTCTCGTTTCTATCGGGAGTGTATTTCCCTTCGAGCCTTGCATTTCCCGCAGCTCTGCAAGCGGTTGTTCTCATAATTCCTCTCGCCGTCGGGATGGATGCACTTCAACGAACTTTGTTCAGCCTGAACTCCACCGGGGCAACAGATCTCACACCCGTCTATCGAGACCTGGGGTTGCTCGCGATAATGGGCATCACGCTATTGTTCGCAGCCTCCAAGGCGTTGAAAATCTTGGAAGAGAAAGGTCGTCGAGCAGGTACTATCGCGGTGAGACAGAAATGAGCTATCTTAGCTCGATCATAGCGTCCATTCGAGTGGGATGGTCTCGAGATTTTGGATGGACTAATCCATTTCTCGGTTTCTCGTTGAAAACAATCGCACCTATCGCAAGCACGATGACCGCGGTCACTGTCCTGTACATAGGTTTCAGGAATGGGACCTCAATCGCGTCCGGCCAGTTCCCTATGCTGCTCGGATTCATCCTGATTGGCGCAACTCTCTATGCGCATATTTCGGCATATTCTTGGGTGCCGACTCTGGCTATCGCCGAGGGAAAGTGGACATTCGTCTTTCCCCAAGTCTACGTGTCTCCGAAATCGTCTCCTCCATATCTGGCTGGAAGATGCCTTGCAGCATTCGCTTCGTCCACGGTCACTTCGGTCGCGTCGCTCGCAGTAGCCATTGTGCTTTCATCGCTGCTGTTCGGGGTTGCGATACCTCTCGTGATCACACCCCTTTCGATCTCCCTGTTCGGAGTAGCTCTCGTCGTAAACATACTCGCTTCCATGGGACTGGGATTCCTTCTGGGAGCGTATGCCATATTTGCGTCGAAGTTCGAATGGGCCTTACCAACTTACGTTTCTGGGCTGCTGATGGTCTTCTCTGAGGCACTATTCCCAGTAAGTCTTCTGCCTCATCCATTCTCGGATGTCGGAAATGTTCTTCCGTTTACCGAGTTTATTCGGGCGTCTCGCGCGGTCCTGCTTCCACTAGGAAGTGTCAGCTCCTACTTCTATTACCTGGCCCTGAGTTTCGTTGGGGGGTCGATACTTTTGGCGATAGGTCTCCTTGCTTTCAGGTATGCTGAGAGAAGAGCGAGAAGACTGGGAGTGCTCGACCGGAAAGTAGTGTAATGACCTTGAACTGGCGGCTCCACGACTCTTTCTCGTTAATCAATCCTCATTTGCTTGTATTCGGAGTTCGTGAAGCTCACCGTCTGATTTCATAACCGTGACAACAACGAGTTTGCGCTCGACATCTACCTTCAGGATCCTCCCACACTGCAAGACGTGTCTTGCGGCTCTAGGAATTTTCGTCTCTTGCTTTAGATTCGGGCTGGATTGCCTGTCGAGTATTTTTCGGATCCCATCGTAAAGGCTGATAACTGCTTCGTTGTCGGTGTCGAGCTCCTTTGGCTCCTCCCAGGCCGTCAATTCGGCTCCCCTTCAGCTGGACAGCTCCCCGATAAGTGACCTAGAACAAACGTCTGAGAAATTGACCGTTCCTCCCATTGGACCTTATGATAGCCGAGAGGGGTTGGCAAATTGCTGGTCGTTACCGCCGACCCCTTCATGAAGTGACTCATAATCGGGCTGCGATAGTCTTCGAAGGAAATCTGGTCTACTTCTTATTGAACGTCGCCAGTATTACCTCATCGGTATGGACTGTGGTTACATAATGACAGTAACAGACGCACTGGCAGAACGTTCCTGGCTTTGATCATGCAGGCGATCTTGAGATTGCTTCCAACTTCTTTGAAACGGTGTTCGAGAAAGCGGGGCTGTGTCGTTTGACATTAGTCGATCTTTTGATCTCTGTCGGGAGTGCAGGGTTAGCTGTTTTCAGCTTGCCGACGGTGCTTAACAAAGACTCTCAAGTTCCAAGGAGAACAGCTAGCATTCCGACAGCGGCTATCCTGACCTACTTCGTTCCGCTGTTCGCGATCAGCGGACTCGTCCTTACTTCGATAACAATTGCGGGTCAGGCGCTCGTGTGGTGGTTGATCGTGGCCTTCCGGCCCGTCAATAAGCACGAGTAGGTGTCGGAAGTGGATTGTATGTTTGGATCGGTTCTATTTTCTGTGCGATCTATGGCTTAGGGCGAGCCGCGGGTCCAATTCTGGTCTTGGGTTGATGAAGACTTGCTTTGCTTCGATCTCCGCTGTGGCGCTTTGAGAATCATGAACGCCACCGCTGCGATTCCAGCAGCTATTCCAGCCGCGACGAGGATGTAGGTCAAGGTGCTGATAGATGTCAGCGAGGTTGGAGCGGACACTGTATAGGCAAAGTAGCCTCCACTGTTGTTGTTTAAGTTACTGTTGCCTGTATTGTCAAACGCGATGATGTAATACTCAACATGAGCGCCTGCAGCAAAGGCCGGTATTCGGCCGGTGGCAGTTGTCGTGGTCGCATTGTAAGTAGCGACGATTGTAGTGTTTGTGGACATCCAGTTATCGGTGGTGTAGGTAATGGTCACATTCTTGATGGTGGAACGCGCGCTTGTCACATTCACTGAGACAGTAACAGCGTCGCCGAATGCTGGAGATGTCGGGTTAATGACAGGTGTACCTATCACTGGTGCTTGTGACGGAGGAGCGTGTGCAAGGGCGACAGAGCCAGCAACCAAAGCTAGGGTCAAGAAAAGTATTGGTAGACTTCGTTTGGTCGTCATGTTCATCACTATAATAACCGAGGGAGGGCTTGATTTCGATGCTGTTACCATCATGCTTTGGAATGTGTTAGTCTTCGCTCACGGAATGAACCGCCTCACCGTCGGGCGCGCCGAGAAATAGCCCAAAACGCGGCTAGATACGGGCGAGCGCCTAATTGGAGCCTCGGGCGGGGTTTGAACCCGCGACCCTACGGGGCATGGTTTCTGCCATTCCGCTTACGAGGCGGATGCTCTCTGTTGCGAGATGCATCTACCAGGCTGAGCCACCGAGGCACCGGCCGAGCCCCGTTCACAGCCTTGACTTAAAGCTCTACGATTCCCGGCTAGAATAGAACGGGCATGGCCAAGACTGGTCTCACAGAACGCGAGATCATCAGAATCTTCAAACGACGTTTCGATTCAGGGCCAAAACTCCCGCTGGGATTCGACGACGATGTAGTTGCTTTCCCAATGTCCCAGGGAAGACTCGTTGTATTGAAGACTGACATGCTTGTTGGGAGCACTGATGTCCCGCCGGGCATGACACTTATACAGGCAGCAAGAAAGTCAGTGGTCTCTACCGTTAGCGATTTCGCCGCGAAAGGCGTCCAGCCTAGAGGACTCCTGGTATCTCTCGGCCTGCCTCCTCCTGTAAGACTGTCGAGTGTGAAGGAAATCGCGTTGGGTCTCAAGAGAGCCGCAAGCGAATACGGATGTAGAATACTCGGTGGAGACACGAGTGAGACCCATGACTTTGTTATCGACTGTATCGGGTTCGGATTTGGGGGGACTGGAGGGATCCTCCGTAGAGATGGCGCAAGACTGGGAGATGTGGTAGCAGTGACCGGGGAATTCGGAAAGACAAGCGCTGGACTCCGAATATTGTTTGGGAACAAGAAGCCTTGGCCTCGGAGATTTTCGAAACTCGTCCATTCGGTTCTCCATCCGGTGGCAAGATTGCAAACTGGCCTCAAGCTAGCTCGGTCGGGGCTCGTGAGCAGTTCTATTGATTCAAGCGACGGTCTTGCCTGGAGCCTTCACGAAATAGCTCGGCTAAGCGATGTGAATATCGTCTTGGAAGAGATTCCGGTCGCGCAAGAGGTGAAAGTTTTTGCTAAAGAGAACGGTCTCGTCTCGGAAGAACTTGCGTTATTCGGAGGAGAGGAATACGAGCTCGTCTTGACAATCAAGAAAGACCGATTTGTGAGTCTCAGACGGAAGATCCCTTCCCTTCGAAGAATCGGAAATGTGGAGAGCGGTCCCGGGGATGTGATTGCTCGTTTCGGTGGAAAGCCTAGGAAAGTTGAGCCTCGCGGGTATGAGCACTTCACGTAGACAGTGGCGTCCTTGAGCCCGTGAAACTTAGGTTAGTCTAGCTTTATTAGGTTCTACTAAAACACTATCGACTGTGTTCCGTCAACAGCGCCGGGCTGGTGTTTTTCCGTATGACTGAGCTTCTAGAGGTTCCTCTGCAGTACAAGTCACGGAGCTTCATACGTAACCTCGCCGTCTACTTTGGACCCGCTCTCGTCGTCAGCGTCGCTTACATGGACCCCGGAAACTACGGGACCGACATCGTAGGAGGATCATCGTTCGGCTACACTATGCTCTGGGTAGTATGGCTCGCTGGCATCATGGCCATGCTTCTCCAATATCTCTCAGGAAAACTGGGAATCGCCACCGGGCATTCCCTGCCAGCTATGATACGACTGCACCTGAAGGCGCCGCGCTATGTTATTCCCTACTGGCTCGCATCGGAGGCGGCCGCTGCAATGACGGACCTGGCAGAGTTTCTAGGAACTGTCATAGCTCTGTACTTACTCTTCGGGGTTCCCTTGATCTACGGAACTTTTCTCTCGGTCTTAGACGTACTGTTGATACTAGGTATCACCCGAGGGAAGGCCCGAAGGCTCGAATATGCATTTCTCCTCTTTGTTTCAATTATCGGATTCGGATACCTATACGAAATCTTCCTGACATCTCCAGACACGGCAGGGATTCTGAGAGGCTCAATCATACCGACTCTTAGCACGGTACCCGAACTCCTCCTTGCGGTCGGAGTCATTGGAGCGACGGTCATGCCTCACGCCGTCTTCCTCCACTCCGCACTCACGAATGATAGAGTAACCGATCCGAGGGTGGAAGTCAAGAAGTACGTATTGCGTCTTCATCAGGCAGAGAGTATCATCATGTTCACGATGGCGGGTCTGGTTAATGCGGCGATAATGATAATGGCTGCCGCGGCGTTTTATCCCAAGATATCCGTTCCGACGATAGACATAGCGTACAAGACACTCCTTCCCCTCTTCGGTCCTCCAGCCGCGGTTATCTTTGGAATAACCCTTCTATCATCTGGATTATCCTCATCGACAACAGGCACATTGGCCGGACAAGCAATCATGGAAGGAATGCTCGGTAAGAAGATTAATCCATGGATGAGGCGGCTCGTCACGAGATTCGTTAACACCATCCCCACTACCATCGCGATCCTTCTTGGATTGAACCCGCTCATTATCCTGGTCTACAGCCAAGTCGCCCTGAGCCTCCTGCTTCCTCTCCCTCTCGTACCTCTCTGGTGGTTTACTCGGAATAGGAGTCTGATGGGAGTATTCACAAACCGGCTAATAACAACGATCTTGGCAGGAATCTTCGTTCTTATCATAATCGGGCTCAACATAATGCTCCTTTACTTCACTTTCACCGGTGCCTCATAGCAGGTTCTCTAGAGAGTGATTGTATCGCCGGCGATTTCGACCAAAGCATAAGCCACAAGAAGCCTGCATGTAGGCGTTCTCGCAATTTCCTTGACGAAGACTGCGGAGGTTTACAATGTTCCTCGGGGCACAGCCTATCTTACTAGCCAGCAGGTCCTCCTCTACATTACCTATCTAGTCTTCTACGTTCTGCTAGCTCGAATTCTCAACAAGACAGAAGTAGGCGAGGTCGCGGTCCTTGCCCTAATTCAGGCGCTTCTGACGGGACTAATTTCCGGGTCATTACCTCTCGCCGCAACCCGCTTCATATCCAGAAGCATCGTTGCCGGAGATACTCAGGCGGCTGCCGGAGTAGCCAGGGTGACTCTAAGACTGTCGCTCGCACTAGCTGTGCCTGTGGTTGCACTTGCCATACTCTTCTCGCCCTATCTCAGCGGCTTCCTTCGAGGCGCCACAGACCCTACTAACTTATTGCTTGTGACATTCATTGCTTCCTTCTTCCTTGATCTAACGCTTCTCTACACGGCATTCTTCCTAGGGGTTGGACGTTATGCGCAGACTCTCTATCAAAACGCCCTGTTCGTTCCTCTCAGCCGTGGACTCGGGCTCGTGCTAGCTTACTACGGCATCGGAGTCTTGGGCTTTGCTCCCTTACGAGTCCTTGGCATTGCGACAGGCTGGGCCGTTGGAGGAATCGCGACCGTACTTCTATCCGTCTACCTCTGGCATGGCCAGCTTCCTAAAGGGGGCAGCTATCCTCTGCGACCCATATTGGTCTTCAGTCTTCCGGTATTTGCATCTGCCCTGATCACTTTGGGCCAGCAGTGGGGCGACCTAGGCATAATCTATCTCCTCCTAGGCGCAACCATTCTGGGACCTTACTACCTTGTAGTGTCCAGTGTGAATTTCTTGTCAGTGCTCTGGATGCCGGTGAATCAGGCGATCTATCCCGCGCTCTCCGCGGCTCACTCAACGGGCGAGCCCAAAGAGGTCTCGGACAGATTAGCCACTGCTTTCAGGCTGATCAATTTGACGGTTCTTCCGATTGGTTCTGCTCTGGCTGCAATAACTCCAACCGCTCTTGACATCGTATATGGCGCGACGTACGTGGGTGAGGCCTTGACGTTGTCGATTCTCTCATTATCTTCTATTTTCGTGGCCCAGGGGGTCTTGTTGGTCACAACTCTGCAAGCTGTTGGTCATACCAGGCGATACTTGGTGGTCACTCTTGTATCGACTATCGCGTTCATGGGATTCGTGGGGTTTGCAGCCCTACCGTTGGGAACGCTTTCCGGTGCCATCGGTCGGGCCCTACTTTCGATACTGATCGTGGCGCTTGCGAGATTTTCGCTTCGCCATGAAGTCTCAACGCATATCGATTCTGCGTTGTCGAAGGCCATTCCATTGGCCGGTGGAGTGGGATTGCCGTTGCTGGCCCTTGATCAGTTCTTCCTCCTGTATCACCCTGTTAGACCGGTCTTTCAACTGGTCATCCTCTTCGGCCTATTCGCGGTGTTGTACGGCGGGATCAGCCGGTGGCTCCGAGTATTTCATCATGGAGATTTCGCGATGCTGCACGATGCGCTCCCGAGAATACTGCGGCCCTACTTGAAAATGATTCAAGGGATCATCGTTAGCAGCGAGAGCTGAGTCGCGTTGGCGGCAGGAGCGGGCCCGGAGGGATTTGAACCCTCGACCTTCGGCTATCCTCTATTTGTTAGAGGGCCGACGCTACTGTCCGTGCTGAGCTACGGGCCCGAGCGGTTGCTCAACTAGGCATTGTACAAATAGCTTTACGAAAAAGAGGGGTATCCCTACCCTATGGCAGGGAGAATTTACTTCTTGGAGAGTTTCCCGATTCCCATGAAGACCAGTGCAAGCATGACAACAGCGATGCCAAGCAGAACTATCTCAACGATCGGTAGTACAGAGGTTGCTAGACTAAGCGGCTGATACGTCGCGAGCGAATATTGGATCGATGCACTGCCCGGGGAGGTGGTGCCTTGTGGACTTGGCTCAGCCGTCCCGATACCTATCGTGATGGTTCCGCCGAAAATATTCGAAGCTCTTCCATCACTCGGGACTGTGAAAGTGTACTGGGTATTGTAGGTCTGCCCTGCAGCCAGTGCTTGTACATTGCTGAGGACTGTGGTGAAATTGCCGTCCCAGTGGTCTGTTACGAATAACTTCCAAGGATAAGTCACGGTTATGTTCTTAATGGTGAATGCGTTGGTGCCTTGGTTTCTTACGGTGATAAATAATGTTCCTGTGTCGCCTGGAGCATAGGTTGGCCTGTCGGTGCGAGCATAAACGTTGAGTCCGGGTAGAGCCGCATGGGTAGGCGTGAGCGTGGCTAGTCCGGTGATGGCGATTGCAAGCAATGTGATTGTTACGCTTTTCATTTTCATGAGAGCGTTCGAGCCTTTGGAGCCGGTAAAAGGTTAGCTGTTACTTCCGATATGAATCACTATGGGTTTTCTCAGGAAAGCTTGATACGGAATAAGATTGGCGGTGTCTCAGGGGCTCGTCGTCTAAGACGCTTCTCAGCGTCGGCGAAGCCTGGTTAGGACGTCGCCCTGACACGGCGAAGGTCGCAGGTTCAAATCCTGCCGAGCCCACCAGCCTTATCATGGATTTCTGAGTGATTCAAGGTGATCCGACAATGCTTCTATTCTTCGGGCGAGAATTCTGTAGGTTTCTCTGTGAGAATAGAAGATAGTTTCAGTTGATGTTAGTGAGACAATGGTATACGATAGAATTGGGTTTCTCAGACGGCTTTCAACTTACGCCGTTAATTGTGCCCTTACGCTTCGACGGATTAGCCATAGGGACACAAGTGCAGTGACTACTCCGTAGACTAGGTGGAAGATGAAGCTCCCTCCTGCAAACATCAGATTCGACAAGTCTGTAGGAGCCAGGAGGTCAGCAACCGGCACATAGACGACGACCCAGATCGCGATCCCTCCTAGCAAGCCTACCCAGAAGCTCTTTCGGGTCGTATCAAGGGCGAATCTCTTGAGTAAGGCGGTAATTGCGATGAACACTCCTCCCGCTACCAGACCTACAAGGAAATGTAGCGCCCAGCCTGTCAAGACTGGAGAGGAGAAGCCCAGCTTCGTCGCGATGGTCACATAGAAGACCTCCTGGTCCAAAACAAAGGCGCTGAGGCCAGCTAGTAGGCCTAGAACGGCGGCCCCAACCAGACCGCCTAATGCGCCTGCCTTCAGCCCTCTGAGCGCGGAGTAGTCGATTGACCTCATGACTCCTGTGAGGAGGCTCTAATTCGAATAATAAGAAACTGGAACCGTTCTGAATATCTTGAGTTACAGAACTAATGGCTAGCCTGTACAGTTGCAGACGTCGCGCTTTTGACTAGACCGTTCAACTCTGCTTCGTGAGGGCTTAGGATGTAGCCATCATTGTCGCAGAAGTAGATCTTCAATCGTGGTATCCATCGCATCTCTCTACCGCAGCGAGGGCAATTGACCTTCTCCATTTTTCTTGCGTCTCAGAGTGAGGATGTAATTCGGGGTTGATTTGTGAACGTTAGTCTATCAAACTATGCGGGTTCTGTTGATCTTCTTGTTCTGCCAAGAGTATCTTCGCAGTGTTGTCGTGGCTCCGAACCCACAGGCGGCGCACCGCTTCTTCCTGACGTGGTAGGAATGGCGGCCGCACCTCCGGCACCGGATGTGGGTTCCCTTTCCCCCAGCCTTGCCGAATGAGGTGGTCCCTTTAGTCATAGGTAGAATCTCGTCCCCTGAGGAAAGGGTTTCAAGATAAAGTCTTCGAGAAACAAACCCTTTCTCCCCTTGTTTCTTGGGGCTTCCGCCCTACGGACCGCGTGATGATGGGCACAAGAACCAGGTGAGTTTCATCCTGGTTCAATATTGCCTTTGAGAATCTTCAGACTATAGTAGTTCTCGCCGGGAACTCGCTCAAACAAACAGAGTCTGGTTCTTCGCTCCGACACTGAAAGGATCCCTCGCCAATAGATCAGGGAAACCGAGACCGACAAAAGAGAACTGGTGAGAACGTGAATCGAAGAGCAATAAAGAAAGAAGTGCTTGGAATCGTTATGTTCGCGGTTGGAATTAGAGTTCTGTTGGATCATGGGTCCGATATCCGTCTGCTCGCGGGCCTTGCCTTGGTCTTACTCGGATGGGTCTCACTCACGAGAAGCGAGAAAGAAGCCGACATCGTGGCAAGGCGAATACTGGAGATGATAGGAATAAATCACCTCGACGAGCGCTTAGCTCATCCTAGAGAGCCTGAAGAAGAATAGAGTGGAGTTAGCTTCTACGTTCTCCCGTTCTGCTATTTAGAAGGAGTGATCATTCTCTTCTATGACTCCATTTGAAAAAACGGAAAACCCAAGACTTTCCAGTTTTGAGGGAGAAGGGATTTTTCCTGTTGAAAGAAGCTATTGCGATTCATGGGCAAGATTGGTCTGGAGTTCGTTTACCACTCTGCGGACCTCTTTCAGAGTCTTCTCGTCATCTGAAGTAGGTTTGTCGTACAGTTTGTGAGGCGGGTCTTCCTTTGCTGATTCTTCGAATCGCTTGGCCCAATCTATCGGGATTTCATCACTTGGCTTTACTCCAGCAAGGGTTGCGAACGCGACGGTCCAGACTCGTGGCACGTTTGCGAGTGTGTACCCTCCACCTCCGAATAGAAGCAGTTTTCCATTACACAGTTCGTGAGCGAGACTATGCATCATGCTTACGACTTCCGAGTAGACCTTGGTTGTCAGTCGGAGGTGTGCGAGCCTGTCATCGACGTGTCCGTCGGCTCCACACTGGACTAGAATGATCTCGGGCCTAAACTTCTTGAGTGCGTCCGGGACGATTTGTCGAAAGGCCTCAAGGTAAGCCTCGTCTCCTGTAGAGGGCATCAGTGGAATGTTGAGCTTCAATCCTTTGGCTGCTCCTTTCCCGATCTCATCAGGAAAGCCAGTGCCTGGAAAGAGAAATTTTCCACTTTCATGGAAATCGATGTCAAGGACTGTGGGATCATCGTAGTAGCCGTACATTACGCCGTCGCCGTGGTGAGCGTCAACGTCGAGGTAGACAATTCGCTTCACTTTGTACCTGGCCTTCAAATGTGCAATTACAACTGCAGGGTCGTTGAATATGCAGAATCCTGAAGCTCTTTCAGGATGCGCATGGTGTAACCCTCCGGAAGGATTGAACGCATGCGACAGTCTGCCACCCATCACCTCGTCGGCTGCGACGATGGAGGCTCCGACAACGAGGCTTGTGGCTTCATAGCAGCCCTTGAAAGCTGGAGTGTCTCCCATATCCAGGAGACCTGAGCCTTTCTTGCTGTACTGTTCGACAAGTCTGAGGTAATCGTCCTCATGGAAAAGAAGAAGCTCTTTCCTAGATGCGAGGCGAGGCTCGATCACCTGAACGGACCCGTGTTGAAGGATTCCCTTAGATCTGATCAGTTCGTAGGTAAGCTTGACCCTTATGGGCCTCAGAGGGTGTTGGGGACCGAAGTTATAGTCGAAGAATCTCTCGTCCCAGATGAGACCAGTCTTTCCTGGCAGGGAGGTTTGCCGTCCGATTTTGTCGCTCTACTCTACGTGTACAAAGGCTAGGGGGGATTTTTCGTAGAGTCGGATTGATTTGATGTTAGTGAATTCTAGCATTCCGTATCGTGAGAGTTCGCGTCCTATGCCGCTCTCCTTGACTCCGCCGAACGGCATTCGAGGGTCGGATACAACGATGTTATTGACGGTAACCATCCCGGCCGCGATTTGTCGGGCGACCTTTTCGGCCCGCCGAATGTCTCTGCTCCATACACTCGAGCCAAGCCCAAACTCGCTGTTGTTAGCATACCTTACTGCTTCATCATCGTCTTTGACGATCATGACCGGGGCGGCAGGACCGAAGGTTTCCTCTTTCATAACAGGCATCGCCGGTTCTACCTCGGTCAAGATGGTTGGGGCATAGAAGAATCCCTTGCGCTTGAGACGTTCTCCGCCTAGCTGAACCTTGGCACCCATCTTAATCGAATCTTTCACTTGTCGATCGAGTTTGTGGAGAGATTCTTCCCTGACTAAGGGTCCAACATCGGTTTCTGGACTCAGGGGGTCTCCGACTTTGAGGGATTTGGTTTTGGAGGTGAACCGGTCCAGAAATTCGTCGGCTATCTTCCTGGCTACGAAGAAGCGTTTCGCGCAGATGCAGCTCTGTCCGTTGTTGATGAATCGCCCCGCGACAGCACCAGTTGATGCAGCTTCGACATCTGCGTCGTCCAGTACAATGAAAGGATCACTTCCGCCCAGTTCGAGGACGACCTTCTTGAGACGGCTGCTAGCCTGTTCTGCCACATCTTGGCCGGCTGGAACGCTGCCGGTGAAGGAGATCGCCGTCGTATTCGCTTCTATCAGGTACGATGCGACCTCCGAGCTTCCCAGTACCACGTTGAAGGTTCCCGGTGGCACGCCCGTTGAATCGAAGACTTCTTCAAGCTCGAGACCGGATTGTGGGGTCACGCTTGAGGGTTTGAAGACTGCTGTGTTTCCCACCATCAATGATGGTGCTGCAAAGCGGACGCACTGCCAGAGTGGAAAATTCCATGGCATGATGGACCCTATCACTCCCAGCGGCTCGAACGCCATGTAGCTGTCACTCGCGTCGGTCTTTGCCGCTTCCGGATTCAGAAACCGTGGTCCATTTTCGGCGAAATATTCCAGTGCCCAGGCACACTTCGCAACTTCGGGTACTGATTCTTTGATTGTCTTTCCCATTTCGAGAGTCATGGTCCTTCCCAGCTTTTCTTTTCGGGATCGAAGAATCTTCGCGGCTCTCTGGAGAAACTCCGCCCGCTTTGCGGGAGATAGTTCGCGCCATTTTTCGAACGCTTTCCGGGCTTTTTCGACTGATTTTTCCACGTCTGTCCGGGTTGAAGCTCGGAATCTTCTCAGTACCTTGCCGTTAGCCGGGTTAACTGTCTCAATCCATCGTTTGGCTTTTTTCGCAGCCAAGAAAAATCATCCTCAGAGCCACAAATCCATCACAGGACTCCTATAAGCTACATCGGAGGAGTACAGCTTTCCGATATTCCGAATTCAATCGACACAGCCCGGTCAAGGAACATGCAATAGAATCCGATTCCTGTATCCGGTTCCGAATCTTATGCTGGAATCGCGTCCTGAATCCAGTGCTTGAGCATTCTCCTGGAATCTCCTTGAAAGCGGTACCCCATTCGATTCCTGAAAACGGACATGAAATTCGCGAGCTGAAACAGTTTCCTAGAACGCTATCCGCGAGTTTTCTTGTCCAAGGGGGTCTATCCAAAACCCTAGACAGACATCTCTCGCATGGTGGACCGGGCGGGATTTGAACCCGCGGCCCTACGGAGCAGGGTTAGTGCCTTCCCGCAAACAGGGTCCGGTAGCCGGACCTGCCAAGCGGGCGATCTTCGGCCTGACACTGTCAGTATACCAGGCTGATCTACCGGCCCACAAGAAAACGCGGACAACATAGGCTATTAAATCGGTTTGCTCCTGGATGAATTCAGATCGACCGTGCGCTTAGCCAAGCTCTGTTGCTTGCGAAGCAACCAGGCAGACGTAAGACCCAGCCCTCCGAAGATGATCGCAGCCGAGTAGAAGACGGCTTGAACGCCTCCCAAGTCGTCGGAGATTCCCGCGAGAACAGTTCCTGTAGCTATCCCACCACTGAGCATCAAGCTGTAAAGCCCCATCGCCGAGCCTCTGAATTCCTTTGCGGCCTTATCTCCAATATACGCGAGAATGGAGGGTATTAGCGCCGAGCCTAGAAAGAATAGTATTCCACCGACGATTATTATGGGCCCGACCATGTAGTAAGAGTCGATCCAGGGAGTTCCTGGCGGAATCACTACCAGTCGTTGAAACAGATCTGGTAAGACGAGAAGAAACCCGAGCTCCCCCAAGGCTCCGATTAGCATCGTCTTCATCCTTCCGATCTTATCAGAGAGTCGTCCGAACATAACGGACCCGACTCCGAGCACAAGCAAGGCAAGCAGTATTAGGGGAGCGGATTGGGCGAGATCGGTGACTCCAGCATTCTTGACCAACCTAGGTAGGAACAGGAAAAATCCCAGAACGACGGTCAGGGAGAACCAGACAGGCAGGATTCCAATAACGTCGCCGGTAAAGGTTTCATAGATTCCTCTTAGACTCCCGTGTTCCATAGAAGAGTGCACTGGCTCATGGAGCGCAAAGTAGACGAAAATGGCAGAAGCCCCCATTACGGCAGATACAACTAGAAAGCTGTATCCCAAGTTTGTGGCAAATACGTGTAGGAATGAAAGTCCAAGGAGAATTCCAGTGCCATAGCCTGCTAGGTTTGCAAGGTCAAAGCCACCCATACTGGCTCCTCTATTCTCCTTAACCGTGAGGTCTGTGATCATGGTGAGCGAGGCTACGGTCACCATGGCGGCCGCTAGTCCTTCTAGGGCATGAGCACCTCCCACTAAGACCAGGTTGTTGGAAAGGCCAATGATCAAGGTCAGGATCGAGATCATCGTCATTCCGGCTACGAAGGCCTTTCTTCTACCTCCCAAGTCGACAAATGTTCCGACGGGGAGAGCGCTGAAACCCTCTACTGCGGGATAGAGAGCGATGATGATTCCTGCTAGTGAGGAATTTGAGAGAGGGATGTTGAGATAATAAGGAAAAATTACGAGAATCGACCCGAAGCCGATCCTGGTTAAGAACACTGAGACATACAAGAGCGACAGTGTTCCGAGCTTTGCGAGCCAGGATGGACCTTTGACCAATGAGTTTTCGGTGTTCTTCGAGATGAGCCGGTTTATTCGCTTTGTCTTACCGTCTTTCGAGACAATTTCTGCTGCGGTCTGAAGTGGAAAGCTTAATTCCATCATTCAGATTTTCGGAGAGTCGCCGAGGCTTGCCGAGGTAGCTCAGCCTGATCCTTGAACAAGGAGGCTCTGGAGAGCGCCCGGCTGAAGATTCAGCTGTCAGAGACCGGGTTGGCGATCAAGACTCGATCGGCCCATTCGCAGGTTCAAATCCTGCCCTCGGCACCACTCAAGCTCTAAAAGACAAGCATACTGCATCGAGGAACAAGTACAAGCCGAACAGAGTCAACGTGCTTCTGATAGCCGAGTCTCCTCCTTCATCAGGAGGATATTTCTATTCGGAGACGACGATCGGAAAAGACCACCTGTTCAGAGAGACTATGAAGGCGCTGGAGTTTTGGCCCAGTGATCGTCCAATGAGGAAGGGTTGCGACAAGCAATCAATGCTCAGGCGGTTCCGTTCAATTGGCTTCTTCCTCATAGACACATGTGAACTTCCAGTCGATAAGTTGCAGCCCAGACAGCGGAGAATCTCCACTATTCAAGGAGCGTCGACTCTGCCGCACAGAGTGCGGGAGCTTGATCCTACACGAATACTGATCGTGAAGAAGACGGTGTTCAAGCCCGCAAGGCAATCCTTGATGGAGGCAGGTCTTGGAGACAGGATCCTAAACACGAAACCATTACCGTTCCCTAGTCATGGCAATCAGCGGAAATTTCGGACGATGATTCGACGACTAGTAGACAAGGATAGACTACGAAAAGTGGACTGAGTATGGCTTGAAACCATCCCGGGTCATAACCTTCGACTGCTACGGAACCCTCATTGATTGGGAGACAGGAATCAGAAACGCGTTCAGATCTGCCATGTTGCGGACTGGGGATAGTCGGGGTCTTGAGTCTAAGGCGTTTGAGTTCTACGAGGAAGAGGAGCGCAGGGTTGAGAGAGAAAGGCCGCATTTGCTGTATCGCAGCGTTCTGTCAAAGACTAGTCTGAGTGTCGCGAGAAAAATTGGCTGGAAGCTTTCAGAGGCCGAGTCGAACTTTCTCGCGAAAGAGTTGCCCACTTGGGCTCCTTTTCCTGATACTAACCCTTCACTAGCGAGGCTCTCGACAGAACACACTCTGGGGATCTTGTCCAACGTTGACAACGATCTATTAGCAGGCACCATCAAGCATTTTACTAGTCCTTTCGAGATAAAAGTCACTGCGGAGACCGTTAGATCCTACAAGCCTGCTATGGGCCATTTTGAAGAGGCTCGAAGAATCATAGGAGCCAGACCCTGGACCCATGTGGCCGCTAGCCAGTATCATGATATTGAGCCAGCCATGCAGCTCGGGATCAAAGCCGTATGGGTGAATAGACGGGGCCCTGATCCCGCGCATGACTATTCCAAGAGGAACGTCTCAGAGGTGAGGAATCTCAGCCAGTTAGTAGATCTACTCAGGTTAGACGAGTAGCTAGCTGATCATAGAGAGGGCTTGTTGAACTGGGACGAGAATCCACTCTTCCCATCCCTGCATGAATTGTCTCTCCAGCTTCTGGACCAGCGCCTCCTCTCCATATCTGCTCATGCTTCGTTTCTGAAACTTCACGTGCAGAATTTCGTGGATCATTGTCGAGACTGCACTCTCAGACATCTTGTAGAGAAGCCTCAGCTTTCTCTGAGAGAGACCCTCAAGCCCTGCGCGAAACAGATCTATCCCATCTCCGCGAATCCATTCTCTGGGAATTCTGAGAGGGTAGAGACTGATTTGGGATGCTAACTGGCTGTAGCTTCCATGCAGAACTCTGTTCTGTCTCCCGCGGAAGGTACGAGCTGGAAAGACCATCACGCGAATGTCGACCGGCTTATCGATCACTATTCTCTCCATAGAAATAACGCGATGAATTCTACCGGTCACATTCTCGTTTCGGATTAGGCGAACGACGAAGTTTGCGTAGTCGTAGAAGAACGCTTTCTCCTTCGCGGTGTATTTCTTCAGAAGGGCTGGTGGCGGA
>DASPWY010000017.1:0-7867 GCA_035637575.1 Bathyarchaeia archaeon
CATCCGCGCAAGCCTGACGGTTACGTCCGAAGAGTCATACGAGGAATGCTACCCTGGAAAAAACCAGGAGGCAAAGACGCTTTCCATAGAGTCAAAGTCTACATCGGGACCCCGAGCGAATATCAGGATCGTCCAGCAACCAGAGTCGCTGACGCTGACGCCTCAAGACTGAGAGTTCCTTACATCACGATCGCCCAATTATCCGGTGAGATTGGGGGCTATCCACAGTGAGCGAGAAGAAGAAACTCTCGCTTGAAACAGGCAAGAGGAAAACTGCAATAGCGAGAGCAGTAATGAGACCTGGGAAGGGACGCATTTACATCAATGATCAATCGCTCGATCACATGTATCCAGAAGTTGCAAGAATGAAGATCGAGGAGCCATTGTTGATCGCTGGGGATAGGTCGAAGGGCGTCGATATTAGAGTCAGCATCGAGGGTGGCGGAGTGATGGCTCAGGCAGAAGCTGCACGCATAGCAATCGCCCGGGCGTTGGCAGGCTGGACGAAGGGCAGTGAGTTGAGAAAGACCTTCCTCGCCTACGATAGAGTCATGATAGCTGGAGACCAGAGAGTCGCAGAACCCAAAAAGTTCGGCGGACCCAGCGCGCGAAGAAGAAAACAGAAATCGTACAGGTAAATGATTGCGCGATGATAATACCAGTAAGATGCTTTACCTGTGGGAAGCAGATCGCCGACAGGTGGGAAACCTTCAATCAGAGGGTAAGAGCAGGCGACAAGCCCCAGAAAGTCCTCGACGAACTAGGAATCAGGCGATACTGCTGTAGACGAATGCTCATAACTCATGTCGAGCTGATCGACGAGTTTCTGAAATATCCGCAAGTGACAGCGAAGAGACGGGCTGAACTCGCTTAGGACCTTGGTCGAATGGAGAGCCAAGAGTTTGAAGATAGAGAAGCAATCCCCCGAGCGGAGAACCTTCTCCTCTCCCTCGAAGAGCTCTTGGCCGCCGGTCTCCACATTGGAACCCGGATCAAGACAGTGGATATGGAAAAATACATTTTCCGAGTCAGACCCGACGGGCTCTTCATACTAAACATCGGAGAGACGAATGAGAAGATCCGAGTAGCCGCCAAGTTCATGGCGCGGTTCGAACCGGGCCGAGTGTTGGCCGTGTCATCGAGACTCTATGGCAAGACTCCCATAGACAGATTTGCCGAGCTCACTAAGGCCATGCCGATCGTCGGTCGGTTCATGCCCGGCCTCATATCCAATCCCTTACAGCCAAAACATGCTGAACCACAAGTCGTACTGGTAACTGACCCTAGGGCGGACTGGCAAGCCATCAAAGAAGCAACAGCCGTCGGCATACCAGTCATCGCACTCTGCGACACAGACAACGTATTCTCGGGAGTTGACCTAGTAATTCCCGTAAACAACAAGGGACGGAGAGCACTGGCGGTGGTTTACTGGCTGCTAGCCCGCCAAATTCTAAGAGAGAGAGGAGAAATCCCACAGGACGGGACAATCCCGTTGACGATAGACGATTTCGAGACGAAGCTCGCCGCCATGCCCGTGGGACGAGCTTCAGGTGGCGAGGCGTGAAAAGGCGCCTTCCAGCCCAAGCAGGAACTTTCTACCCAGACACTGAAGGAGCCCTAAGAACCCAGATCCAACAATCATTTCTCCACCCGTTAGGACCAAGAGCCATACCGACGATTCCCGGAAGTCGAAACCCGAACCTTCTCGGATTGATCGTTCCTCACGCCGGCTACAAGTACTCTGGACCAGTCGCAGCCCACGGCTACTATCACCTCGCGTCAGCGGGAATCTTCGAATCCATAATCATCCTCGGACCCAACCATACCGGACTTGGAAGCGGAGTCTCGACAATGACTGAGGGCGAATGGAGCACCCCTCTCGGAGACGTGCCTATTGACACAGATCTCGCCCGTGAAATCGTCGACAACTCCGAAGTGGTGGATGTCGAGGACGAGGCTCACCGAAACGAGCACTCCATCGAAGTCCAGCTGCCGTTCCTGCAATACATCTATCCAAGACGATTCAAGTTTGTTCCCATCTGCATGATGCTCCAAGATCTACAGACCAGCATCGAGATTGGCGAGGCCGTAGCAAAAGCAGCAGAGAAGCAAGGTGCAACCATCTTAGCTTCCTCGGACTGGACTCATTACGAACCGCAGGAAGAAGCTCAATCCAAGGACAAACGGGCGATCGAAGAAGCCTTACAAATGAACGAGAAGAGATTCCAAGAAATAATCGAAGAACGCTCCGTCTCGGCTTGCGGATACGGTCCAGTCACCGCAATGATCCATGCGGTAAAGCTCCGTGGCGCGAAGAGTGGAAATCTTCTTTCGTACCAGACTAGTGGAGATATCACTGGAGACAAGAGCGCGGTTGTCGGCTACGCGGCCGCGTCATTTGAGAAGTGAAGGGTCCTCGCGCCCGCCCATCAGTTCTTCGTCCGCAATTGCACGGGCCCCAGGCAAGATAATCCTAGCCGGAGAACACTTCGTAGTCCTCGGCGCGCCCGCGGTAGCTATGGCCATCAACCTATACTCTCAGGTCCAGGTAACACCCAAGAATAGTTCAGGAGTAGATGTCGATGCGGACATTCCGCTTCGATTTCTGACCGGCAAGAATCGAAACTCGGGAGTTGCTGATCCTCGACAGCTTCTACGCCCTCTTCAGCTCGCCGCCGAAGCGACCCTAAGGCACGTTGGGGCTAAAGACCGCGGACTGCGGGTGAATGTGGAGTGTGAGATTCCTGTCGCAGCGGGCCTCGGCTCGTCAGCATCGACAACCGTGGCAATAATTTCGGCCGTAGCGAGGTCGAGGGGGATAGAACTGAGCAGGAAGAAGATCTTCAAGCTCGCCTTCGTGCCGGAAAACTTCCTTCACGGCAAACCCTCGGGAGTAGACCAGGCGGCCTGTATCTACGGGGGCTTGATACGGTTCAATCGTCCGTCAAATGTGAAAACCGTTCGACTCGAGAAAGAGCCTGCAATCCTCGTCTGTGACACTGGCATTCACCACGCAACTGGGAGACTAGTAGGGGGTGTTGTTCGGAAATCTCACAAAGAGAAGGAGGACTTTCGTGATTACATTGCGAAAGTTCGCGACATTTCCAATGGAGTCGTCAAGGCGTTAAGAGAGGGCGACGACGAAGACCTCGGCGTACTCATGTACCAGAATCACGATCTTCTTCGAAAGATCGGCGTTTCCCATCCCAAACTCGACCACTTGGTAGAAGTAGCAAGGCGCTCAGGCGGCTTGGGAGCGAAACTTACCGGGGCTGGAGGAGGAGGCTGCATGATGGTCCTCTGCCGGAGTGCTATGGATCGAGACAGAATGTCTCGCGTTCTCAGAAGGGAGGGCGGGACGCCATACAAGGTTTCAATGGATGTCACTGGCGTCGAATCACAGTCTGCCTAAGAGGGATTGTTGAATTGCGATGGGAAAAATCCAAAGCCTAGCATCATAGCCAAGCAGACACGCCAGAGCTCGAAGAGCGCCTCGAGGCAACACTTGGAATTATTGTATCATGTTACAAAGGAAGATTCTGTTCTTGGATAAAGATCAACGGCTCATCGAGACCAGATTCTGCATCGGTCTGGTATGATCTTCCTGGCTCGCTTCGATGGCAGAATACTGCTTCAGCATCGGAGCCCCAACAAAACGATATTCCCAGGCTGCTGGGATTCATCAAGCTCCTTCCATGTCACGTTCGGAGAAACCTACGAACAAGCAGCAAGACGTGAACTCAAAGAAGAGACGGGGATCTCGGCACCACTCACCTATCTTGGAAAGTTCTCGTACCACATCCCGCCCGAGAACGAGATCGTTGCAGTATTCTCCTGCAGAAGTGATGATCCTATCAAGATTGATCCAACGGAATCCTCTGGAGCATCATTTCACACAAGAGACCAAGTTAGCGCGATTGCTTCATCCCAGAAAGCAGCACCCTGGCTCACAAGGGGCTGGAAGGTACTAACAGATCGTCGAATCTGAAGGCGGAGCGCTCGACTGTTTGACTTCGGACTATAGCATGTCGACCGTAAGCAGTGATTCGGTGAGGTTGTTGTTCTGGTCCTCAACTGTTGACCGGTCAGATTTGCTAGTACGGGTTAAAGCCCAAGAATCCGTTCGGGCTTGCGCCCCAGTAACCAGCGAACACCCATGTTGGGACTCCGCCACTGGGTGTGATGACCTTCCAGATCTCGTAGATCGAAGCTACTCGATCGCCGCTTGGTTCAAGCTGGGTCCAGCCAGTAACCCCATAGTAGTTGTCTGCGACCGTAAGCATCGCGGCTTGTATGCGAGTCCCATTATACGACCCTACTTGTAGCGTCGCAAGGGCGGCGAGCCAGACATCATCGTACGCGCCCGTACAGTAGAAATCGCATGTTGCTCCCGGATATGTGCTGGCAAAGGTTGTGTAGAGTCGTTCGGTTTTGGTGTTGTTGAGGAAGCCATAGATTGTTGAGGGCAACCTGATGCTGGATATGATGGGTCCCGAAGTTGGGTCACCGGATAGGACGGTGTCTTGTGCCTCGCCATCTGTGCCGGTCCAAACAGAGGTCGGGCCGCCTCCGGTGCCGGGAAGCTTACCAGTAAGAAGAGCTCTGATTGAAGTAGACGAACTCTGACTTATCTCAGATACTATAGCCCCAAACTCTTCAAATGAGATCGCGTCAATTCCGACTCTGTTTGGGCTCGTCGCGTTCAAGGCCTGGAATTCAACAGACAACACCTGAATCACACTGGCAAAAGTTGTAGCCGAAGTATCATAACGAATGACGCAGACGCTGTCCGAGGAAATGCATCCCGCATAATCGACTATGCCGCCGAAATCGACAGCCGTGGCGTTCGCCAAATTGTCGCCATAACTGTCATGCCTTTGGAGAATAACCACCTTCGTTGCTCCTTCCGCTTTCAGCATGGCTGCATCGGCTTGACCCTGCCACCTGTCGTTTGGAGCAGTTCGGAACAGGTAGTCATTCGGAATCGCGAGAGCAACAGAAGTCGAGGATGGGCTAATGAGAACAATGTGGTTAGCGTTTGCGAACGAAAGTATGAATTGGATGGTGCCGCTGTTCAACGGACCGACGACAACCTGGACTCCTGCCGCCGCAAAGGCCTGCAGCTCGGAGAGTGCCCTTGAGCTATCTAGAGAATAGTCGCTGACCGACGCTGCGAATTTCAGATTGCAACCGGCCGCGGCGAGAAAGGAGTTGATGTCATCTATCGCCAGTGCTGAACCGTCCTTGGCCCTCACGCCTTGTGTTGCAAGTGCGCTTGAAAGGTCGAGAAGTTCTCCGATGGTGACGGTCTGCCCTGAGAGGCATAAGCTACCCTTTTGTTGAAGCTGAATCTGAAGGTGAGAGATTTGAGCTTGAAGCTGGGTAATTTCGGTCTGGTCTAGTGCCAGCTGTGCACTGAGCGCGCTAAGTTGAGTGCTGAATGATGATTCTAGCGATTGGACTTTGCTGATTTCGTTGGAGAGTTGAGTTTCCAGCGACTGGAGTTGCGCATTTGCTGTTGCGAGTTGGGTTTCGAGCGATTGGAATTGAAGAGAGGTCTGGTTGAGTTGAGAGTTGATCGTCTGAAGGTGGTAGATCTGGTTTGTGAGATTTGCGATCTCGGCCTTGAGGGCGGCAATTTGGTCGCTGAGTGAGCTGGCATTGTTGTTGAGATTTGAGACCTGGTTATTGAGAGATGTAGAGCGTGCCTGGTAGTAGTAGGCAACTCCTCCGAGGGACCCGCCAGTGGCGGTCAATAGGAGAATAATCAAAACTTTCATGGGGACGATGTAAGACATGACGTCTCCGTGGTGGTGCGGGACGCATAATTGAACATTGCTCATGGCCGTCATAGTCGGGGGGCGGAAGGCGTAGCAGATTCGACTATTTCTACGGGGAGATGATGATGGGAAGAGATCTCGAAAGGGGTTGATGGTTGTTAAAAGTAGGAAACTAGGGGCGCTAAACTTCGGAAATATTCTACGTCTCTTCTAATGCGATGAGGGGAGCCGAGAAAGGTTTTATCGCCTCGAAAAAGTGAATTGAAGCATGTCTGAAATCGTTGTCCTCGTAGACGAGAAAGATCATCCAATTGGCTACGAGGAGAAGATGAAGGCTCATTCCGACGGAGGAAAGCTACACCGAGCGTTTTCTATCTTCATTTACAATTCCAGGAATCAAATGTTGCTCCAACTTAGGTCAAATGCAAAACACCACTTTCAAAGTCTTTGGAGCAATGGGTGTTGCAGCCACCCGTTGAAAGGTGAGGAGCTAGAGAAAGCAGCCCATAGAAAACTCAAGCAGGAGTTTGGATTTGATACAGAACTGAAGGAGGTCTTCAGCTTCCTCTACAAAGCAAAGGACCCGAAGAGCGGGCTAACAGAACATGAATTCGATCACGTATTCATTGGAGAGTACAACGGTGTCCCAAAGCCAAATCCTAAGGAAATTGACGATTGGAAGTGGGTCACTCCGAGTGAACTCAGGAATGATCTCGCTCAGAATCCTGACCATTATACTCCTTGGCTGAAGCCAGCGTTCGAGGGTTTGGTCCAGCGAAACAGGATCAAGCTATAACCACAAAAGCTCGCGCATTATTGTTCCGACGATCTGATTCCAGGAGACTGCAAGGTTGGAAGTGAAGAGTGTGGAGAGAGGATCGAACATTGGATCATTTTACAAACTGTCGACCGAAGAGAGACTACGTATCGTCCAAGAATTCTCAGGACTCTCCGACGAAGAAGTTCAGACGCTGAAGACTGGCGCTCTGCCCGGTCCCTCGGCACAGAGAATGATCGAAAACGTCGTTGGAGTTCTACCAATACCCTTGGGGATCGCCGTGAACTTCCTTGTCAACGACAAGGACTATCTCATACCAATGGCCATCGAGGAACCCTCAGTTGTTGCGGCAGCCAGTCACGCCGCCAAGATGGCAAGGGCCAAGGGCGGGTTCAAGACCAGTAGCACTGAGCCGATCATGATCGGGCAAGTACAACTTGTAAAGTGCCCATCACCAAGAGATGCGGAGAAAGCAATTCTCTCCTCCAAGCAGGAGATCCTGAACAAGGCGAACCAGCAGGACCCGACACTTGTCTCCAAGGGCGGGGGGGCGAAGGATCTACGTGTCAGAATACTTCCCTCACTCGCAGGCACAATGGTGATCGCTGAATTACTGGTCGATTGTCGAGACGCTATGGGGGCTAACGTCGTCAACACGATGGCTGAAGCAGTAGCTTCCATGTTGGAGAAGCTGTCTGGAGGAAATGCAAATCTAAGAATCATATCCAATCTAGCAGATAGGCGAATCGCGAGAGCCACTGCGCACTTCTCGAAAGATGATCTAGGTGGAGGGGAAGTTGTGGACGGAATCGTGCAAGCCTACGCTTTCGCGGCCGCGGACCCGTACAGGTGTGCAACTCACAACAAGGGAGTGATGAATGGGGTCACAGCTGTCTGCCTCGCGACAGGAAACGATACTCGCGCAATAGAAGCGGGTGCACATGCTTACGCGGCTAGGACAGGGCACTATTCGCCTCTGACACGCTGGAGTAAGGATGAGAATGGCGACCTTGAAGGATTCATAGAGATACCCGCTGCTGTTGGGATTGTAGGAGGAATAACCTCCGTGCATCCAGCAGCAAGGATTAGCCTAAAGATTCTACGAGTTAAGACTGCAAAGGAACTAGGAGAAGTTATGGCAGCGGTCGGCTTGGCGCAAAACTTAGCGGCACTCAGGGCTTTGGCCGCAGAGGGAATCCAGCGAGGTCACATGTCTCTCCATGCAAGAAACATCGCCGCCATGGCTGGAGCTGAAGGAGACATGATCGACGAGGTCGCTGCAGCGATGGTAGAAGAGAAGAAGGTGAGA
>DASPWY010000018.1:0-21442 GCA_035637575.1 Bathyarchaeia archaeon
GCTCATCACCGGGACTGGAGTGCTACTAGTGCTACTAGGGGGAGCCTGGCTCTCCACCATCTCCATCCTTCTTCTCGTAGACAATGTCCGCCATAGGATCTGGGGCTTTCTGGCCGCGATCAGCTACACGATAGCATTCCCAGGTCTGTTCTTCTATTCATGGTTCTTGACCAGTTCACAAGTCGGAGCTTGGCCAGCCATGATGACTCCCCTTGTCGGATTAGTCGGTGGAGTCTGGGGCTTTCTCTGGAAATCCTCCACGGCAGCCGTAACACCCGGGACTGTAGATCTGAAGGCGCCGAGCCTATCGAGGTTTCCAAGGGACAAACCAGTCATCCCTGGTCTCCTCTCCATAGCTGGGACTGCTCTGCCGCTCTACCTCCTCTACGTATCCGTTGGGGTTCTCTTTGCCCCGCCGCAGCCGCCACCTCCCGGGGGCGAGGGTCCTGGCATTTTCTTCCTCCTCGTACCTGCCTTTGCCGGTGGCGCCGCTTTCTTAGTGCTCCTTTCAATGGTATTCTCGATCTTTCTCTTGTTCGACCCGCGCCGCCACAGGGCTTGGGGAGCGGTTCTGACAGTCTGGTGGGGGCTCCCAAGCGCCGCTCTGCTCGTCATCATCGTCATTGACCTCATCAACGGAGCTTTTACTGCTACTGGGCTCCAGGTCCCCGACTGGACGGGAATTGTCTTCACTCCGTTCCTGGGTCTGGCGGGGGGAGTCTGGGGATTCTTCTGGCATACAGGGGTAAATCCACGGGCCTGGACCTTACCGACGATTGCTGGGACGATACGTGGGATGTCGGGCCGTGTTATGGTTGGAGGACTGGCCAGCATTGTCTGTTCGATATTTGCCAGCCCGGTTCTCGCTATTCTTCCGTTTGTCTTGGTGGTTGGAAACATTCAGCTCGGGAGGAGCAGTGTCAGGAGCAGAGCTCGTGGTCTCGCTCTAATGGGACTGGTCGTGGCGAGCGGACTCTTCCTGTTGGCGTTTGAGTTCGTCGAGTATCTTAACGCGTGGTGGGAGGTCGGTCGACGCGTGGCGGGCCTCGCGGGTCTCGTCGCGACGCTTCTAGCCGGGTCTGGACTGGTCTGGTCGATAAGAGGGCCACTGATACCACGCTGGAAGCGTCTCAAGACCTGGATGGTGTTCGTTACAATAACCGGTCTGCTGGTAGGCTCGATTTTCGCCTATTCCTACATTCAAGTTCTTCACGCTCAAAATCTGCCTAAGCCGAATATTGTACTCACTAACGTTCAGGGCAGCTATGTCCAGGATTGTGGAGTGTCTGGTTCTCGGACGACCAGTTTCAACGTGTCCATAACGCTGGTCAACACTGGAGGGGACGGAATTGCAACGGTCGGCTATTTTGTGAATGGTCAACAGATTGCGAACGAGAGTTACTTGGTGCACGCTAGCTCGAATTTTTCATATTTGGTGACTCTCAAGGTTCACGCATGCTATGGCGTCGTTCCCCCAACTTACACGGCAGTAATTCTCTCAGAACAATAGATTGACCAGCCAAGACTCTGCAGGCTAGACTGGTTCTGGATCTCGGGAGAAAACAGGACCGCGGGGGCAAAAAAAAGATTCTGCGAGAAGAAATTGTTTGCAGGAAAAGAGATCTGCAGGATAATGTCGAGTATTGTGGCCCGTCCGGTTCGCAAACGACTACATTCAACATGACTGTAACAGCTGTTAATACAGGAAGCAATGGAATCGCCGACCTCGGCTAGGATGTGAATCATCAACAGATTACATCTGAAGGCTACTATATGCACGCAAACACCCAGCTTCCCATCTTTCAGATCGTAACGGTTCACGCATGCTACGGCGCTCAGCCGCCAACATACACCGTAGTATTACTCTCGGAGCAAGCAGCTTAACCTCGGCGAATTCCGAACTGTTACACCTACAAGCGGGAGCAGACGCATCCTGATGCGCTAGTTTCCGGTCATGTAAAGCGACTATCTCTTTTCTTTGGCGATCCCGTTTTCAACTGTGTCTTTCTCGATCTCGTCGTAGAGCTCCATCGTGCACTGCCAGCGAGGTGCTCATGAAAATTGTCCTCCGAAACTCTTTAGTGGCCAACATTTCTTGCCGAAGAGGAAAGTCTGACTCCGAGTAGATGAGCGAAGTTGAGAATGGTGTTGTTTGGGCGCGCGCGTCTATCGCGTCCGAGTTTGTCCTAATGTAAAAGAACTTGAGTCTTGCGAGGCGAGCGGGATTTTTGCGCTCTATGGCCGGCTATACCTTGAGCAGCACTGCGTCTGTGCCGCCGGCGAATGTGAGGCTACCATTCGGGGTTCCCAGGACACCGCTCGGGTTTGATACTGTGCCTGTAAAATCGCCGACCACGCCGGTAAGTATCGCTACCGTTCCTCCTGGATTAACCGTCTTTGTGGGTGCTCTGAGGAATGAGTACGGTGGTGTGCTCATTGTCTGGACTGCGGTGTAAGCGCGTCCATCTGCTCCCACTGCGATCTGGTTTCCGCTGTCATTGTTCGTTCCGCCCCATGTATTGGCGTTGAGAATCTTACCCGTTGTACTGAAGTGTAGCAGGATGGCGTCTCCTCCTCCCGCGCCGATCCCCGTGTTTCCTGTCACCCAGACCGAGCCATCAGGTGAAACAGCTACTCCCAGCCCTGCTGAACCTAGCGTCGTTTCTGCCCAGTTTTCTTGGGAAACTAGGGTTCCGTCCGGTGCGAACTTGGCCAGGAAGATTTCCTGAGCTGTTCCTTGTACTTGCGAATCTCCGGTGATGTATATTGATCCGTCCTGAGCGATCGCAAGTGCGTTGGCGCTGACTAGGGTTGATGGAGCTAGACGATAGCCGCGTTGCCAGACCAGTGTCCCATCAGGGTTGAACTTGTTCAGGAATGCCTCGTTCCGGGTGAAACTGCTTGTGCCTCCGGTCATGTACACGCTACCATCCGCTGCGACAGCCACGCCGGACGCGCCTTCGTCGAATCTTCCTCCCCAAGTCTTTTGCCAAGTGAGTGTTCCGCTTGAGCTGAACTTTAGCAGGATCGCGTGGTCCCTTCCTGTGGAGTTGAGTGTGGTTCCGGCGACGTAGACGCTGGCTCCGTCAGGGGTGACGGCGACTGAACTGACGAAGGCTTGGGCTGATCCGTCTAGCTGTGTCTGCCAGACAAGATTTCCATCGGGTGTGAACTTGACCAGGTCGGTCCCTGTAACTCCAATGGCGAAGGTCTGGGCTGCGAGGTAGACGCTACCGTCAATAGATGTGGCGACGGCAACTCCCTGCTCATCGTTGGCTGTTCCCCAGGTATGCTGCCATAGTAAAGTGTCGCCGGGCGTGAACTTCAGCAAGAAGGCATCGAAGCCCCCTGCTCCGAAGCTATTGGTTTGCCCTGCTAGGTAGAGGTTCCCGTCGGTTCCGATTGCGATTCCGTTCGCAATCTCGCTGTTGGGTCCTCCCCAAGTCTGCTGGAATTGAAGTCTAAGAGGGGCAGCTTCGACGACGGGCATGACTAGGACAGCGACGATAGAAAGGGTCGTCACAAGCGTAGCGAAAAGAGTTGTACGGCTCATTCGTTTCATGATTCTTGTCCGTGGAACTGCTCCTACAATGGTAGAAGGTATAAGCCTTCCGACTAGAGCATACCAAAACCCTCCCATTCCAGTCCGGACTCTTGACTGGACAGCCGACACCTAGTTGAAGTCCAGAGTCGCAATTCTGGTCTTAACTTAACGGTATGCGCAATCCGAGAACCTGATCATTTTTCCGTTACTGCACGTTAGCGGCTCAGCTGAGCCACATAGGGGAGACTGCTATGGATGCGGGGTGGGTGGTGTCGTCGAGCGTCGTCTCATAGAGAGCGCACTGAAGATGATAGCTACCGCCCCGATCGCTATGGCTGCGAGGCTCGATTCTATCTGAGGCACACGCAATCTATGGGCTTGTCTTGACACTCCTCTCAGGCTCGATATTCTACGGGGTCGGATTCTCTCTGGTCGCCTGGGCCTTTCTATTCTGGGTTAGAGGAAGATTCAAACAAAATCTCGGAAAGCTTCCGGACAACCAGCCCAACTCAACGAGCTAACGCCGGTCTATCGCAGCAATCCCTTCAGGCCGTCGACACTGAGACCTCTTCGAATCATTCTGTCTAGAATGGACCTTCCTTATCCCACGCGTTCGCGGCGACTCGACAATTCCCCGTTCTGTTGGTTCTCGCAGGTCCATTAGCCACATGTCTCGTATTCTTGTCAACAGTCTTGGTATCACGTTCCTAGTCCCAAGGATTCGAGTTTTCTTTGTTCGCAATTCTCGCAGACTAAGACTCTGCCAATGAAGTCGGGGTCTGATCGGTATCGGATCAAGTGATGGGTCGGCGATGACATGGCTGGCAGAAGGCCGGTTGTTCTAGGTTCTGCATGATCCTTCGATGATTATGTCCAAGTACAAACGTGGGAGAGGTAGGGAAATCGTCGCAGAAACTGTAGCCTGCTGGACCCCAGAAAAGCCGTTCCTTCCTGAGACCCAAGGAAGGATCGAGCGCCGACGTTTCTCCTTCGCTTTGAAGAGTTGGCGTTCAGTCGTTCGCAACAGTCGCTCCACTGACCCGACATCTTTCTTGCCGAGCTATCAACTGGTTATTGCTCGGACGCAAGGAACGGGGCTGGTTCAGGAAAATCGTCAATCTTACGTGTGTTTGAGTCTCTTTCTTAGACTGGGCACTGTGATTCCGATTATCCGTTCGCCCTTGTAGCGCACTATGATGTCGTTTTCCAAGGTTCTGCTGTCTGACGCAGATACGGGGGGTCCGAAGCTTATGTAGAGAACGTCAGCGTCCTCGTCGTAGTCTACGTCCAGTTTTTCCACCTTGGAAACAGTCAAGACAGACTTGGCCAAAGCTTCTCCCTTCGCTCCAGCTCCCTAATATCTGATGTTAGGTAGGCCGTTATAATAAACCCGTCCTTACCCGACTCTCGATAGACAACTATTACGGAAATGGTTGGTCTGTTGACCATCGGTCTCACGGCAATAATTTCGTCATGCTTCCCCTTCACGACAAGTCTGGGATTATCTATCGCCCTCAAGACTTCGTCTCTTAGTCCTCTAAGCTCAGAGGATGTCTAGACCCGATGTGACTCCAACGCTCGGCGGTCAGTCTTATCCTCTTTCCCTGGACTGAGACAGCAAACGACTCACGACTCATTGATCGGCCAGATATCGTCCCGCGAAATAACGCTGTTTATCAACGCGCTTTCGACGTCTCCTTTGCTCTTTCGACAGGGTGGTGATTTGCCTGTTAGGTTTTTGGTTCGTTCGGTTATGTTGGGTATGGGCCATAGGCGCAGGGTCCAGCCGTGTATCCTCTTTGTGTTCTCGCAGTTGGCAGCCCGACTGTTACCATTTGCGGTTACCAGACCCGTTACGAAGACTATCATAGCGGGCTAATTCCAAGATACTCTTAATATGGTAGCTTCAATGAGCGAGTGTTTTCGACATGACCAAACCCTCAGTGTTTACGATTCTGGCCAGTTTGTCTTTGGTCCTTTTGGCCCTTATGTTTGACGTGTCGGTTTTTGCCTCCGTTGATTCGAACGCTTATGTGAACCCGAGCAATCGGTTTTCTCTGAATCCGCCTAGTGGATGGACCGTGGATTCGAGCGGGGTCTACGGAACCGCAGTCGTATTTTATGGTCCCACTGACACCGGTTTCAGAGTGAATATGAACGTGATAGTTGAGTCTACCTCTCTGACCCTTAGCGCATATGTCTCCGCATCCAAGTCCCAACTTTCCGCGAGTTTGACTAACTACAATCTGGTCTCGGAAGGGCCGACGACCCTCGGAGGAATCGATGCCTACGAGTTGGTAGGCACCTTCACACAGGGATCGTTTAACATCAAAAACAAGCAGGACTTTCTCGTTCAAAACCAAAAGGCATACGTCATCACTTCCACTGCCCTACAGTCAAATTATGACACCTATCAGCCAGTATTCGATGAGAGTGTTCAAACATTCAAGCTAGTCGCACCAGAGTTCCCGTGGCTCATTGTAATCGCCCTTGTTGTAATCGCTGGGGGCGCGGCTGTTGGTCTAACAATCTTCTTCATTAAGAGAAAGGGCCGAGCCAAAATCTCACCTGCCATACCACCAAGTAGCGTTCCCTAGCGTTTTATCATTACGGATATGGTCTATTGTCTCAATTACTGTTCTAGTGTCTCGGGTATCTGTCTAGGTACCTTGTCATACCATTAGGGCATACTGAGAAACCGACATGCCTTCCATACTAAGGGACGTCACTCTCAGCAGACCCCGGGTACAACTTCGAGATTGTATTGTGGATCGGCCTTGTATTCTGGTTTCGACACTATGTCTCGTGAAACAGAAAATCCGTCTTTGAACAACGGTTCGGCCAAGCCTGTCAAGAATTCACTGTAATTTCCCATATTGAGATTCATTCGCCCATACGGGTAAATTAAGATTCGAAGACGTCTCCTTGCGAAACTCGGCTCAACCAGATTCTATCTCTTTCCCTGACAGCCGAGACCATGCCTCGGGACAACGGCTGCAGTGATTACTTTGGCCATTCGGACCAAGTGATTCTATGTCGAACTCAACGACGGTTTTGTTACCATTTACGGTTACCAGACCCGTTACCATTCAAGAAATCTGAAAAGCAGTTGCTCCTCGCGACGCAGACTGCCGAAATGGAAATCCTCGGATCTTGATCCCCTCCCCCAGCCTTCTCTAGACCGGAGAGTATCTTTGCCGCAAGCAGAGACGCTTCTTCGGTAAAGGAGAGTATTCTGAGGGTCGAGCTGAGACCCTAACAGCGGTGAGGCTCGTCTTAGCCTCCCTATACTTGAAAGCTCCAAGAAACAGGTCGAACAGGTTCACGAAGGTCGTCGCGAGCTCCACCTTCCCTTCCAGTCTTGGGGCTAAACTCGAGAATAATCTGGGAGAGCCTCGTGGATTTTTCTATATGTTGAAATATCCTGATGTAGATGCTCTATGATACTCACTATCAGCGGCGGGACCTATGGTTTCGAGGATAATTCTTCTGTTCACGCTAGGCCTCATGGCATCGATGACGCTACCTGCCACAGCGACTCCACATTCTCAAGTTAAGCCTAGGGAATTCAACTCGGATAACATCACTCCAGCCTCATCGAGTATCCTGGTTCTGAATACCACTGGAGCTTCAATCTTGTCTGCGATAGTCGATTCCGGAGCCGGCTACGCCTACTTCGGAACCTCAGCCACCCCAGCACAAGTCTTCAAGGTCCGACTGTCAGACTTTACAAACGTTGCCAACCTGACCCTTGGAGGGAGCGCAAACGCCGCACTCGCCGCATCCGCTGCAATCCTCGACCCTATTCACGAGATCGCCTACTTCGGAACGCTCAACGGCCAGATCGTAAAAGTCGACCTCTCAACCTTCACCAACGTTACTGTTGTGCACCCGGGACTGGGTGGAATAACAGCCGCCACGATCGACCCCGCGGCCGGCTTCGGCTACTTTGGAACAAGCACAGGAAACATTCTCAAGATGCGACTTTCTGACCTGACACTCAACCGGACGCTCACTCCGACCCCGTCAAACACCACTATCATCCTCCCCCCATCACACAGCATCGACTCCGCCGTCATCGACACGGCCAGCGGCTACGCCTACTTCGGGGATTCCGGATGCAGCTTGAACATCTTCTGCACTCCTTCTCCGAACGTGGTGGTCAAGGTAAGACTCTCAGGCTTCTCAATTGTCTCTGAACTCGACGCGGCCGAGGACAGTCTTACATCCGCCGGAATAGACACTTCAGGCGGATACATCTATTTCGGCGGCGCCAACCTTGCTGGCAGCCAGATTGTCAGATTCTCACTCACCGACCTTTCCAAGAAACAAGTCTTAGCCCCTGCGCCTGCAGGCGCCGCCAGCAACTTCGTTCTCGATCCTTCACGAGGAATTGGCTACGCCGTTGCAGGAGGATCGCTCGCGCCATTCCGACTCTCCGACTTCAACCAGATCGCCGAAGAGTATCTCCAAAACAATATCTTCAACACAAGACTCGGCGTACTCGACCCTGCCACAGGCTACAGCTACTTCGCCGCGTCAACATTCCAGTTTCCACTTGGTCAACAAGGCATTATACTCAGAATACCACCGTCCACGCTTCCTTCAAACGATTTCAGCTTGGAAGCCAGCCCGTCCCGTGTCAGCTTCCAAGAAGGAGGAGTCGGAGCAGCATATATCATCGTCAGAAGCAACAGCTACACCGGAACAATCAGCTACTCCACCCTCATCTCGTCAGGCTACGTTCTCCAGCCCATAGCCCATCTGCTTCAGACGACAGTCACGTTAGAAACTAACGGCGACAACTCCACCATCTTGGCAATCTCAGCCCCGAACCAAGACGATATTCCAGCCTCAGACTTTGCCATCACAGTAACCGGCTCGAGCGGGACGATAAGCAGATCAATCTCTATCGAAGTGACCATCACACCGGGTCCCAGCCATTTCCTCCCGATAATCAATCCCCCTTCCTTGGCCACGAATCCTTACTCAAACTACTCCAGTATCGCCCTGGTCACCCACACCGGTTTCAGCGGGACGGTCAACTTCACAGCAACAATAACACCAAACCCTCCAAACGCGCCCACAGCAAAAGTGAACCCCTCGAGCGTAACCGAAAACCTGCCGAAGGAGACCTACACAGACGTGTCCTGGGTCTTCGTCTCAGCAAACAGCACCACAGCTACGGGTCAATACGAGGTGGACGTCACTGCGGCCTCTGGAAACGAGACTCACATAGCACAGCTCTGTGTACTAGTCATACCCCACGGCGCAATGCAGTTCTGCCTCGTCTCCGATTCCCACAGTCTAATCCTCGGACCAGGCCAAACGCGAACAACTCTCATCACACAATACATGCCCCATCCTCCCTTCAACGCCAGTATGTACCTGAGAACAATCGACATGACAACCAGCATCGTGTCAGGCCCAAGCCCAACAGCTCTGCAAGCAACGCTCAACCCATCAACATTCCCACTACCATACGTTCTCCCAGGACCCCAACAACTAGAGACGACCTTGACTGTCAGCGCGTCACCCACCGCAGCTCCAGGCAACTATGTTCTGCGGATTTCTTCCACAAACGGAACTATAACAGGCACCGTAGACATTCCAGTAACGATAACAGCAGCTCCAGTATCGTCTATCCCTGGCGTCTTTCCAGGAGACTGGGCCCAGTACCAGGTCTCCGCAACATGGAACTCGACGCCGGCAGGTCTCCCCGCGATCCCGGATATTGCACGATACTTGGGAAGCTACGAGGCTGTTTTCAGAGTCGGAGCCACGGTCGGTAACGAGACTGCCGGTCTCCTATCGACAGCCTATCTGAACGGGACCGTGAACGTCCAGGAGGTCAGCGGCAACACCTTCAAAGGATCTCCAACGCTCTTCCCATTGGTCGTCGGGAGCAGTCTCACCTTTAACACTACCACCACCAGCGTCTTCGCAGGCGCGTCCCGTCTCACCACCATACTCAAGATAACGAGCTCCGATAGTGGCGTGACCGCCACGGGCACGTGGACCTGGGACTATCAGACGGGAATACTCCTCGAGTATCGATTAACCGTTCAGGGAACAGGCAATCTCGGCACGATCAGCGGCCAGGTCCACGTTAGGTTGATCGATACTAATCTCTGGACTCCGACCGAGCCATACTTCACAGTTAGACCCTCATCACCATTTCTAACAGCCCAGCAGTACATCGCGACAAGCTCGAAAATCAGCGTTACCAGCCTGAACAACTTCAGCGGGAGTGTTACGATGACTGCTCAGGGAATTCCATCCGACCTGAGCGTCTCACTATCAATCAACAGTACACTCAATGTCCATGCTGACCAGACGAGTAACGCGACTCTGATCATCCACTCAGGCGTGGGGCACTTTTTGATTCTGGTCAATGCTACGAATGGGCTACAATTCCACCTTGCTCTGTTGGAAATTACGGTCGTCCCGGTTACTCCGCCCACCGTGACCATCAGTGCCGGCCCCAACCCCGCGAACACTGGCGAACCCGTCACTCTGAACTTCACTATCCATAGCGCCCTTGCAGCTTTGCAGGTTACAATCGACTGGGGCGACGGAACAATCACGAACCCGGACCCCACGATGATCACAGTCACCCACGTATACACGTCCGCAGAGTATGCACAATCTCACACGTACGTGATCGATGTGAACGTAACTAGCCTCGCTGGACAAGGATTTTCGACGGTATCTGAGACCGTAAACGACAGGGGCCCCACACTCACAATCACGGATATCTCACCAAACCCAGCGAGTACGGGCCAATCGGTCGCTCTAAGTTATGCCGTATCAGACCCGGACGGTATAGTCCAAGCGACGTGGGTGGATTGGGGCGATGGCTCCGTTCCAGACTTGATCTTCAACATGACTTCAGGGAGCATGTGTCAGAGGCTGAATCCGAACCTCAACTCGAACGCATGCACGCTCGCGCAGGGAGACCTTCTTTTCAGCCGTCCCCAAGATCCTGCAACAATCACCAACGGGTCGATAATCATCTTCAGACCCTATCCTGCAACGCCCAGCTATCTTGTGGTTCACAGAGTGGTCAAAATAATCTCGCCCGCCGACAGCATCTACAACCAGATTACTTTCTGGACAGAAGGCGACGCAAACGCTGTCCCAGATGGGTGGGATCTAGCCAACGCCGGAATCCCTGCAAGCCAAGTTATCGCGGTCTACCAGTACACTCTTCCTCCACCAGACACGGCTTCGGCTCGATACGATACTCACACATATCCGAGCGTCGCAGACTTACAGTCCCAGACTTTCACCATTCGGGTAAACGCCACGGATGACAGTGGTCTCGCAATTTTCCGGACAGCATCCGAGACTATTGTTGATCGGCCACCGGTTTTGGACCTCAGCGGTCCTTCCCCTGCCCCTGCTAACACGGGCCAAATTGTTACAATATCTCTCTCCGCAAGTGACCCTGACGGGACAGTTTCGTCCATCAGTGTCAACTGGGGCGACGGGTCATCTCTCGACAGACTCTCGGCCTCAGCCACATCAGACACTCATTCATACAATCGAGCCGGGTCCTTCACCATCACAGTAACGGCAACTGACAGCAGCGGCTCCTCTAGCCACCTCTCCAGCTTACCATTCGCCGTTACCGCTCCATCCGCTCCAGCGGTTCCGGCAACAACAATTCTCGGACTTGCTCCAGTCGCATTCTACAGTCTGATCACGATCGTCGTAGCTGCCATCGGGGCCACCGCGTTTCTAGCACTCAGACGCATGAGCAAGCGTACGGCATAACCCAGGCTCCTCGTAGCCGCTTGTTTCTTCGCAGCCCAGTCTTGACCATCATTTCAGGTTGGCTGCAATCACGGAAGCATAGCCTCGTCTGCTAGGTTCTCGATTCTTTCGGTTATGTCGAGTATGGGCCACAGTCGTAGGGTTGAGCCGTGTCTTCTCTTTGCGTTCTCACCCTTGGCAGGCCGACTGTTACCGTTTACGGTTACCAAATCCGTTACCAATGAAGACATCTGAAAAGCAGTTGCTCCTCGCGACACAAACCTCGTCTTTGTGGAAGTTCATAAGAAAACGGTTCTCAATCTATGTCCCTTGATCGCAGACAGTAATGGTCAGCGACCTGATTGTCCCCTATGAAACGCGTTGAAAACGGCTTAGGGTCCATTACGATGCTAATCATAGTTGAGACTCCTGATCTGTAACTGGGGAATGTTGATGAGTCTGTGTAATAATCTGGTCAGCTCGGGACCCTCCAAAAAAAATGGGTATGCGTGTTGGTCTCGCGACGCAGAACTGCCGAAACCGGAATCGCCCAAGAGGGAGAGGGCGTGGTAGGTCTGTTACAGTCTCCTTAGTAGATTACTCGAATAGGGAGTCGCTTTTTTTATCCCTTGCGGCTCTCGGGAGGACTGGTCCCGGCTTGACTCGGTCAGTGATGATTATCGGTCTGATCGGTGGTTCTCTCTTCCTCCTAGCCGGGTTCTTGTCGCTTCTTCCGTGGACGCTGAGCGGATCTATCGCGGGTGTCTTGCTTGGGAGCTGGTTTGGGGGAGAGATCAAGAAGCGGCTAGACAGGGGAAACGAGGGGGGGAAGGAGACCAGGGTCATAAGGTTCAGGAAGAAAGCCCTGCTTGAGGATAATGTATCGGAGATGAGAACTGCGGGGTGGGAGCCGAGATGGGAATCGTACCGTGAGACCCAGACAGGCCTTCTAGTCCGCCGGATCATATACTCAGTCGTAATGGAGAGGAAACAGCGAAAACGCAGAGGGCTCAAACAGCTCTCGAAACTCCTATTCCCAAGCAAGCAGCACTCTTGACGGACCCGAAGCCCAATTTCGACCCAGGAGGGCTCGGAATTCACCCGAGGCATCTACGCAGCTTAGGAATGTCTTTTCAGCTGATTCGATTCCAAGATGGTTAGGTCCGGTTGCCAAGCAAGCCTATGTTCCCCGATAAGACTCGAATGGTCAAAGTCGCGAACGCACTCCTTCTTGAACTGGCGATAGCACCGGTGATCTTCTTGGTGGTAGCGCTTCTATTGGAGCTGGGGGGCGCGAGTCTCGCAACAAATCCGGGGTTTGTTCTTCAGATTTTCTTTGTTCTGATCTTGCTTTCTCTAGCAGTTATAGGGACTACCTTTTTCGTTCAAATCAGCAAGAGCCTAATGTCCGGAAGGGCGAGTTATGATCCAATTGGCCGAGCTTTCCGGGTAATGTCTTTGGGTGCGATTCTTTCTGAGCAACATGCCGTGCTTGGCCTTATCCTAACTTTCCTTTCGGGTTCAATGTTCTACCTAGTTGGATTCTCACTAGTGGCTTGGACATCTCTCTGGTGGGTCCGGAAACGATTCAAGCAGAATCTCGCAAGCCTTCCGGACGCATAGACCCAGCCGGTGCGGGTTTCTTCCTTGTCCGGCCTATCGCGACTCGAAGCAGTCAATGGGTTTTTGGTTTCGTAGATGCGATTTCTTCGTATCTCTTCTTGACGAACGGCATTACTTGTTTTAGGTCCTTCCGTGCTTTGATCGATGTGACCCATAGTCTGCCTGTTTGGCCGGCCATTTCGAACGGCTTCCCGCCTAGCCTAGTCTTCAACGCGTCCTGATCTTTGTCCGAGAGTTTCATCAATACAATACCGTCTGTTACGAGGAAGCAGATGAATTTTCGACCGCGGAAGTAGCATTGGCAGCCCATCATCGGCTTCGAAGTTACTCCTTTCCATTCTAGAACCTCCGAGTCGAACGCTTTCTGAATGTCAGCCATCTTGAGCTCGTCGAAGTACTTCATTAACCGGCCTGTCCGTGTCCCGCCTTAGTAAAGGGAATCTCTGCGTGAAGACCTCGCGGTCAAATGGCTAGAGTTGACCTGTGGCACTATATACTTGGCCATTCGGTCTTCTGTGCGAGAGGTTGAATCTCTGTTATGAGGGAGTTCTCGAGCAAGGATTTCTTCGTAGATCCGGATATTAGAAGAGCGGAATCATTACCAGATTCAGCGTTTACCGATCCTAGCTTTCTCGAACTCGAAATGGAGACGATCTTCAACAAGATTTGGATGCTCGTCCCTCATCATGGCTCGCCTAATCGTTCAGCATGTTTCACGGAAGTTCTCAACAAGCCAGGTTCTCGATTCCCATTCTCTCTTATGGGAAAACCTCTCTTCCTTCAAAGCAACTCGAAGAGAGAGATCAATTGCTTTCCGAATGTCTGCACCCATGCTTGGCACCCTCTCGTAGAATCTGCTAGCATCGGCGGCTCGATTGTCTGTCCCCAACACGGACGCGAGTTTGACTCTGAAGGAAGATTCATGTCTCACAAAGGCTTTGAGAAGCTAGAGGACTTCCCGAGAGAGTCCGACAATCTACGAAAACTGCCTGTTGAGAACTGGGGCCCATTCATGTCCATGTGCCTAGGAGAACCATTAGCTCCTTTCAAGAAGAGTGCAGAGAACATCAAGGAATCGATGCCTGGAATCGACCTAGAGTCTTTCAAGTACAAACCCGTTCCCGATGAAGTCCGAGAGGTTGATGGTAATTGGAAGCAGCATTCTTGGAACTACATGGACAACTATCACATTCGCTTCGTCCACAAGGGACCTGGAGGACTGGCTGACGCTATCGACTTAGAGACGTATACGACAGAACTCTATCAACATAGTGCCCTACAGTGGGCCTACGCCCGGCGACCCGAAGATGGTTTTGATCCGCAACAAGTTGCGACCCGGTTCAAGGATCCGAACAAGGCCGACAAACGGGTCTTCGCTCTCTGGTGGTTCATCTTTCCCAACCTTACCCTCAACTTCTACCCTTGGGGTCTATCAGTTAACCAGTACATGCCGGTACCGGGAAGACCTGACAGGACCCAGTTTCACTGGTTCCAATATTCACTGGACGAAGCGAAGTTCAACGATCGAAACAAGGTCTGGCTCAACAAACAAGTCGACGATGAGGACATAGAAGCAATCAGCCTAGTTAGCAAGGGGGCGCGATCCGGCTTCGCACCCAGAGGGCGATTCGCTCCTCGAGAAGAACTGGGCCCTCACTGGCTGCACAGACTGATCTACGCAACCGTCTTTCGAGAATCGTGACCACAAGATGCTCAAGATCATTCAGGCGCAGACCCCGGAACATGTCCAGCAGTTTCAGGAACTCGTCGCCGAATACAAGGCGTGGGATATCCAGATGTCGGGCAAGATGGGGTCTGATGTGGATACCCTTCTAGATTTTTACTACAAGAACAGTTTGCGTGAACTCGTGGCCGAGCTTTCCCCACCAAATGGGCGACTGCTGCTCGCTAGCTTTGACGGGCAGCTGGTCGGCTGCGCCGGGCTGCGCTGGTTATCCCCAGAGATTGCCGAGATGAAGCGGGTTTACGTGCGCCCGGCATTTCGGGGAAGAGGTTTAGGAAAGGCCTTGGTCGAGGCGATCGTCGCGGCGGCCCGCCTAATCGGTTACCGGACGCTTCGACTGGAGACGGCCACCTTTATGAAAGACGCACAAGCATTGTACCAATCGCTGGGCTTCCACCTCATAGAGCCCTATCATGAGATCCCTGACGTAATGAAGCAACTCTCGGTCTTCATGGAACTGAACTTGAAATGACCTCCTTCAAGTTACTAGTTGGTCCGGATCGAGTGTGGTGGGCACACACATCGGTTCGCTTTTCAGATTTTCCGGACCCCGAATTTTGTGTGTGTGATTAGTCTAGTGCGGCCGCCGGACACTCTCCAGTGCGACAACGTCTCCGGCCACGGACTCCTTTGAAGAGTCGTCTTAGTTGCTTGGTTTCGATGGAGAGGTCTCGCTTCATCTTAGGGTGGCTAACGAGACGGTCTCGAACAAGAGTTGTTTGAAGAAATCATAAAGAATAACCCAACAATAACCGCTTCAGTAGCCGCCGTTGGCTTGTCCAGAGAGGAATCTGCGCCAACCCAGCTCTTAACGATTAAATAACGAATAAGCGATCTAGGCCCGTCTTGATAACTGCTCAGGATGCTAGTTTTGTCTCACAGGGTGAAGGAAAGAAGTGTAACGTTTTCGCGGATACGATCACGATTAAGGTACCGAGTGAAATGACCGGGGGCGCGTATTCAATATCCGAGGATGTCACCCCTGCTGGACAGGGCGCACCACCGCACATACATCGTCGCGAACTAGAGACGTTCATTGTCTTGGAGGGAGAGTACGAATTCCAATGCGGCGACCGTAAGTTCAAAGCAACCAAAGGAGCGATTGTCGTTCTACCAAGAGAGGCACCGCACGCTTTCAAGAATACCGGGAATACCATAGGCAAGACTCTCGTCGTTCTGGTACCAGGTGGGATGGAGAAGGTGTTCGAGGAGATCAGCGCGATGCCGTCGGGACCACCGGACATAGGAAAGGTCAACGCGATCACGACGAAATATGGAGTCGAGTTCCTCCCAATCGGCTAGCTTGATAGCCCGTCTCTTTCGGGAGATTAGGTCATCGCCACATCCTCAGCCAGCTGGTGGCGTTGCGTTCGTTCGCTTCGGTCAACACTCAAGTTTCGAGCCCTTTCCCAGAGGTAATCTCATCTCTTGATGAGAGAGTCCTATCTCGTAGTGGGAATATGCCCTAGACATGCATTAGACTACAAATCTCGACCACGGTTCTTCCGACGTGTCGACCGGCCTATCTGTATCGGACGTGTGGAAGGATAGTCCGTGAGGTGGATTCGCGTACCAGTTTACCGCTACATACAAGCTGCCTTACTCTCGGCCCGTAGTCGAGCCAAGAAGGATCCTTCCTGACTCGCAGTGCCAACCCCAAAGTCCAGGTGATGTGGTGCGCTACCAGCGAACCAACCTTCAGGTTCACATCGCAACCCGATTGCCAAAAATCTTGTTCGTCTCTGACGAGGTTTGGCCAGGTTTGGTGCGGCCGCCGGGATTTGAATTCCCGGACCATCGATTGATGGTCTCCCGGGTCGTTGGGTTGGAAGCCCAATGGACGCTCCAAGCTATGTCCTAGACCAGGCTAGACTACGGCCGCACGGACCCCCGCGTCTACCCGTGGGTTCATCTATCTTACGATTCGAAACGCAACGATAGTTGAACCGGACCATTCGAGGAAGAGTTTAGACCCGGGCCCAAAACCGTGACACTCAGGCTTGTCCTCGCATCCTCACGCCAGCCGCAAGAAGCGTTGCCTTTCAGAGCTTCTAGGCACGTATCTTCTCGTCCTTGTTGGACCGGGGACTATCGCAGCGCTATCCCTTGCACGGACCATCACGCCCTTCGAGGCGCTGCTCATCATCGCGTTCGCATTTGGAGCGACGGTTGGGCTTGTCATCCTCCTACTCGGCAGAATTTCCGGTGCACACATCAACCCGGCGATAACGCTCGCCCACACAATCGCTGGAAAAACGACTCTAGAAATGTTTCTCCCATACGTCTCGTCCCAAGTTCTGGGTGGACTGCTCGGGGCTTTCACGGTGAAACTAATCTTCAGCTAATTCGGGTCCCCGGCAGACCTCGGCACTACGAAACTGGCTAGCGGTGTGAGCCTTTCTGTTGGGACGTTGTTGGAGGCTGCAGGGACTTTCGTGCTGGCAATGTCAGGATTCCTAGCCTCATTACGAATTCACAAGAAGCTGGGGGAAGCTGCGCTTATTGGATCAACTCTTTTCGTCATCATTCTTGCTCTTGGTCCGTTGACCAATGCTTCGCTCAATCCCGCTCGAAGTCTGGGTCCGGCTCTAGCGTCAGGTTACTTGACTAATCTCTACGTCTACTGGATAGGACCATTAGCTGGAGGTTTAATTGCCGGACTCGCTTTCAGATTCTTTGAGAGGTCCAAGATTGGCAAGGGGTCCCGTGCTGTTTGTCTGTGTTGAGAATGCGGTACGAAGCCAGATGGCCGAGGCCCTCGCCAAGAAGCATGGGATGAATGCGCAGAGCGCGGGCACAATACCGTCTAGTCGGATCAACGCGACCGTTGTAGACGTGATGCGAGAACGCGGAATAGGCATCTCCTCCAATCAACCAAGACCCTTACGCCCGAGTTGATTCGGGACGCAAGCCTTGTTGTAACGATGGGCTGCTCCATCGAAGAGGCGTGTCCCAAACCAATCATTGCTCAGATGCAGAAGGAGCTGGTCGAGTGGCATCTCGAAGACCCGAAGGGCAAATCCTTGGAAGAAGTGAGAAAGATCAGGGACGAGATCGAACACAAGATCATGGAGCTACCCGCGCACCTCCGAGCTGCTTGAGCTAACGGAACTAGAAGCGTAGCTTTCTTTCGAGCCTCTGGGTGGCAGTGTAATTGACCAGGGGACCATTCACTAGAAAGTTGTTGCTGATGACTGCAATATCTCCGTGCTCAGTCTTCACCCAAGTAGCGCGTAATCCTATCTTCACAACTACACCCTTTACCCCGCTATACTCGACAGAATCGTCGAGTCGAAGAACACCGTCCGAAAGCAAAAGAACTCCCGATATGATGTTCGATAAGGTATTCTGCAGCGCGAGGGACACAGCTAGTCCCACGATTCCCGAGATTGTGAGAAACGAGAATTCGGACGCGACTCCGGTTAGGCTGAGAATCGCAACTCCCGCTAGTGTGATCCAGACGAGGGTAAACCCTTCACGTATGCTACGAGCTAGTCCAGCGTGCGCCCCCGCTCTCCTTACGAGTCGACTGAGGCCTCTGATCAGAGCCTCAGTGAATAGCGCGGATCCTCCTACGATTAGGGCGATTTCAACGATGACGTAGACTACGTCGGTCACGTTGGATCATCGGTGCTGGTTGAGCGTTACTATCAAAGATTTCCGATTCTACCCATTCGTTCCGAAGCAATTCGATAAACCCTAATTAGAACCGACGAGCGAAAGCGTTCCGGTCTTGTCCTCGGAGAAGAAGCTAAGGTTCAGAATCCGAAAAGGGGATTTTGAAGTCGAGCTTGAAGGAGATCACGATTACGTAAGAGAGCGATTTGAGGATCTAGAGAAATCTCTTGGACCCGCAGGCACCTTAGTGGTTGGGCCACAGCTCTCAGCCAGTCAGACTCCCGCTCCGGAACAGTCTGTCGGAATAGCTGGCATTGTCGAGTTTACATCTGAAGGAAAGCCCCATCTCACAGTGCCAGTAGATACTCTCTCGGCCAAGGAGGCCATATCGCTAGTCATGTTCTCCATGCATCCCAAGCCGTTGGGAGACGATGATCTCAGCTCGTTGCTCAGCTCTTCATGGAAGACAACCGGCGAAAGCATCGTCAGAGCCAGAATCAGCGAACTGCGACGGGAAGGCAAGGTCATAACGGAACGAGGAAACTACGTCCTCTCAGGCGCTGGAGTTCAATGGATTCAGAACGACATCCTCCCGCGCCTCCAGAAGATTACCTAGCCTTAGATAGCCAGATTCTCCGCGCGAGCCCTTTCTCCGTCATTCGATACTGGAATCTCCCGGACCGCCGGGTCCGAGCGAGCAGACCTTGTCTTGAGTACCGTAGAAGGGCCATCTCCACAGCCTTGTCAGACAGTTCGATATTCATGCCCGAGAGGAGATTACGGACCCTCTGGCTATCCAATTCGCTCGAAGCGTCGAAGAGGCTCAGGACCCGTATCTTCAGCACATTATAGTCCATGCTCGGAGCGGTAGCAGGAACTCCGAGGGATAAAAGAAGGTTCGGTCCCGGAGTCGCAGGTCATCTTAGCAGATTCAATACTCGGCTGTAAGTAACACCTTGTCGTCCAGCCCGGCTCTCGTCTTGAGCCGAAATACTTTCACTTTCATTCCCAACTCTGAAAGTAACACCTTGTCGGATCACCTTCGGGACCGAAAAGCGTTATATCTCGACTCTACGCATAGCACGGGCAGGAAGGATAATGTCAGGATTAGAAGTCCTCGAACGCAAGTCGAACCCTGGGGAAGCCGCTGCAGCCATAGAAGTCGTCTTGAAACATTCCGGCGTGGAGAACAGAATCATCGGCAGCCCAGAAACAGTTCTCAGAGAACTCCTCTCCTATTTCTCGAAAGTCTACCCTTCCATTGAGCTCGTCTCCAAGCTCGTGCTCTCGGTTGACAGTGTAGAATTCCTTCAGAGCTGCACTGGAGTGCTCGCAGTTTCCCCAGAAGGCTTGGTCGTTCTGAAGGACCTGCGGGACCTGAAAGACAAGGAACTCATGTTGATACATCTCGCAGGCTCACGCCTACAGCACCAGATGGGCAAGAAAGAAAGCGATACGTTGTCCCTTGATGAAATAACCAAGACCACAGGACGCTCAACCGGCACTGTAGCCGGTCGGCTGAGCGAACTCTGCAACGAACAACTCGTCGAACGAGTCGGCAAAGGCTCCTACCGACTCACGACAATGGGTACTAGAGTCGTCATCAAGAACCTGATGCCGCGGGTTGCGCAGCTTCCCGAGAGGTAAGAAACATGCCAGACCAACCCAAGATCAAAGTCCAGATCGAATGGGGAGACATCAAACACACAGCCGAAGGAGACCTAGAAACCGTCGTCCGAGAGGTCATGCAATTCGCCGCCAAAGTCCTACCGAACTACTCCCTTGCTTCTAAGCTGACCTTCTCACCAGACTACTCATCCATGGTTGACGACCTATCGAGCGCTGTCCAACTGACCCCAGAAGGGGAAGCCGTCCTATTGAAGCCCGAAATGTCAGCAGAGAACTCCATCGCCATGGTACTCCTCGCTGCTCGGGTGGCCCATGCAGTAGGCACCCGTCCAAATGTACAGATGGACACCGAAGCCATCAGCCGAGCAATCGGAAAAGCCGTCAAGACAGTCCGGAACACTTTGGCAATGATGACAAAAACCGGACTCATCGACAGGACGAGCGATGGAGCCTACAAGCTCAGCATGCAAGGAATACGGAAGGCCCACGAGATTGCAAAGGGCCTCACCGCCAGAGCCGCCTCATCACCCTCCGAGAAAACGGTGACTACATCGGGATGATACGGAAACGGGTGCGGGGACAGACGGGAAAGGGGGCTTTCCCGCCTGAAACTGGGGGAATCTAACCTTGCTCCACCGCACCCAAGAGACTACTGAGCCTCTTCAGCAAATAAAAAGCATACCGGAGGTCACCGGACTACCCTCCATCCCCGAATCCCTCGTAGAACTATCTACCCGGTCAATGCAATCACTCCAAGGATCAAAATTCAACCCACGACCAGTCTCGCTTGTGGAAATGGGGGTCGACGACGCCGATTCTGAAGAGAGACTCGAAATTGGAGGCTCCATGAACTCATCAGGACTGAAACGCTGCGCTATCAATCCCGCGAAAGACTTCGTCCCAGTAGTTGCTTGCGACGCGTCGAGCGTCAAGATCGGCGAAACCGAGACCGGGATGATCTTCGCTATCCGTGCAGTTGGTGTTTGGAGACAAAGGAGCAAGATTCTCTATACCCGATGGGGGCCCCTACTTTTTCACGTTCCAAACTCTGAAGATGTAAGCCAGTATCGCGAAGATGAGTCGCGAGCCTTCGGCGGATTATCACTCAAGACCCTACGGGTCCTCACCCGACTCCGAAACCATGTTGAACGCTGGACCCAGGAAGTCCTGTCGGAATCGCTACACGCCGGAATACTATTGATCGACGGATCTCTAACCGCAGGCACTCCAGATAACCCCGCAGCCCGAGTAAACAAGATTCTAGCCACTGCCCGTCAAAATAACTCCATTGTAATCGGCATATCCAAAGCAACACAGCTGACTGTGGGAGGAAGAAACATTCTCGGACTCACAAACGACAAAGACAGCCCCCACCTAATCGACATCAGCTCTCTAGTTGAGAGTGAGTATCCCCCTTACCCTGTAAGATTCCTTGGCAGAGTATACGTAGCAAAACTATCCAGCGATGGATTCCTCTTCAGAACCGACATAGATCGAGAATCAAGCCAAGAACAAGCCCAACAAGC
>DASPWY010000019.1:0-2551 GCA_035637575.1 Bathyarchaeia archaeon
GGGCATGAGGTTATTAGTTTCATTGGCTCTCAATAATGTGGAGACCAACCGGGTCCGGGTGCGGCGAACATTGCCCAAGATTGAGACTACATGTTCACTTGAAGCATTCCGAAGATTCATGATCACCAGTACGTGCAGGTCGTTCATTCCAAACGACTATCAGTTGGACGCGCAGGTTTTTCCCGAGAGGTCAAGGGATCTTGGTACGATGTATGTTGAGGCTGAGGACAAAGTTACTCTCGGTAGAGTGAACGACATCAGCTTTGTCAAAGTAAACTATGTCCTCGGAATAATCTACAACTCTAAAAGCGGTCATACAGAGCTAAAATGGCGGCACATCCGTGGAGACCAGGGGCGCCTTTCCGGCGAGGCAAGTACGAATACAATGGTGAATCTCTACGAAGCAGGCGCGCTAGACAGGTCATTCATCCGAACCATCGCCGCAAGAATTCAGTAATAATCACTCCATCCCTTTTGAAGCAGATTTCTTACGCACGAATTTGCCGTACAGCTCTTGTTCAGTCCACTCAGAACTGGTGTTCTAGAAAGGTGATGTGAGTCGGGAGGACGAGTAAAACATCATTTATCTTCCATAGATGCGAGTTCAGCCTCGGTCGGACTGGCAAAGAGTTTGCCCGGATTACTAGAAACTGGGATCGAAGCTCTCGACAGAGTTCTCCCTAGAGGAATTCCGAGGAACACTATGATGATCCTCGCTGGCGAATTAGGCACGGGCAAATCCGTTCTTATGGGCGAGCTTTTTTACAATATTTTGAAGAAACGAAAGGAGCCCTGCGTCTACGTAAACTTCGAAGGACCGCCTATCGCCGTTGAACAGGACATGGAGGCTTTCGGATGGGACATCACGCCCTATCTGGAATCTGGACAGCTGAAGTTTCTGGATTGTTTCTCATTCCGAATGGAACCCACACAAGTTCCACCCTATGTTCACTATGTGAAAGATCCCCGAGATCTTCACTCGGTAACAAGCGCGCTCTTCAACATGATGGAGGAGATGAAGATGTCTGGTCGAGGAGCCGTATTTGTTGACTCTCTAACTGAAATGTTCACTTTGGTCCAAGAGGATCGTCCGCTCATATTCAACATGCTCGATGGTGTGAAGTCTTGGAGAGCAAAGGGGCCCAAGGAGAAGCTTGTGCCCTTCTTCTGTTCTCACCACACGCCTCTGCGCGCCTATGCGGACTTGGACGATCTTCTGTTCTACGTGGTTGATGGTATTATCGACATCAGATTCAACCCCGGATTCGCCGACAGAGGATTGCTCGTCAAACAGTTCAGAGTCCGGAAGATGAAAGGCGCTCCTCACGAAACCTACTGGGTAACCTTTTCCGTCACGTCAAAAGGAGTAACCGAAATCCCGCTACCCGTCCCAGTCCTCTCGACTGAGAAGCCGCGTACCAGCAGAAAGAAGTAGCCCATTTCCCATCGGCTTCACCGAAGGGCCATGGCCGCTCACACCGCTCACCAGACTGGCCATTCGGACATTCATACTGGGCAGCCCAGGATCAAGGTTCCATACTCCAAGAATCCAGTTTTCGTGGCAGAAGGATATACGCCTCCAGTGGTCGCTGGTCGAAGTTTCGAGTATGAAACAACCCCTGAGAATGTGGATTATTGGCAGACCCTCAGCCTGGCATATCGGCAGTACTTGAAGAAGGAAGCTGATACTAGAGCAATTGATCTTCGACTCCTCCTTGACGAGAGACGGAGCGGAGCCTTCCGATGCGTAGGGTGCAGCAAGCCGATGGTCATGAGAGAACTATTCGCCAACGGTGACCGAGTCTACCAATGCCTCAACGGTGATTGTGTTAAGAGGATCATACGATACCAGTACCAGTCGCACACCGGCCGCATTGTCGAAGTAGCCTAGCCTATTCCCCAGAATAGGATCGTCTAGACGCGTTCAGCAGAGGTCCTGCTACAGACAATCTAGCCAACGCCCTTATCACCAGGGCTAGGAAATTGCCTGTTCTATTCAATCAGCACCCAATCCGAAGATGCGGATAAATAGGGACAGACCCAGAATTACTAGTAGATGAAGACGAATGTCGGCTCAGAAGCCTGTGCAATCCGACGACCCGATAGAATTGCTCGCAGATTCCATGAACGTGTGGGTCGGAAAGCTCAGCGACATCGTCCATAAAGTCATAGACACCGAACCCATCAGGAACGTGATCAACTGGGCGAGAATGTACTCTCTTTGGCCAGTCAACATTACAACGGCCTGTTGCAGTGCCGAGTTTGGCGCGGCGAGCGGTGCCCGCCATGACCTCGAACGATTCGGTGTTCTACCCTACGGATCGCTTCGACAATCCGATCTCATTGTCATAGAAGGGACAATAACCAAGAAGATGGCGAAAAGGTTGCGCATGATCTATGACCAGATGGCCATTCCTCGCTACGTGATCGCGATGGGCGACTGTGCCATCTCAGGCGGGCTCTTCCACGATTCATACAGTATTGTCAACGGGGCCCACGAGTTCTTACCCGTTGATGTCTTCGTCCCCGGATGCCCACCAAGACCAGAGGC
>DASPWY010000020.1:0-5839 GCA_035637575.1 Bathyarchaeia archaeon
AGCCGAGCTCGACCTAGAGAGTCTGATGATGCTGATCGCTGAATCAAAGCCCAAAGGGGTCATCGACCAAGAGTCCGAGGGAGCGACAGAAGCTTTCGGGCCGGAAGATGTTGCGGGAGAGGTCGAAGCGGCGGAACTTGGAGAGGATCAGGCTCCGACGGACGCCTGAAGCTTTCCTAGGTACTTGGCTCCTTGCGGCGCCGTCTTGGCGCAGTATTGGTCAAAGGGCAGAATCTTCTCGTCCCACTCCGACACTTTCTCCGGCTCAAACGTTAGCGTCCCATGATGTTCGTGAGTGGTCCCCCAGACAAGCATGTATCTCCTGTCGCCGTATCCTCCTCCAGACAGACTTGCGATGTGATTGAACAGTACGTTCACCCTCTTGCCATCGAGCTTCGACGGCTGAGCAGGTTTCTGCAACACTATCTTCTTGTCAGGCATTATTTTGAAGTCGGTTGACACACTGAACGGAAAACCGTCGTCGCCAACCAGTGTTATGATCGCATATCGGAAGTTCCCGAGCCGATGGTAATCCAGACTTGTCATTATTCTAGACTCCGAAAACTTCCGGCGATTTTGACGTATCGCCGTTCTTCCATGCGAGGATTTTCTTAGGCTCGACTTGAACGACGATCCGTTTCCAGAACCAGCCGAACTTTTCTCGCTCAGCGAGGTACGCATCGATGTAGGGCTCTTTCTTCCGCCAGTAGGAGAGGTACTTCTCCCAGCCATGGTCGAGGTCGGAGTCGTCAGCGTGTGCGATGCCTTGAACGAGTACGGCGTGTTTTCCGGCTTTTGACCCTTCGGGATTTGAGAATAGAAGCGAGACCTTCGGATTCTGTTTCACATTCTCAGCCTTCTTCGAAAAGAGGATGCTGGAGGTCACCACAAATTTTCCTGACTCCGGAAGATAGAACGGCAACAATGGTAGGGTCACAGGCTTTCCAGACTTGACCGTTGTGAATTCGCAGACAAGGTAGCTGTCGAATGTTTCACGAACCCAGGGTGGAACTTGAATCAAATCGTGTCTAACTCGATACCGACTGGCTCAGCGATTTAACATTCATGTTTGGATACTTTCTGCAGTGCGAATAGCATGGACTATTCCCGATGGAATAAAAGTGAAGCATAAATATGACGTATGGTATGTCCCACGACCGGATATAACGTATGTCATATGCACATCCCGAAGTACTGGTCAGCACCGAATGGGTGCAGGAGCACCTCAACGATCCCAAAGTACGCATCGTTGAAGTAGACTACGATCCCCTGGCAAACTACCAGCTCGGACACATCCCAGGCGCAGTCCTTTTCGACTGGCGTAAAGACCTGAATCACCCATTACAAAGAGACATCCTATCCAAAGAACAATTGGAACAGCTCTTCAGCAAGTCCGGGATCAGCAACGACACCAAGATAGCCCTCTACGGCGACTTCAACAACTGGTTCGCAGCCTACGCCTACTGGGATCTACAATTCTATGGCGTCAAGAATGCAGTACTCATCAACGGCGGACGCAAGAAATGGATCGACGAGGACAAACCCCTAACCAAAGACATCCCCAAACACGCCCCCACCAATTTCCTGGCATCCAATCCGGACGAGACAATCAGAGTCTACCTCCGACAGGCACTCGACCTCCACAACAAGCCCAACGTCAAGTTCGTCGACGTCAGAAGCCCCAAGGAGTTCAGCGGCGAAGTACTAGCACCCCCCGAATACCCCACAGAGCACGCACAGCGGGGCGGCCACATACCCGGCGCAGTCAACATACCGTGGAGCCAAGCTGTCAGAGAGGACGGCACCTTCAAGCCATACGAAGAAATCAAGAAACTCTACGAAACCCAGGGCGTAACCGGTGACGAGGACATCGTGGCCTACTGCCGCATCGGAGAGCGTTCCAGCTTCAGCTGGTTTGTTCTCAAATATCTGCTGGGATACCCAAAGGTCCGGAACTATGACGGTTCATGGACGGAATGGGGAAACCTTGTCCGGAACCCTATAGAGAAACCAGCACTCGCCATCGCACAGACTGTAACTGCATAGACGAAGAACCTTCCAATCCCGCCTTTCTCTTCCCGGCGGGCCTTCTTTCTAACGCACTTTCTTAACGATGAAATGGAACAGGTTTCCTTCCTGCCTCCAATCCAGGAGGTTCTGGCCGGTCCTTTCAGACCAAGCTACCATCTCGACGTAGGCCGTTTGATCATCTGATACCAAGTGGACTACTTCGCCCACTGGTATGGTTGCTAACAGGTCGTTCAGACGGATCAGGACTGCAGAGCACTCTGTGCCGATCTCAGACATTTCATGATCCGGAAACGCCTTGAAACAGCGCACGTGAAACTCCGCGATCTTCTTGACCAAGAGAGTCTTTGACTCGGTACTCTTCGACAGTAGAATCCGCTCTAGCGCGAGATGGGATGGCTTGAGACTCGCAATCCAGCCCTCTTGGTAGGGCGAGTCGTTGATGATCCTCGGCCGATCGACGATCAAACCATTCGTTTTTAGAAGAATGCCTGAAACGGGCGAAGGAATAGGACCGACAAACTTTAGACTCTCAAGAGCTCCTAGGCTCTGTCCCCGCTGAATTACGACTTCAGCTGACCTCAGCCTGGCTAGGGTAAGCTTGCCAGCTATTGCTGGCAGCACGCTGGTGACTCCTACCGTAACCTCTCCATTGTCTTCAATACGCAACCAAGTGTTGTTCTCTAAGTCGTAAAGGAGATCATCCGGGAAGACGCAGTGATCTATCTCCAATCAGTTTTCACCCCTTGAATTTCCAGTTCTGGCGACTCTCTACAAGGATCACCGTTGCCAGGTTAGTATTAGCTATTGGACTGATTCCGGGAAACGTATAATAGAGAATCCGGGAGTTCGAGCTATCTCTTCGAGAAGATAGGTAACACCGTTGCCCCGATTCAAGAGTTCAGCGGACATTCTCAAAATCGTCTCTAACAAGGACCAAGTCCGCAACATCGGTATCATCGCCCATGTCGACCACGGCAAGACAACGATGACAGACAGCTTGTTGGCCGGCGCAGGACTTCTCTCTCCATCGCTCGCAGGGACAGCGCTTGCGATGGACTTCATGGAAGAAGAACAGAAACGCCAGATGACGATCAAAGCCGCCAACGTAAGCCTCTACTATGAACATGGAGGAACACCCTATGTCATCAATCTGATCGATACCCCCGGGCACGTCGACTTTTCCGGAAAAGTCACAAGATCTCTTCGAGCCATCGACGGTGCAGTCGTAGTCGTCGACTCGGTCGAGGAAGTCATGGTCCAGACTGAGACAGTCACCCGTCAAGCCCTGGAAGAGCGGGTCCGCCCGGTTCTCTACATAAACAAGATCGACCGTTTGATCAAGGAGTTGAAGCTGACCTCCGATCAGATACAGGAGCGCATTGCGCGGATAATCAAAGACTTCAACGGATTATTGGACTTGTACGCTGAGCCCGAGTTCAAAGAGAAGTGGAAGGTCAACTTCGCAACAAACACTGTAGCAATGGGCTCCGCGAAAGACCGCTGGGGCTTCAACTTTGAAGTTGCCCGGAAAAAGGGGATCAAGTTCACTGATGTCGTCGACGCGTATCACAACAACAAAGTTGAGGATCTGAAAACAAACGCTCCAATACACGAAGCCATCTTGGGCATGGCGATTGAAGTCATGCCTCCGCCCCACATAGCCCAAGTCTACCGGATTCCCAAGATATGGCACGGAGATCCCAACAGCGAGTACGGCCAGGCCATGATCAAGTGCGACGACAAGGGCCCTGTGCTAATGTCGGTCGTCAATATCGTGGTGGACCCACAGGCCGGCGTCGTTGCTACGGGACGCTTGTTCTCTGGGACGGTGACTGACGGGGAGCCGGTCTACATGATCAACTCTCGCGCCCAGGGACGCGTCCAACAGGTGGCCATCTACATGGGCCCGCAGCGAGAAATTGTGGGAAAGCTCAGCGCCGGAAACATTCCAGCACTACTCGGTCTCGAAAACGTAAAGGCGGGAGAGACGATCTCTTCGGTCAAGCAAGTCATCCCGTTCGAGGCTGTCCACTACGTCACCGAGCCAGTCGTGACGATCGCAGTAGAACCGAAGTTCAACCGGGACTTGCCTAGACTTGTCGAACTTCTACGCAAGCTGTCCTTAGAAGATCCGAATTTGGTCACAAGCATCAACGAGGAGACGGGCGAATATCTCATCTCAGGAATGGGAACTCTCCACCTTGAGATTGCAAACACACTGATTACGAAGACCGGTCTAGAGATTGTTACCTCCAAGCCCATCGTGATTTACAGAGAAGCAATCCGGGGCGAAGCCGGGCCGATTGAAGGCAAGTCGCCTAATAGACACAACAAGATCTACATCGAGGTCGAGCCCCTAGGAGAACAGGTCATGGACCTGATCAAGACAGGCAAGATCAGCGAATACATGGACAAGGCCGACATGGCCAAGCAGCTGCGAGCAGTCGGTTGGGAGCCAGATGAGGCTAGAGGCGTCTGGAGCATTGACGAGCCCTTCAACATGATCCTCGACGTGACGAAAGGAGCCCAGTACATGCAAGAGGTCCGGGACATGATCCTCGCCGGCTATCGGTGGGGAATAAAGGAAGGCCCAATCGCATACGAACAGATTCGAGGCATGAAAGTCAAGATTACAGATGTAGCACTACACGAGGACCCTGTGCACCGGGGTCCCGCACAAATCATGCCAATGACACGCCGAGCCATGTTCACTGCATTCCTTGAGGCCCAGCCGACTCTCTTGGAGCCCGTTCAAAAGATCACCACTAGAGTACCCAATGACTTCCTAGGAGCAGTGACGAGCGTGATTACGCAGAAGCGCGGTAAGATCGTCTCGGTTGACCAGAAAGGTAACCTAGTCTCCGTAGTTGGTGATATTCCCACGGCTGAAAGCTTCGACTTGTCAGAGGTGATGCGAAGTCAGACGCAAGGCCGTGCTTTCTGGGGCTTAGAGTTTGCCCGCTGGTCTCCCGTCCCCACCTCGCTGCTCCAGAGCGTTGTTGAGGGCATCCGGAAGCGGAAGGGACTATCCCTAGAACCACCCAAAGCCTCCGACTTCGCAGAATAATCCTGCGCTGGGCTGAGCCTTTACGAGGATCTAGTCAGACGAAACGGGATTCTCTTCCAAACTGACTCTATTCCGTTCCCCAATGACGACGAGGATTACTCCAATCAGGAAGAATGGCGCGGTCGTACTATTGTCTATGAAGTCGTACATTCGAAGCACTAGCGGGCTCACAATAAGAAGAAGCCCAAGGAACAATGCAAGCTTCGTCCAGTCCATCAGGGGTCCTTCTCATAAGAGGTAATCAGCGGTAATAGGCATTGCTGATTTCACGCACCTCGACTGAGCGAAAATGCTTACAAGCTATGGGTCAATGGGCCCTGCCGAGCGGCCGTGGTCCAGAGCCCCCACTTGAATTCCAAAATTTAAGTGTGGGCGGGCAGCCTGGTCTATGACACCGGCTTCCCATTCCAATAAGGAAACAGCCGGGAACCCGGGTTCGAATCCCGGCGGCCGCACCATGATTTGGTTCTACCTATTCTCGGATCATCTTCTGATTCTAGAATCCTATGGGCTCCGAAGTGTGTCACACAACTCGCGCTCTTGGCCCGCCGTGTCGAGGCCAAAACATATAACCTACTACTGAGATAGCATCATTTAGCAATTCCCCATGTCCCGAAACAGTCTGACTGGAATTATTTTGTGCACGGCTCTAGTGATCGGACTCGTGGTGCATTTTACACCTTCGATTCTACCATCTATCGCACCAGTCAAAGCCCCGACGAGAACGATATCTCTCATCGG
>DASPWY010000021.1:0-5738 GCA_035637575.1 Bathyarchaeia archaeon
GGAGATTCTGTTTTTTATAAGATAAGGGTCGGTTCTGCCTGCTTGTTCAAGTAACAGATCCAGTCTCTCTCCATCGATAATTTCTTTCATAGTCTTCACAGCGGTTTTTCGTATCTCGACACTAGCCGGCGAATTCTCGATCAAGTCGTCAAGAAGCTCACGGTAGAACATGGCGACTAACAGAGCGATCGAGTCGCCCATAACGACGCGTACCGTAGGTCTTCCCCGCCTGACTTCTCCTCGATCAATAAGGTCATCCATGACGAGTGAATAATTATGGATCATCTCAACGACTGCTGCGGGCTTGACAGTGCGCTCAACTTTTCCGCCAGCTGCGCCACAGCTGAGAACTACCATAGCAGCTCTCATCCGCTTCCCTGGAACTTCAAAGTGATAGCTTAGTGCAGGTCTAAACTCTGGAGGGGCCCCACGCTTTATGGCATCGAGAATAGATGGGTCAGCCTGTTGGCCTAGGCGAATAAACCTGGCGAGGCCAGAACGGCTCATTTCTACTCTTCAGCTAGGCCTAGGGCTAGTGGCGAGACCGATTTACTCCCGTCCGTCATGAGGATTCGCAGGCTGCTGTCTTGTTGAATTCCGTGATATCCTGCACGATTCTATTTTTCTTGCAGCCCTGGGTGATGGTGATCCATAAGGATCACTTCGTACCAGTGACTCATGCCGTCGGAGTAGAGATGGTAGGAATCCCGTACAGTCATGTTCGGATATCTCCGTACTACCCGTCTCTCGGCGACAGCCTGGAGAGAAATAGCCCTGGTGAACTTGGAAGATCCCATTGCTTTCTGTCTTCTTCCGGAAGTCGGCCTCGGTTTCCTCGCACCTCCACGTCGTACACGGACCCTTACCATGACCATTCCAGGTTTTGCCTTGTATCCTAGGCGCCGGGCGGTCACGAGTTTAGTAGGTCGAAGAATCCTCTTAACGACGGGCTCCCTTCTCCAGCTTATCGCGGCTCGCCTGAGCCAGTCACGGAAATCGGGAGTGCCGTCGCGCCACCATCCTTCCATGTGCGAATAGGCCATAGGATGCAGTCTCGAGGCTCGGGATAGAAACACATCTGATAAGGCTTACTCGACCGCGCGAATTCAACACTGTTAAATCTCACCTTCTTAGGGGACCGAGAATCCGCTAGAGTGATGGGCTTCCGATGGCTCAAGACGTCAAATTGTTGAAGCGCGCCTACGCGCCTGCCCGACTCGCCATGAAATATCATCCCTACTATCATGGAAAGATCGAGATCAGCTCTAAGGTTCCCGTTAACTCCTACGACGACTTTGCGATATGGTATACGCCTGGTGTTGCGGACCCTTGCAGAGAAATCCAGCATAATCCGGAGAAGGTGTACGATTATACTAACAAGTCGAACAGTGTAGCTATCGTCACAGACGGTACTAGAGTTCTAGGATTGGGTGATATTGGGCCTGAGGCTGGTCTGCCGGTGATGGAAGGGAAGAGCCTTCTGTTCAAGTATCTGGGCGGCGTGGACGCTTATCCAATTTGTCTTGGAACAAAGGTCCCTGAAGAAATAGAGAATGCAGTCCGATGGCTGCAACCTTCGTTCGGAGGAGTCAACTTAGAAGACATCTCTCAGCCCAAGTGCTTCGACATCCTTGATGCTTTGAGGAATGATTTGGGGATACCTGTCTGGCACGATGATCAACAAGGAACTGGGACGGTCGTTTGCGCTGGCCTGATGAATGCCTTGAAGATCGTTGGTAAGAAGATGCGGGACGCGATGATCTGCATGCTAGGAGCTGGAGCTGCAAATATTGCGGTCGCCAGAATAATAGTTGAGGCAGGCGTGAATCCGGAGAACATTGTCATGGTTGATAGTAAGGGAATCTTGAGCGAGGATAGAACCGATCTAAGCGAGAGTTTCAAGGCCAAGTGGGACATGGCTCTCAAGACGAACCGAGAAGGCCGAACCGGGGGACTGGGCGAGGCGATTAGGGGGGCCGATGCACTATTAGCGATGTCTAAGCCCGGCCCTGACGTCGTTTCCGGCAAACTCATCGAGACTATGAATGATGACGCGATCGTCTTCGCGTGTGCGAACCCGATTCCTGAAATCTGGCCGTGGGAGGCGAAGGAGGCGGGGGCAAGAATCGTTGCTACTGGTCGTTCTGACTTTCCTAACCAGGTGAACAATTCTATAGGGTTTCCCGCGATATTCCGTGGTACTCTAGATGTGAGGGCGAAGATGATTAGCGATGAAATGTGCATTGCAGCTGCGGGAGAGATCGCGAAGGTTGCCGAAGAAAAAGGCCTGAACGAGGATAGGATAATTCCAAGCATGAGCGATTGGGAACTCTTCCCTAGAGAAGCGGCTGCTGTTGGGGCTCAAGCCGTGAAACAAGGCTTGGCCAGAACCCGGCTGACCAAGAAGGAGCTTTACGAGAAAGCTGTCGACATGATCAGTCACGCGCGCAAGACTACTGAACTCCTTATGCGTCGAGGTCTTATCAAGAGCCTACCGCAGACTGCGCGCCGGAGAAGGAGATAGGCGATCAGTCTCAAGATAGGAGTAATCGGCGGCACAGGTGACGAAGGATACGGCCTAGCCCTAAGATGGGCCAAGCACGGCTACGAAGTTATTATTGGATCCAGAGACCCTGATAAGGCCAAAGCTGCCGCGAGTAAGATTCAGACGACTATCGGAGGTAGCTCTCGGGTTTACGGCCTAGTCAACCCGGAGGTAGCGTCGAAAGCAGACATTCTAGTCGTCACCGTTCCCTTCGCAGCACTCCCTGACACCATCAAATCGCTAAAAACCTCGATCAAACCTGGGCAGATAGTAGTCAACGTGACAGTCCCGCTCGAAACTGCCGTCGGAGGCTCACCGACTCGGACTGTTGGAGTCTGGGATGGATCAGCGGGAGAGTTCACCTCCAGATTTCTGCCGAAAGGCGCGAAGCTGGTCTCAGCATTCAATAACGTAAGCGCGGAATTATTGAACGACATATCCAAGCAAGTAGACTGCGATGTCTTAGTGTGTGGAGACGATGCGGATGCAAAGAAGGTCGTGCTCGACCTGGCCAAGGCAATTCCTGGGGTTCGCGGGGTGGACGCGGGACCCTTGAGTAATTCGAGAACGATCGAGCAACTGACTGCGCTTCTGGTTTCGTTGAACATTCGGTATGGTGTGAAGACTGCGGGTTTGAGAATCACTGGCCTTCATTTAAGCACTTGATTTCTATGTGGTAGTAAAGTGCAGGTTGGAATTGTAGGAAAGCCGAACGCGGGAAAAAGCACCTTCTTCAGCGCTGCTACTCTGACAGTTGTGCCCATTGCGAATTATCCTTTTACGACGATAAGGCCAAACAAGGGCATCTCGTATTTCCGAACGAAATGCGTCTGCAAGGATCTTGGAGTTCAAGATCAGCCTCGTAATTCTCGGTGTATTGACGGGGAACGGTTCATCCCAATTGAACTGATCGACTGTCCGGGTCTGGTGCCTGGAGCCTCGACGGGGAAGGGCCTCGGAAACCAGTTCCTAGACGACCTACGGAAAGCAGATGCTTTGATCCACGTTGTCGACGCGTCAGGTTCAACGGATTCTGAGGGGAAACCTGTTGCCGCGGGGAGTCATGATCCTCTTGAAGATGTTGGCTTTCTTGAGAGTGAGCTTGAGGCGTGGATGTATCAGATTCTTGCAAAGGATTCGGACAAGATCGCACGCAAGACGAATTTGACGAGGGACGAAGTGGCCGAATCAATTGCGGAGAGACTTAGCGGACTAGGTCTGAGAAAGTTTCACGTGGATGAGGGACTGAAGTTAGCGGATCTGAAAGAGAAACCTGCTTCGTGGTCTCGTGAAGACCTCATGCGTCTTGTTGGACTGTTGAGGAGAGCGTCAAAGCCTATGATGTTGGCTGCGAACAAGATCGATCTTCCCTCATCTAAGGGTAACGTGGCACGATTGGCGGCGACTGGAAACCTTACGGTTCCTTCCTCCGCGGAAGCAGAACTCGCGCTGAGACGGGCAGCCGAGAAAGCCTTGATCTCTTACAAGCCCGGTGATTCAGACTTCTCTCCCGGAGCTTCCGCGAAGCTGACGCCGCAGCAAGAGGCTGCGCTAGAAATGATACGGAAACAGGTGCTCTCTCCCAACGGGGCGACCGGGGTCCAAGAATGCATCAATTCTGCATTCTTCAAGCTGTTGAACATGATAGTAGTCTATCCGGTCGAGGATCCGGAACGGTGGACCGACCATTCTGGCAATGTGCTGCCCGATGCGATCTTGATTCAAAGAGGGTCGACTCTGAAGGACCTAGCGCTTCGAATTCACTCGGACCTAGGCGAGCACATTCTGTACGGAGTAAACGCGAGGAGCGGAATGCGCCTCGGAGAATCATACGTCCTGAACCACGGGGACATCGTAAGCATAGTTAGCGCATCCGGTCGTAAGTAACCACGCTAGGGGTCTCGGCAGCTCCAAGCTGCATCTTAGCGCGCGGACAATATCCAAAAAAGGGCACTCTCGCGACGCGAGAACAAAATTGCTACCCCCCTTTTTCTCAGAGGGCTCTCGCCAGTTGAAGCTGTTCTCGGCGAGTCTTCCGATTTGCCGCTTGGAATAGGCTGGTTGGCTGTTTTTCCAGAGTGGAAATCGAGCCTATGGCCGTTCGTGAAAGTCTCGTGATCGAGAAACGCCCGCCCAGATTTCCGATCTAAGCTTATTCTGTGATTATCCGTTTCAAATGGTACAGTCTGCTGATTTCTTTCGCTGAAGAACCCTGGACAGCGGAGAGATTACTCTTTGTTAATTACGTCCCAGAGTCGGGTTTTGTGTCGCGAGGAACAACTACTTTTGACATTTTCTGACGAGGGGTCTCGCCAGTTGAAACTGAACCGGGCGAGTCTTGCGAAACAGGGCGCAGAATAAGCAGGTCGGCTGTTTTTGATAACGTGTAGCTCAACGTGCAGGTCAACGCGCATAATGCGTGATCTCAAATCGCCTGCCCCGATTCCGGATCAGGCGTTATTCCGGGCGATTTGTCCGGTAAGAGAACCTGATGGATCTGTGGAGGTCTCGAGATTTGAGTAGGCCGCCGGGGGTGTCGAAAAGATTTTCGCGGTGAATGAGAATTTTTTTTCTTACAGATTCCAGCAGGCCTTAAGCGGTGAGCTGACCGAGCAAGACAAGAATCACGTGTTGGACCGTTTCAGCCCTACTAGCCCAAGGCGACGTGCCCAGAACTGGACGAAAAGGGGTCGATACGATGCCTGGCCAGTCCATGAACATACCAGACACGGCCTTCGCGCCCATCAGATTCAACGGTCTTTGTCGAGAGCGTCTTCTCTCCCGAATGGTTAGTCCAGTGAGACAAGCCCTCTTCCAGTTCGGCTACAGGTACGTCCGGGAATGCTGCGGTGAGCTGCTCGAAGGTTAGTTCAGCCATCGGATTGAGATATGGATCGCCGAAGTGTTCTTCGAACACCCCGATTATTCGCTCCATTGGCAGAGCACGCTCAATGGCAGGTACGTGATGGTGTTTCATCTTGGATTGTTTGCCCGAGGGTCTGCACCAGCTACCTAGAAAGTCCTCGTTTCACAGTGATTTGGCGATTCTAGTACTCGGTCGTCGAAATCAAAGTTTCGACTCTCTGGTCTGTTCGTTGCCAACTGTGCCATGTGAAACGAGGGATAGAACTGTCAGGATGCTTTGTACCTTGCGTTAGAAGAGACGTCATGATCGACGATTGCACCGGGTCCT
>DASPWY010000022.1:0-4387 GCA_035637575.1 Bathyarchaeia archaeon
AGGGGGAGCGGAGCTAATTAACAAACTCAAGATAGGCTATACCTATACTGACCTTAGAGAAGCGGCCAATTCTATTACAGAGGCGATCGAAAATCCAAAATGGTCTCCCCAGGAAATCCGAAGTAGAGCCGAAGCTTTCGACGAAGCCCATTTCCGGGATAATATTAAAGCAATAAGCAAAGGCGAGTATCCGATATCTCGAGAGAACTAGATGGCCCTGTTCGACATCAGATAATGCCCACCGCCCAATAGGAACCTCGCTTCGAACATCCAATCGCATTGGGAGCTATAGAGCGTCCGCGAAAAGTCCCTATTCAACAACAAATACTAGAAATATCCCAACAGTCACCACGGCCGAGACAGACATGCCTGAAATCCAAGTCTCGACGATCACAGCCTGCAGAGTATGCGGTGCATCCCAACTCAAGGAGATCATATCCTTGGGAAACCAACACGTTTCCGATTTTGTAACATCCGACGGAAACAGCCCGCAAGCTCCGCTAGAACTCGTGAAATGCACAAGCTGTGGGTTAGTTCAATTGCGACACACGTTTTCAAGGGGAAGTCTTTACGGGCACTATTGGTACAAATCAGGCATCAGTTCGACAATGAGGAAAGCCCTTCTTGAGTTGGTGTCCAAAACCTGCAAGATCGCCAAACCACATTCTGGCGACATTGTCATTGACATAGGTTGCAACGATGGGACCCTCTTGCGTTCCTACAACATCCCAGGCATAGATCTTGTCGGATTTGAACCAGCGGAAAACCTCGTAGCTGAGGCGAAAAGAGGAACCAACTGGATTTTCAATGATTTCTTCAGTGCGGACCTCTTCAGGCAAAAGTTCGGCGACCGTAAAGCCAAGATCATTACCAGCGTGGCGATGTTCTATGACTTAGAGGAACCCAATAGTTTCGTGGCAGACGTAGCTCGCATTCTCGCGCCAGACGGAGTTTGGGTAGTGCAACAGAACTATCTCGTAACGATGCTCGAGCGGAATGGTTTTGACAACATTGGCCACGAGCATTTGGAATACTACTCTTTGGGAACCATGCAGACGCTCCTCCAACGACATGGCTTGGAGGTGTTCGAAGCAGAGACGAATGACGTAAACGGCGGAAGTTTTCGTACCTTCATTTGTCACAGGGGAAGCTTACGAACAGAAAGGTCCGTCACTATGATGAATTCGCATGAATCTCAAATGGCCTTGGTGGAAAACAAGACCTACGAGGAATTTGCCAAAAGGATCTCAAGCATTAGATCAAAGACCCACGAATTCATACAAGGTGAAGTTAGGCAAGGGAAGTCTGTGTACGCCTACGGTGCCTCCAACAGAGGAAACACCATCCTACAATACTGCGACCTAGATCACACCTTGGTCAAGAAAGCGACCGATGCAAACCCTGAGAAATGGGGTAGAAAAACTGCGGGGACACTCATTCCTATAGTTTCCAAGGAAGAAGCGCGAAGAGACAAACCGGATTATTTTCTGATCTTGCCACATCACTTTCTCGAGGAGATCATGCGCGACGAGAAAGACTATCTCGAATCTGGAGGGAAATTCATTGTTCCCTTGCCGGACTTCCGGGTTATGAGTTCGCAACGAACCGAGAAGGCTATTGGCGATTAATAGTTACCTCTGAGCCAAGGTCGACTTCAATATCGAGAGATATCGTACTTTGCAACCGTTTCACGCTAATACCGGTTAGCCGATCTAGAAGAGTCAAGGCGATTCTTGATTGAAGAAGAGAAGAATTCCTAGATTGCTGCACCCGTACAAGGAGTGGGCGATCAATACATTGTTCCCAATGAAGACAGTCGAACTTGGCCAGCTAAAATTCCGCTATCTTCGAAGGGACGCGCCACCCCACAATCCTGAGGATTTTGCCAAAGGAGTAGAGTTCCACCAACGGATTAGCAAGTTGACAGGCCGCGCGGCAATTGACATCGGGGCAAACATAGGATCGTATACCCTCCCTCTAGCAAGAAGATTCAAAATTGTAACTGCATTTGAACCGAATAAAGTGCATTGCAGATTATTGAGGTTGAACGTCTCCTTGAACAAGCTACGAAATGTGCATGTGTACGAGGTCGCTCTCTCAGACACCAACGGGACAATGCCCCTGTACATACGATCGGGAGGCGCGACGAGTCTCGACAAGAAGCACTATGGCCTAACATACGATAGGGTCCTCCCCGTGAAGACCGCGTGCCTCGACGATTTTCTATCACAGTCTCAGGAGTTGGATTTCATCAAGATGGACGCCGAAGGGCTTGAGCTCCGAATTCTGCAAGGCGGACTCCGACTAATATCCAATCAAATGCCAACTATTGCTATGGAAGTCCACAGGCCTCGCGTCGCTCTCAACGGTTCCTGTTCTTGTAGCGTTTGCGATTGGCTTCGAGGGCTTGGCTACGTGATCGATGTGACTGGTGAATCTTCGTCGGTCGGGGACGTTCACTGGGTATGGGCGAAGCCCGAGAAGCAAGGGTGGGTTGCTAGTCCATCTGCCAGTGCGGACCGTCCGGTGAGATGAGCATGATTTTGCCATTCCGCAGCCAATTCAGAGCAACCGTCAATTAGCGATCGGTATCCGATGACTCGTTTTTTGGGGTAGAACTCAAGCCTGTTTGTTGCGAAGCCTTCGCACTCCAGTGGTGCATAGATCAGTCGAGCGTTGAGGAATGCTCTCACTTGTCTCCTTCTGTGACGGAGGAGCGTCGAACGCCCATTCGTTTAGGAAGTCCGACATATTGTCCCTCCAGAAGGGCGTTTGCCTTGTTGAGAATGTCCTCCATTTCTTCTCGGTCTTCTGTCGTGATCGTCTTCTGTTGATCAAGTACCTTTGATAGGGCCCTTAGAGTAAGGATCCAAATGGGTATGAACACTTCTCGCTCTTTTCCAGGAATCGCCTTGTACATGTACGGATTTGATTCGGTCTGGACGGCCGCGTCAGCAGCAAACGCAGCAGTCCTCCTCATATGATACAAGCCTGCGAAAATGCCGACCGGGATCGCTACGAGAAGTCCCACCGCGGTGAATATTCCCAGAGTCGGGAAGATAGTGAGGAGGGTTTTGTTTGGTTCCACTCCGAGTCTAAAGAGGACTATTATGTTGCTTGCGAATCCGATGAGGAAGGCTAGGTAGAGATTGTAGCCCTGTCTGAAGTAGAACCAAGCACGAAATAGCGCTTTCCAGAAGTTCAACCATACTCACTTGGTCGGGACCACCCGAGAATCCTTATATCAATATGTGGCAAAACTGAAAATCGTTGGCCCCTTTGCAAAGACGGATTCTGCTACTCCCTCTGATCTGGGGAGCCTATGGCATCGGAGAGGTACTGATCCTCAACTATCTGTACGGACCGCTAGTCAACAGCATCCCTTATCCGGCTAACGATAAGCCAATCGGGGGTTCTTACCTTCCCGTTCTGTTCTTCAACTTCGCCGCCTTAGCCGCGTTGCTCGGCTTCAGCCTCTATTCCCTGGGAGTCTGGGAAATCGATCTTTCAAGTAAGAAGGTGAGGACAGACTTGGTAGCTCTAGGTGTGATGTTCGCGAGTGGAATCCTGGTCTTCTATTACGCCATCTTTCTGTTCCCATTAGCCGTGGCTTTGGTCTACTTTCTCGCCACAAACATAGAGTAGCCTGATTATTGCGCAGGAACTGGCGTGAGGATCCGACGGAAGGCTCCTAATGAGGCCCCAGCCTTGCTAGCAAGATTCGGGGTTCAGCTGCGGGGTCTCGTTGTTCGTAGAAGGGCGGGAACGGGACAAAGTTGACAAAAATGACCCGCTCCTCCGGCCCTTTGCTAGTGGCTTGGGCCCCGTTTTCTCCCACCCTGGTCGAGGTGGGCGCTCTCGTCGGAGGAAGAGTTGTCTTTCTCAACATTCTGTTTGGGAAAAAATTAGCTGCCCCGTTGCGCTACGCATTGCTGGCGCTCAGAACTCTCTCGCTTCTAGGCAGGGAACGACCAAAAGTTGTTGTCGCTCAGAACCCAGCAATCTTCCTCCCCCTTCTTCTAGTTCTTGCGAAACCATTCTACAAGTTCAGGTTGGTAGTCGACCATCACGCTGTCTGGAGCATGAAGACCCTCCGTCAACCATTCTTGTCCCAAGGAATTGCAGTCTTTGAAACATTCGTCGCAAAAAGAGCGGACGCTAACATGTCGCCCAACAATAACTGGACAAGGGAGCTTCGCGCAAGAGGAGCAACCGACGCCTTCACCTATCACGACTACATTGCCCCGCCGACTATAACCGTGGGCCGAGGTCAGAAAAGCGAATGGTCTTTTCAGCTTCCTCCCCACCGCTTCCTGGTCATCGCGGCTCATGGGGGCCACCCTCAAGAACTCCTAGAAGAAGAAGTGGCGGCGATAAGGGGACTTGA
>DASPWY010000023.1:0-3893 GCA_035637575.1 Bathyarchaeia archaeon
ATGTCCTCTCGAGGGTGGTATCCTGCCCAGTATCGGAGTGTCATCCGGTTGTCGGGAAGACGGTCTCTCCCTGTACTTGACTATGAAATAGATCAGAAGACCAAAGACGACTATCGAGACTGCTATGGCAAGATACGTGAACAGGCCGAAGAGGGAGTCGAACTGGACCTGAGTACTGGAGACTGCCATCCGTGGAATCTCTGAACTTTTGTGCTTCCGGGACTTTTGTTTTTAAAGGGTTTTGCACTAGCTATATCGATAAGATTCTCGATAATTATTGCAGCAGTTCAGCAGGTTTCAATCGAAGATTCCAGACAATAATTGAGTTGGCTACGACCATTGCAAGAATTGCTGAGGCGAGTGCAAGATGCGCGTCGCTAACAACGGGATTCAGAGATGTCGTAACTGTTACCATTCCGAGCATCACTTGCGCAATGAGCGCGACGAGGCTCGTTGTTGAGAGAAGAACAATGTTGCTTGCTTTCCTGTACCCAGTCCAAGCCACGACAGCTGTTCCTAACACGAAGACTCCCACTACAAAATTGAACAGTCTATGCGAAAGCTCAATCACGAGCTCGGGTCTGTTCAGCGAGGGAAAGACCGCGCCCTCGCATAACGGCCAGGATTCTCCGCAGCCAAGTCCAGAATTACTTGTAGTCACATACCCGCCGATGACGATCAAGATGTAAGTGGAAACGACGGAGCCATAGGCGAACACTCGAAGTAGACCATCATTGTTTTTCCAGTTCTTGCGAGCCATGACCGCCGACGTTCGAGCATAGTTGGCTGGACGTATTTAGTCTACGCCTAGAACAAACCCTACCGCGCGGCGACCATCATGTCAGCCATGCTTTGAAGAACCGCTCTCGCGTCCTTGCTCTTGACCACCCCGCTTGCTACTAGAACACCTTCAGATCCTAACTCTAGCGCCTTTGAAACGTCCTCTGCAGTTGTGACTCCAGCACCGCACAGAACCCTTACGCTGCGATTCACTTTTCTAATCTGCTTGAGGCTATAGGTAATCAGGTCGGGGCGAGCTTTGGAAATGGAGATGCCGGTTCCTATCAGTTCAGGAGGCTCGATAGCAAGCATGTCCGGCAACATCCCTGCGATTTCTACGCTTGCCTGAGTAGTATCTGCACAGACCAGGGATTGAAGGTCCGCATCAGCACACAATTTCACAATACCAGCGATGTCTGATGTGCTGATCCGTTTTTCTGAATGATTGAGCAAGGACCCCTCTGCACCAGCTGACTTGACAGCTTCGGCAAGGACGTGGCCCGTGTGCGCACCCGCATTGATTGAATCTATGTGTTGACTGAAGACAGGGATATCAACGGTCTTTGAGACAGGTTCGATATCGGTGAACTGCGGGGCTACGATGATGATTACTCCAGTCTCCCTTGAGACTTCTTCTGCAACTTTTGCCAGCTCGATCGCTCGCTTGCCGGTCGCCTCAATGTAGGTCTTGAAGTTCACGGCTAAGAGGAATCCTCTCAACGACTTCGTGAACCTAGCCCCCCAAAGAGCGAAACAGGAGAAGAGATTAGATCGAGCGCATAATGGAACTCTTACTCTGCGACAACCATCTTAAGCGCGCGGTCCACTTCTTTACCGTTGAAGATAATCTCTCGAAGCGCGCTTGACATCTTCAAGGGGTCCGTGTGTTGCCAGACATTCCTTCCAACAGCCAGCCCTGCCGCTCCTGCGTCCATTGCCCCTTTTACTTGGTTGAGAAACGTCTCGTCAGTAGGAGCTTTCGGCCCTCCAGACATGAAGACTCTAGCGAGCCCTGCAGCTTTTACGGCCCATCTGAAGCTGGTCGGATCTCCTGAGTATTTGATCTTGACAGCGTCCGCCCCAATCTCAAGTCCGGCTCTCGCAGCGTATGAGACAATTTCGGGAGCAGTGTCGTTCTTTACTGCCTCTCCCCGAGGATAGATCCATGCGATGGCGGGTACTCCTTCCTCATGGGCTTCTTCTTGAATCTCGCCGAACTCCTGTAGCATGATATTCTCATTGGCGCTTCCCAAGTAAATTGTGTAGCCGACTCCCTTGGCTCCGAGGCTGATGGCCTCCTCGACGCTACAGACTTGCGAAGAGATAGGCTCGCCCTTCGGGAGGCTTGTCTTCCCATTGAGCTTGATTATCAGAGGGATTTTGCTGTTATAGTATTTCTCAGCGATTCCCTTGTGCAGAACAACGCCCGTAAACTGGCCTTTGACGGCGATGTCCAGGACGTAGTTGGGGTCAATGTTTTTCTCGTTGAAGTCTGTGGATGGGCCGTGTTCGAAGCCCTGATCATACGCAAGAAGAAGCCCTTTGCCACTCTTCAAGAAGTTATCCATGGTGGCCTTTGTCATAATCCTCGTCTTGGCATGACTCAATCCTCCACTTTAAACTAGCTCTAGGTTCCGCGGTTAGTGCAAGAGAAACCATTATCGGACGATTCCATACGCGGAATCTTATGGCTCGGAGGATAGTCATTGTGGGATGCGGAGTTTCCGGCACCACAGCCGCATTCTACTCGAGGAAGACTGATAGGACTGCTGAGATTACCATTGTGGGCGACGAGGTTCTCCAGGAGTATTCTCGATGCGGCCTACCGTACGCTTTCAGCGGAATAGTCCCCACAATGCGATCGCTGATCGGTTATGATGAGGACTTTTACGAGCATACGAACCGAATAGACCTCAGGCTCGGAGTTACTGCGACAAAGATTCGCCCCGACCGCCGTGCTCTGGAGCTCAAGTCGCAAGATCACCCAAAAACTGAACTTCAATACGATAATCTCATCCTCACGACCGGCGCCAGCCCGACCACTCTTGCCGTTCCAGGATCGGAACTAAACGGGGTGTTTACAATCCGAACTATGAATGACGTGGAAGGACTCGCGAACTATCTCGGAGAAGCAAAGGCGAGGAAGACTGCGATCATCGGCGCGGGTCTCATCGGTTCAGAAATGGCGGAGGCCTTGCTCGTAAGAGGAGTTGCTGTACTGCAAGCAGAGATAGTCCCGGAAATTCTCCCGGTCATTCTCGATCCCGACATGGCCGCAGTCGTTAGAGAGAAAGGAGAGGAGCATGGTGTGGAATATCATCTGCAGTCGACTCTAGAGGAGATTCTCGGAGACAAAGGAAGGGTGAGCGGGGTTCGAATCTCCGGTCGCGCGTACGAGGTTGACGCTGTTATCCTGGCGATTAGGATTAGGCCCAACACGGAACTCGCGAAGGACGCTGGCATACTTCTCGGTGAGTCGGGCGGGATTAGAACCGATGAAAGGATGTTGACTTCAGCCAGCGATGTCTATGCTGCGGGCGATTGCATCGAAACATTCGACCTCATTACCCGCAGACACGTGTTCTTCCAACTTGCCACGACGGCAGTTAGGCAATCGATGGTTGCAGGCATAAATGCTGCTGGAGGCGAGGCACGATACTCGGGATCGACCGGCGTGACCACCGTGAAACTCTTCGGGCTTGAAGTAGCAACCCTCGGCCCAACAACCGCTACGGCCGAGAAAATCGGAATCACCCCGACTTCTGTCAGAATTACGGGATCGACACGGCTCACCTACTATCCCGGTGGCAAGGATCTAACTGTGAAGCTGCTCGCGAATCCCGCGAATGGGAAGCTCCTCGGCGCTCAGCTCATCGGCGAAGAGGGCGCAACGCTTAGAGCTAACTTCGCGTCTATGGCCGCCCATCTCGGATTGACAGTTCAAGAGTTTGCGGAGATCGAGACCTGCTATTCGCCACCCCTCGCACCGGTCTGGGACCCGGTAACAATTGCGGCTCAAGCGCTTTTGAGGAAACTTAGACCGCCACTAGCGAAGACGTCAACGACCGTTCTTAAGGGTTGATTGTGTACTTTGAGAGTACTGATTTCGGACC
>DASPWY010000024.1:0-2764 GCA_035637575.1 Bathyarchaeia archaeon
CAGTGAAGGTGGGCAAGGAGCTTGCGACGCTCTTCAAGTCCAGGTTCCTACAAGCCTTCGAATTCCAGATGGACGTGATAAACAACCTCAGCAGATCAGTGTTCGTTGTTGACAATCCTGATTCAGCATTCGCCCACAAGATAAACGAGGCAGCTGAGATGCTGGTAAATGAACTTGCGGAGGTGACACAGCCTGCAAACTAGTCCGAAAGGAAAGCCGAACGCCTGGGACCTGCGACGACTAGTGGGATCCGTAAACCAGCTGCGGTTCAACGACAGCAAGGGAGAGCTCTCGTTCTTCGGGCAGAAGATGATCATTCTACGCCGCGACGTCATCCGAGTCATGAGAGACGGACTAGAACGTCTCGTCGCTGACCAAGCCGCTCCATTCCTCTCCTATCTGGCCAGTGGGATAGGGATTCACGAGGGCAGTATCTTCCGCGACAGCATCACCTCTACGGGGGAGGAACAGAGAGCCGCGCTAGAGAATCTAGTACATTCCGCCTTCGAAGATACCAATCTCGGACTGGGAAAGGTGAAGATTCGGCAAATAGACTTTGACAAGGCAAACGCCAACGTCGTGATCAGCAACTGTTTCGAGGCAATGGAAAACGGCTCGTCTGAGGATCCCAATTGCATGTTCACCAGCGGCTTCCTTGCGGGGCTCTTTGCAGAGGTTCTCGACAAGACAGTCCAAGCCCGTGAGACTAGGTGCATCTCGCAAGGCCAGCCTGAGTGCGAATTCGAAATAACCAGCACGGAACCGACTGCAGAAGAAACCGTCGATGTTGACGAGCAGAGCAAGGAACCGGTGAAGGAGACAGCCGACCACCCTGCAAAGCCTATGGTTGAGGAGGCAAAGCTCTCCAAGAGCGCGATGCCAGTGGAGGAACTCAAGACTCCGCCGAAGGCTATGAGCCCGGTCAAGGATCAGCCATCGCAATCTCAGTCTCCCGGGGCGAATCAGAGTGAGGTTGACGCGGGCGTAGAGCGTGCCTCGAGAATCGCAAAGAGAAAGCAAGGCTTCTGGGAAAAACACTTCAAGAAGAAAGAGTAAGAAGGCTTACACGACAAGAACCGGCCCTTAGTCAGGGATGATCCAAAAGCGTGGTTTTCGGCACAGAAGGATCGTAAGAGAAATCGTTCAGAATCAGCCCTGATCCGGAATCTAGGAGGGGGTGCCATATGGAGCCCAGTTTCACGCTTGCATGATTCAGCAGATGCCCCAGTCGAAAATGGCTGATTCAGCCATTCTGCGAGAAAAATCAATAATCTCGCCCAGAAACGTTCCAGACAATGAAGACCCCCCTTCTAGAAATTTAGAAAAAAAATCTTTCCCGCGACACAAAACAGCTCTTTGAGCGTTTTTCTGGAACTTGGCCGCATCTACTATCTTTTCTTTTCTACTAACTATCTCTCGACCCCCCGGGGGTATGTCTAAACAAAGAAAGTCCTTCACAACTTTACGAACACGCTGTTCTTTTGTTGGCGCCGGGAGTGGGATTCGAACCCACGAGGGCGTGACGCCCAACGGCTGTCATGTCAATCGACGAATATCCAGATGGGATCACGAGGCCGTCGCTTTAACCACTCAGCCATCCCGGCGCAACAGCCCGACCAAGACCGGGACGAGTCTTAAACCATTTCCAGCATCTAACGGAATCGTTAGATCAACGCGAACTGGATGGCACTATACTCTGGACAAAGGGCAGTCGCTCCTCAAGGCTCGGATCCTCCCGCTGAACCCTCCTAGGGAGGATGTGATCCACCACAACCCTCTCCCGTAACATGGACAGATGGTCCCGTAGCGACTCCTGGTAAGTGAAATCAATCCTCATCGAATACTGCTGGTAGAGCTCCACCAAAGTCTTGTAGACAATCACGCGAGCAGAACCCCCGAAAGACTCGTTCAGAACTCTCACCACATCGTCAAACTGGGCTGGAATCTCAGACTCTGGAATACACCTCTTCCGCAGATGATCGTACACAACATCACGGACACTCGACCCCATAGTTTCCAACGTCGACTTGAAGCAGTAGGACACAGTATCTTGGAAAGTAGAGACCAAGGCAGCTCTCAAAGCAGCATCCCTACACAACGAGACTCCCTCTCGGCGAATACGGATGGTGTTACATGCGACGATAATCCACAGACCTAGTTACACAAAGCAAGCGCTTAGCTTCATCCTAGGCCGAACTGGAAACCAGTAATAGGAAGCTTGGAACGGAGCTTCGACCGTAGGCAAAATTGTCGAGCTCTGAGTTTAGAGTCGAGAAGGTAGTTGCAAGAGAGATATTGGATTCCCGAGCAAATCCCACAGTCCAAGTCGACCTCTACACAAAATCCGGGTTTGGCCGATTCTCCGTTCCTTCAGGAGCCTCGAAGGGCCACCTTGAAGCACTCGAACTCCGCGACGGGGACAGGCAACGGTACGCTGGCTTAGGAGTTCAGAAGGCCGTGGAGAACGTGAACAAGATTCTCGGTCCAAAGATTCTGGGCATGGAATCGCGAGAACAGGCGAAGATTGACAGAATACTCATCAGTTTGGACGGGACTGAGAACAAAAGGAGACTCGGAGCTAACGCAATTCTCGGGGTCTCAATTGCTCTTGCACGCGCATCTGCTGACACAGCAAAGTCACCTCTCTATCGGACGCTAGCCGAGGGACGGAAGCCGAGCCTTCCATTGCCCCTGATGAACATCATTAACGGCGGAAAACACGCAGGGAATGACCTCTCATTCCAAGAGTTCATGGTTATCCCAG
>DASPWY010000025.1:0-5179 GCA_035637575.1 Bathyarchaeia archaeon
CTACGACGCGTGTTCCTTTGGGAGGTGAAGAGTCTCGAAGAAGATAGTCCTCATCCTGTTAGTTGCCGCGGCTGTGCTACTTCCCACCGTTGCCATTCTCCATGCAACTGAAACTTCCAGCACAGCTACCACGAGTCATGACAGTGAGCTTCATGATCAAGATCATCAGGACCAGGATCATGATGATAATGAAGCCTCAGACGACAATTCAGCAGCTCACGTCGAACTCGACGACGCCAACGAGAACGAGACAGATACAGACTAGGCATGACCCAGCGTTCGCGGAATGGCTGGAATGCCCCCGCTTTTCTTGTTTCTAATCTTTCGCGGAAGGGTGGAGCGTGAGGTCAAGGTCTTGGTAGGGGTCGATTTTCCACCTCCAATTCCTTCCGATTATCGTAGTCGAGTCGTATTCTTCGATAATGCAAGGACCTTTGCTGCCTGCACCGGGGAATAGATTTTCTCGGTCGTAGACTGGGACCTTCTGCCAGCTTCCTAGAAGCGACACTCTCCTCAATGAGGAGGGAGCGGGTGGCTCTGCGTGTTGCAACTGCTTCTTGGCGAGTTTGGCTTTGGGTATTGTGATATTTGCGCGGATAAGGGCGTTTACTGCTTCGACGCTGTCATTTGAGGAGTATCCGTAGAGCTTCTTGTGTTCTCGACCGAGCAATCGTGCTGGGTTGGTGTTCTTCTTGTAGGGGAGGGTTATCTCGTAGGCCTGACCTTGGTATCGCAGGTCAACCTGTTCTATGGTGCGGTAGCTTGTGAATCCTTCTTGTTTCATTGATTTTCTTACTTCTTCTCTAAGCTGAGTGAAGGTTGGTTCGATGTTGGTCGCTTCCTGTTTGATTATCGGTTGAGTGAATGTTCTGGAAAGATCTGCTGTGAGGAGGCCGAACGCCGAAAAGAGTCCAGGGTGTAAGGGTACGATTATTCTCTTGATCTCGAGTTCTTCTGCCAAGTCGCAGGCGTGTACGGGTCCAGCGCCTCCGAACGCAATGAGGGAATACTCTCTTGGGTCTCGGCCGCGTTCGACGCTTACGAGTCTGAGTGCTTTGCTCATGTTGCTGTTGACTATTCGGAGGATCCTATCTGCAGTCTTGTCGATCGAGGTCCCGAGTCTACGGCTTAGCGTTCCGATGGCTCTGATGGAAAGATCATTGTGTAGTTTGAGCTGTCCGCCTAATAGTTTGGAGGGGCTGATTCTTCCTGCGACGATGTTCGCGTCTGTTACAGTTGCTTGTGTGCCGCCGTTGCCGTATGCTGCGGGTCCCGGGTCGGCGCCTGCGCTTTCGGGTCCCACTTTGAGGTTTCCCGTCTCGTCTATGTGGGCTATTGTTCCACCTCCGGCGCTTACTTCTGCTAGGTCGATGAAGGGCTGTCTTACCGGGTAGCCGCTGCCCTTGATTGATCTTCCATGGTAGGTTCTTCCTGCGGCTTCGAACTCGTAAGCGAGGTCGGGCCTGCCGCTGACGATCGTGCCGGTCTTGGCTGTCGTCCCGCCCATGTCGAACGTAATGGCCTTTGTTAATGAGAGATGTTTGGCGAGATTTCTTGATGATAGGACTCCTGCTGCGGGGCCGGATTCTATTATGGAGATTGGATGTTTGGCGGCTTGGGCAGTTGTGCTGGCTGTTCCGTCAGAGTTCATAACGTAAAGTGGTGATTCTATACCGATCTGTTCAAGCTCCTTCTTCAGTCGCTGCAGGTATCGCGATATTGAGGGTGCGAGTGACGCGTTGACAACGGTTGTGCTGGTCCTCTCATACTCCCTGTATTGAGGGTCGATTCTGCTGGAGAGGTCGACATGACCTTTGAAGCCTGAACGTCTCAGGATTTCTTCGGCTCGTATCTCGTCTGCCGGATTGATGTAGGAGTTTAGAAATGAGATCGCAACTGATTCTATTCCTCTCGAAATAATCTCCGCAGAAACCTTCAGCAGATCCTTTTCGGCTAGAGGCGCTAGACGAGACCCATTAACGAGTCTCCTTCCTTTCACCGTGAAGCGGTCTTTTCTCTGAACGAGTTGCTTTGGTCTCTCTGTGTTGAGGTTGTAGATTTCGGGTCTTCTCTGTCGTCCTATCTCTAAGACGTCTCTGAACCCCTCATTCGTAATGAGTGCGGTTGCTGCGAGACCACTTTGCGTGAGGAGACTGTTGGTGGCGATAGTTGTCGCGTGTGAAACCAGGGCAAATTGTTCCGTTCTACCTTGATATTTCCCTAGGGCTTTGACTATTGCAAGTTCAGGACGTTTGAGATCTGTGGGGACTTTGATAACCTCAGGGCTCTTCCTCGACTCCTCGTCAAAGATCACGACGTCTGTGAATGTCCCGCCGACATCGGTGCCTACGAACAGCATTAGAGGAAGCCCCTCAAGCTAAGGATCTTAATCAGGGAGGCATGTCGTCTCACCAGTCTCAATTGGGATCCCACAAACAGGATTGAAATCAAAAAGGACAAGTTCTTAGGTTGGCTCGTTAACACCGCGAGCCCTCTTCTCTTTCTCGATTCACCCGGGTTCTCACGTGTTGGGTACAATCAAGAAAATGAGCAGGCTCCTTCAGTAGATATGTCTCCGGTTATTTGAGAGAAATGTCTGATTTAGGGAGCAAGATGGGAGAGGTAGACAGCAAGGCTGGTGCGAGCAAGCTTCCTGATTTTGACATTCTTTGGGACTATGAGCATCCAGGCTCGACTGAGGGGAAGTTTCGCGAGCTTCTCCCAGCCGCGATAGACTCGCTCGACATCTCGTATCTCGCAGAGCTTCTGACACAGATCGCAAGGGCGGAAGCTATGCAGAGGAAATTCCAGGAGGCTCAGAAGACCCTTGACCGTGTCGAGAAGGCTTTGCCTAAGGCCGATCAGAGGGTGAGCGTACGATATGTGTTGGAGCGAGGAAGAGTTCTCAGTCTGTCAGGGAAACCACGAGAGGCTCAGCCACGTCTCCGAGAAGCATTCAATCTTGCACTGATGTTGAAGATGGACCTGCATGCTATCGACGCGGCTCGCATGATGGCTGTCGCGGAGCCCGAGAAAGCATTGGAGTGGAACATGAAAGCGTTGGATCTTGCCGAAAAGTCGGCGGATGCGGGAGCGAACAAGGCGAAGGGGCCCCTCTACAGTAGCATCGGTTGGAACCACTTCGAGGGGAAAGAGTACCAGGAAGCGTTGTTCATGTTCCAAAAGGCACTGCAATATACCGATCAGCTTGGTGATCCGCTTAAGATCAGAACGGCGAAATGGTCTGTTGCTAAGGTTCTCCGAGTCATCGAGCACACCGAGGAGGCTCTGGATATGCAGAGAAAACTCTTCGAAGAGTATCAAGGAGAAGGAAAAAGGAATGGGTACGTGTACGAGGAGATCGCCGAATGCTTACTAGTCATGGGACAGGCACAGGAGGCTGAAGGATGGTTCGCTGCCGCCTACGCAGAACTTTCAAAGGACCCACGGATGGCCCGCGATCAAAACCGGCTCAACCGGCTCAAAGAGCTAGGAGCAGTCGGCAAGCGAAGACCCTCCGTCTAGGAAGCGAGATTGGTGACCGAGTTACCGGTCGAAAAGATCGTCCAAGTCCTACCGGAAACCCTCTCGCTTTTGCTTCGTTTTCGAAATTAATCGCGCAGGGACATGTTCTGGAGGCTATCGACAAACGAAAGTCCTACAAGTGCGATCTGAGATCATGCGGAAAATATGTTCAAAGACGTAGGCGACGACCAGCCATCGTCGACGGCCACGATAAGACGTAATCCGCCCAGATTCTTGGTTGCTATTGAGTTCCACACCCAAGACTCTGCAGTGGACCATTTTATAGATCTACAGAACACTGGGTGGCCTGAAGGACCTAATCAGAAAGATCTGAAGTTGATAGTGATCAGTGGTCAAGGGGACCAAGGCAGAATTGAGGGACTGGAGTTTGGTGTAGGCCAGCTCAACCTGATACGTCAGGCTCTAGCTAAGCTTCAGTAATATGATACCGGCTATGTCTGCGTTTTAATGGTATGTTGCTTTAGCGAACTTTAACTTCGTGTGTTTTGGCCGTAAACCCGTTTTTCCTGTGTGTGCCATCACAGAAGGGCATGATGGTAGAGCCGCCACAGTGACACCAAGCCTGAACAACCTTCCCCTCGACTATTATCAAATTGGGACCATTCTCGGTCGACCTTATCACAACATCAGACATGCTAACCCCATCACCTCTCTTCCAACTTTGTCAGGTTAGCTTCTCGACCCGTGTTAGGACTATGATCTGCTCTCCATGTACGAGATTGTTCTTGTCGAACTTGCCGACCACGCGGAGAATTGCGCCTATCACGAGGTCTTCTGCGCCTCCCATGACCAGACGGCTCGCTGCAGTCCATTCAATCTCGATTCGTTGCGATGTTCCTCTCAGGACCCTGGAGGCTCCCGTCATGTCAGGCTCGACGAATCTCCCGCCCAGGACGTGTTCTCGCGGTAGATCCGTAACCGACAGAAACATGTCTACGTCAGTGTTCGGCGCGATGGTCTCCAGCTGTTTCAAAGTAGACACTTCGACAAATGTCCGCTTTGGAGGCGCTTGAGGTTGGGTTGTGCTCTGTTTCTCTGAACCCGTTTCCTGTGGCAAAGTTGTTGCTGCTGCAGGGGATTCGCGTGGTCTTAGGGGTCTGTCCTGATCGTATCTCAGACCGAATTGTAAGGCTGTTTGTGCTTTGGCTAGCTCTTCACCTAGGTAGCCTGCGTGGCTGAGCTGCGTTACTAGTCCGTCACGGAGTAGGCAGAGCAGCATGGATGTTGCTCCTCTTCTTCGCATCTCATGAGCGGGCGTGTGGTTAGGGAGGTAGTGTCGTAGGATGATCTCTTTCTGTTCAGGATCTATGCTGATTACGAAGTATCCCTTAGGATCATACAGTAGGGGCTCACGTGGACCCCCGGGCCGAATACTCGTGAAGCGTTCTCCGGCTGCCGATGTAGATGTTAGGGTCTTGTCTGTTTTGAAAGTTCCCGGGTTGCGGGCGGAGAGACTTTTGACGCGTTCCTCAAGGGTCTGAAGATCCTCTTCGCCGGTCCAGTCGAGAACCTCGACCTGCTTGCGGAATTGATCAATCTGGTGGGGAGTGATTGTCGGTAGAACCGGGTCGTAGCCTATTGATCCGATGATCCGCTTTGCATCATCGACCCCTTGTTCTGCGAGCGCTACGAG
>DASPWY010000026.1:0-3306 GCA_035637575.1 Bathyarchaeia archaeon
GAGCAAAAAAAGCGATCATAGACGGAGAGGTTGTCGTACTCAGCAAGAAAGGCACTCCCGACTTTGGCAAGCTACAGAACCGCTTTGGCATAGAAGATCCCAAGAGAGTCGAGACTGCTCGCCGCGCGAACCCCGTCACATATGTTGCCTTCGACCTTCTCCACCTAAACGGGAAAGACATCATCAAGAATCAATTGGAGATCAGAAAGAGCACTCTCCACGATCTGATCGATGAAGGTCCGCATCTTCTCTACGGAGATCACATCGAAAGAAACGGCATCCAATACTATTCAGAAGCACTCAAGCTTGGCTTTGAGGGAGTAATCGCCAAAGAGAAGCACTCGCCCTACCTCATAGGACTACGAAGCAGCTTGTGGACAAAGAGCAAAGGCTCACAGACGCTAGACGCAATCGTGATCGGCTACACCCAAGGCGAGGGAATGAGAAAAGCCACCTTCGGCTCACTAGTCATGGCAATGTACGATGACACGGGAAAACTGGTGCACGTGGGAAATGTCGGCGGAGGGTTCGACGATAAGAGCTTGCTCGAGATAAAGCCAATGCTGGACAAGCTTGTTGTTAAGAAACCTGTCATCACTGGTCCAGTGGAGGCCCCTTCCCCAATAACTTGGGTCAAGCCCAGCATCGTCTGCGAAATAATCTACGCCAATATCACAACAGACAAGAAACTAAGGTTCCCGAGGTTCAACAGATTACGGACGGACAAGAAGCCAGAAGAATCCCGTTTGGACGAAGACATATTATCTCGTTAAGCCCTCGCTCCCGAACGCGATCATAAATGACGACAGAAGTCCGTACAGTGCGCATGCCCTCCTGCAACTGGTGCGGACGCATGATACTACCCAGGGAAGGAGCAGTACATTTTCCATGCCCGCAGTGCGGCGAAGTGATCATCTGGCGATGCGAAAAGTGTCGGGGTTTCGGCCGACCTTACAAATGTCCAAAGTGCGGTTTCACCGGACCGTAGGGAAGATCCAGTTGACCAAAGTCCTAGTCTCGATCAAGATCTTTCCATCTGACACGACGACCGACATGAACGTCTTGAAGGATAGGGTGCGGAAGACCTTGGAGGGAAAGGCATCAATTTACAAATATGAAGAAGAACCCGTCGCTTTCGGCCTTGTTGCACTGATCGCCCACGTTCTTGTGCCGGAAGAGGTTCAAGGACGGATGGATGAGGTCGAGGACTTACTCAAGCAGACTGACGGAGTCAGCGAGGTTCAAGTAATGGTGTCTCGTCGAATCGCATAGTGCTTACTTACCTTCTGGTAATTAAGTAACAGGAATCTTAAATAGGAAAAAATCTCCTCTCGTTAGGTGACAATGGGTCTCAGATTTACGCTTCAGAACGAAGATCGAATCTTACTCGACCTTCCACTCTCTGAAAGCGAGTGGAAGCCGAGGGTCAAAGAGCTCGTAATGAAGGAATTGGGGGAATCAGAAGCTGACATAGACAGCTTATGCGCAATATGCGACTTTTTCTCGAATAAAAGGCGGGTACAAATGCTAAGCCACATGGTCAAGGATTGTAACAATTCGGCTTCATTTACCGATCTCCTCAAGGTCGCCGTCAATCCAAAGTACATTTCCGATCTGGTGAGCAAGTCTTCTAGACGAGAGCTAGTCGTCAAAGGCAATAGGGGCTACAGCCTTTCGCCGCTCGGTCTCGGGAGCTTTCTTTTGTTGTCCATAGCGACCCGGAGGCTACTGAAAGAGACGAATTCCATTAACGATGACGATAAGTCTTTTGAGGGGCAATAACCAAGTGAAATCGAAGGTTAGGACCAATTTACCGACTACGGCCGAGCAGCTTCTCTTCGACCCTCTCTCAAATATTAGCGTCGGGGAGTTGATACAATGACTGTGCCCAAAGAGGTGCAATTGAGAGTCGCTGATGCCAAACAGCGAGATGTTGGGCATGGGAAGGTCCGGATCGATAACGAGACGATGCAGAAGCTCGCCATAACCGCCGGCGACTTCATCGACGTACATGGAAAGCGGACTACTGTGGCGATCGCTTGGCCGGCCTATGCAGAGGATCAGGGGCAGGAAATAGTCCGGATGGACGGGCTCCTCCGAAGAAACGCAGGAGTCGCCCTAAACGAGTATATCACGATCAAGAAAGCGGAAGTCAAAGATTCGCAGACGATAGTATTCGCGCCTACAGATGTCCGACTGAGCGTGGACGAAGAGTTCGTGGGATTTGTCAAGCGACGCTTCATGGACATGCCGTTTGTTGAAGGAGACATGACCCTCCTCAGCATCTTCGGCAGCGCAGTCCCGCTAATTGCAACAAGGACCCGTCCTCACGGACCGGTTAAGATCACGGAGTCGACGGTCGTTCAAGTGATGAGCGAGCCGACTCCGGAGAAGAAGGGTATACCTATCGTCACCTACGAGGACATCGGGGGTCTTCACAGTGAGATCCAGAGGATTCGGGAGATGGTTGAGCTCCCACTGCGGCATCCCGAGCTCTTCCAGCGGCTAGGAATTGAGCCCCCCAAGGGAGTCTTCCTCTATGGTCCGCCGGGTTGCGGAAAGACTCTGCTAGCGAAAGCTGTCGCTAACGAGTCAGACGCAAACTTCTACGTAATCTCCGGCCCAGAAATAATGTCAAAGTTCTACGGCGAATCCGAGGCCAGACTACGTGAGATCTTCCAGAAAGCGCAGGAGACTGCTCCGAGCATCATATTTATCGACGAGATGGACGCGATAGCGCCTAAGCGAGAGGAAGTCACTGGAGAAGTGGAGAGGCGAGTTGTTGCACAACTCTTGTCGTTGATGGATGGAATGGGCGCGCGGGGCAACATAATCGTCATCGGCGCTACGAACAGGCCGAACGCGATAGATCCCGCTCTCAGACGACCCGGACGCTTCGACCGCGAAATTGAGATAGGTGTCCCGGACAAGATGGGAAGGTACGAGATTCTCCAGATTCACACGAGAACAATGCCACTAGCGTCTGACGTTGACCTGCATCGTCTCTCCGACGTCTGCCACGGTTATACAGGCGCAGACATATCCTCTCTCTGCAGAGAGGGCGCTATGAAAGCGCTGCGACGTTATCTCCCGGAGATCAATCTCGAAGAGGAGAGGATACCCACAGGCATCCTGGAGAAGATGGAAGTTAACGTAGAGGACTTTATGAACGCGTACAGAGAAATTACGCCAACCGCGATGCGGGAGGTCTACATCGAAGTGCCCTCAGTGAACTGGGCAGACGTAGGAGGACTGACCGATGTCAAACAGGAACTCCAAGAAGCAGTCGAATGGCCGATCAAGAAA
>DASPWY010000027.1:0-3443 GCA_035637575.1 Bathyarchaeia archaeon
CGGATCGAAAGCGTGCTTGACCTCCGACTCAGAAACATCCGTGAACTTCTTTCTATCACGAAATATTAGCATCGTCAGATTTCTATGGCCTAAGTTAGACGAGCTGAAGCTAGCTTGTCCCGGCGGGAAATTCAACTGTAAGAAAACGCCCCATTTAGTCCCGACATCAGAAGCTATCCGGTTGATGATTTCAAAGGCCACAATTCTATCGTCACGATCCAATAGAGTCTCATACTCTGATTGCCGAAGTTCGAGATTCTTCCAAAGGTCCTTGATGATCCAGCTCAATCATCCTCAACCCGCTCTAACAGTACACGCCTCAGGCTAGCGAGGAAGTTAGAGTTCGGTACAACATATTCGAACCCCATTTCATCAGCCCGTTTCTTCAGCTCGGTCCGCACGTGTGGATACAAGCCGAATAGTCGAGAGTTGAACGTCGTCTTCAACTCCTTTGCGATGGAGAATGGATCGTATTCCGTAGATGAGAGGTCGAGAATGACCAGTTCAGGTTTGTTCTCCGCAACTAATCGTCTCAGCTCGTCTGGTCCCGTTCCGAAGGAAGGGTCCGCTCCGGTTTGTTTCGCAAGCTCCGCTATCCGTGAACGGAGGAACAGGTCTGAAGTGGCTGCGACGAGTCGCAAAGGCTCACCATCCCTGTTTCCCAAACAGAGTTATAGAATGCTTCTTCTTAGAAACGGGTCGCTAGAAGCCATGTCTGGAAGCCCGTCGTTCGCTGGGCGTGACATAGTATCAATCCGCGACTTTTCTCGAAAGGAGATCGATCACATTCTAGACATGTCAGAAGTGATGGAACCGCTGGCCAAGAAGGGGTCCGACATGCTTCACGGAAGAATAATGGCCACGCTGTTCTACGAGGCTAGTACTCGGACCCGTCTAAGCTTCGAGTCTGCCATCACACGGCTAGGTGGGACAGCGCTCGGATTCGCAGAGACAAAAGGTACGTCCGTAGAGAAAGGCGAGAACCTCGCGGATACTGTCCGGGTGACTGAGAAGTACGCTGATGTTCTGGTGGTGAGACATCCCTTGGAAGGAGCGGCCCGCATGGCTGCGGAATTCGCCTCCATACCAGTCATCAACGCTGGCTCTGGGGCTGAGGAGCACCCAACCCAGGCGCTCTTGGACCTTTACACGATCAGGAAAGAGTTGGGGACGATAGACGGGCTGACCATCGGACTGATCGGCGATCTGAGATACGGTAGGACCGTGCACTCCCTAGCATATGCTCTATCGCTCTACAAGGTGAAGCTGGTTCTGATCTCTCCAGACATTCTCCAGATGCGGAAGGAAGTGGCCGAAGAAGTGTCGAAGAAGATCGAAGTCTCCGAGACGCCGTCCCTCAGGGACCACTTGCGAGAGCTGGACGTGATCTACATGACCCGAGTGCAGAAGGAGCGGTTTGCGGATCTACAAGAGTACGAGAAAGTCAAAGGATCATACCGACTTGTAGCAGAGGATCTAGACAGGACCAAGAAGAACTCGATTGTCATGCACCCACTGCCCCGAGTTGATGAGGTGGATCCCAGTGTCGACTCTACGCCCCACGCGAAGTACTTCCAGCAGGTTGGGAACGGGGTCGTTCTGAGGATGGGACTCTTGGGGCTAGTTCTCGGAGCTCTCTAAGGTTAGCATGTTCATTACTTAGGTTGCAAGAACAAACTCATAGTTTCAGAACCTGCTTTGCTGGGAAGCCTTGTCTTCGTCTAGGAGAGGCCATCCTTTGGCTTGTGTATATCTCAGCCAGTATCCTGTCATCAGTGACGTTACTATTGCTATGAGGACTAGAGCCACGAAGAAGGGTTCCGAGATTAGCCCGGCGCCAAACGTGATTGTGGCAAGGACTATTCCCGGCCCTCCCCTAGCGTTCAAGCCGATCGCGAGATTGACACTGGATAACCAGCCTTTCCTGATAAGCTTGCCAACTCCTAGCGCCCCGGCGATCTTGAGACCGGAAGAGAAGAGCAGGAAACCGAGAAAGATGGTAATATCGAACTGGTGAATTAGGTCTAGTTCAAGGCCGACGATTGCAAAATATGCGGGCGTGAAGAGTGCAAGGGAGATTTTCTTGATGCTTCCAGTAGCCTTCGCGAACACGTCTTGTGGCACGGTCCCGATGGCTATGCCAGCCAGGAACGCGCCGAACACTACGTTGACGTTCAACAGGGCCGCGGCCGCTACAAAGACAAAGCAAAGGAAGAGGGCGAATCTAGAATGAGACGCTTCCATTAACAACTTCGCTCTTGATGTGCTCAGCCGACGGAGAACCCGCGGTAGAACTAGTAGCCCCGAGGCCAGGAAGACGGCAGTTAGGGCGATTGCGTAGGTTATTGTTGATGTGGAGGGGGCGGAGGCTCCGGCCACGCCAGTAGCTATGGCAAGTCCTGCGTAGAGGATGCTGTCTTCAACGGTCGCGATTGCAAGCACGATTCTAGCGTAGCGAGTGCCCATTATCTTGAGGTCGAGGAAGATTTTCGAGATTACTGGTATTGATGTGACTGCTACAGCGATTCCTATGATTATCGATAGTGAGAGTGGGTTGCTGTTGGGACCAGCGTAGGGGCTGAAATCGTACGCTCTAGAGACTCCGACTCCGATCAGGAACGGAAGAATTGTCGCTCCGAGAAGAAATGCTACAGCGGTACGCTTGTCCTCTCGATTGAATGTTCCATGAATCTCGACTCCCGAGATGAACATCAAAAGGATTAGTCCAAGCCAAGATACTAAGGAGAGGAGTTGGCCTTCGGAAGGGTAAGCGGAGAATATCCAGTTCTCGCTGCGGGGAAAAAGGTAGCCGAATACAGTTGGACCCAATAAGAGTCCTCCAAAGATTTCCCCAATGACCCGTGGGAGCTTGAGCTTATCGAAAAGAAAGGAGCCGGCATAAGCTGAGAAGAGAAGAAGCACCAGGGCGATGAAAAAACGCGTCAGCTCGAGATTGCTCAGAGTTATGCTCTGGGCGAGAGTCAACCCTTGACTCCTTCGAACAGAATAGATGTAGACCAGAGTTCAGATATCATGCGTCGATTTCGTCCGAGAGCTATGAGAAATCGTAGGGAATAACGCGGTCTAGGTCTCTCTTCCTCGCGTCGGGCCACGAATCCAATGGAAGAAGTCTTCCTCCTAGCTTTGCAAGTATTGTCAAGTGTTCGTATCCGCAGTTATCGCATCTGGCCCTGACTCCAGCGCTTATAGCGTAACAACGTTGGCAACGCGAATACTGGGACGAGAAAGTGAAGTATCGCACCCCGGCCTCGCTTAGCTCTCGCGAAGCTTTCGACAGAGCCGAACTGTCGACCTTGGATCTGACCATCAGCGGAAGTAGTGCACCTCCGTCGAAGGATCTTTGCAATTCTCCTTCAATGGATGCTCGAGTCGCAAAGGGTACTTTTTGAGTTAAGGGAATCCCTGGAACGTCGTTATAGTAC
>DASPWY010000028.1:0-5593 GCA_035637575.1 Bathyarchaeia archaeon
GGCAGCCTTCTCCAAGCCTCAGTTAGGAGACCGGCGAACCTACCAGATGGACTACTCGAACCCGGAAATGGCGATGCGCGAAATCGCCTTGGACATCAAGGAAGGAGCAGACATAATCATGGTCAAGCCAGCCCTAGCTTACTTGGACATTATCTATCGCGCCAAGAGAAGATTCCGAATGCCAATGGCAGCATACAACGTCAGCGGAGAATATGCAATGCTCAAAGCCGCCGCCAGGGAAGGATGGATTGAAGAGAAATCCGCCATATTGGAGGTGTTGACAGCGATCAAACGAGCCGGAGCGGACATTATAATCACCTACCACGCCAAGGAAGCAGCAGAATGGCTACAAAGCTAGCCTCAAAATCCGAACACCTCTACAAGCGCGCAAGAGAACTCATACCGGGAGGAGTAAACACCCCTGTCCGAAACTACTCTCCCTATCCACTGTTCGTTGCCTCAGCCAAGGGTTCCAGATTTCGAACTGTGGATGGTGAAGAGTTCCTCGACTACTGCATGGCCTACGGCGCCTTGCTGGATGGGCATGCGCATGAGGAAGTCGTGGAAGCGGTCCAGAAAGCAATGGGCAGAGGCTCGCTGTACGGTCAGCCAACCGAGATGGAAGTCGAGCTTGCCGGCCTCATCAATAGCTCAGTTCCCTCGATGGAAATGGTGCGGCTAACTAATTCCGGTACGGAGGCAACAATGCACAGCCTGCGTTTAGCCCGAGCGTTTACAGGGAGACAGAAGATTCTCAAGTTTGAAGGAGGTTATCACGGCGCCCACGATAGCGTCTTGGTGAAGGCGGGATCTGGAGCATCGAACTTGGGCACTCCTAACTCGGAAGGCATTACCCAGGATGTCGCTAAGGATACACTAGTTGCAAAGTTCAACGATGAAGAGATGAGCAGGAGGATCATCGAAGACCACTCACATGAGCTCGCCGCAGTAATTGTCGAGCCGGTAATGGGAAACATGGGACCCATCCTTCCAAGACCAGGATTCCTAGAGACACTGAGAAAAATCACCCAAGAGAACGGAGTCATCCTAATTTTCGACGAGGTGATCACCGGATTCAGAATTGCTCTCGGTGGCGCTCAAGAATACTTCAAGATCAGCCCCGACATGACCGTACTAGGGAAGATCTTGGGGGGAGGACTTCCGATAGCGGCTTTTGGAGGTCGAAGGGAAATCATGGAGAAACTCGCCCCGCTGGGAGGAGTTTACCAGGCTGGAACATACAGCGGTAATCCTGTAAGCGTCGCAGCCTCCCTAGTCACGCTTCAATCACTGAAACGGAGAGCTGGACAATTGTACCCCAAGTTGGAAAAAACCGGCGAAGAAATGCGGAGGGGAATAAACGACCTGATAGGGTCCACGAAATTAGCAGCCCAAGTAAACGGGTTGTCATCTATGTTCCAAATCTTCTTCACAGACCACCCCGTCATAGACTACGACTCGGCGAAAAAATCGGATACAACTAGATTCCAAAAATACTTCCAATCCCTGCTCGCATCAAGAGTCTTTGTTCCCCCGTCCCAATTCGAATCTTGCTTTCTTGCAACCAGTCACAAAGATGATGAGATTCAAGTAACGCTGGAAGCTATCGAAAGCGCTCTCAACAGACTGTCAGCGTAGAATCGCAAATGCTGCTTAGGGTTGGCTCAAGGGGAAGTAAACTCTCCCTCGTCCAGACCGATATCGTACTGGACCAGCTGAAGAGAAAAGATCCTAAACTCGTTGTCGAGAGGAAGATTATCAAGACAAGAGGCGACGAGGACCAGAGAACGCCCATCTTCTCGATCAACCAGAAGGGAATTTTCGAGAAAGAGATCGACCAAGCAATCTTGGAGAGGAAGATCGATGTGGCCGTTCACAGTCTGAAAGACGTCCCGGTGTTTGAAGTCGACACGAAGCTCGTGATTGCGAGTGTCCCACAACGAGGATCTCCATCTAACGTGTTGGTTAGTAGGAACGGTGAGCGTCTAAGAGACCTGAAGGGCGGGAGCAGAGTCGGCACCAGCAGCCTTCTCCGCGTGGCTCAACTCAAACGTGCCAGGCCAGACCTGCAAGCGGTTCCGATAAGAGGGAATGTTGACACTCGGGTCCAGAAGGTCGAGGACGGAGAGTTTGACGCTGTCATCCTTGCAGAGGCGGGTCTCCTGAGACTCGGCTTGACGGGTCGAATCGCAGAGCGGCTATCTTTAGATGATTTTGTGCCTGCTCCTGGCCAGGGAATCCTTGCTCTAATAGCCCGGCAGGATAACAGGAAGGTCCTAGAACTCCTCCGGTCAATCGAGGACTCTCCCACCAGGGCACAAGCTGAGGCTGAGAGAGAACTCGTCAAGGTCCTAGAGGGAGGCTGCAAAGTCCCCATAGGAGCACTCGCGTCGTCAAACAGAGACAGTCTTTACGTCACAGGGTGCATACTATCGAGTGATGGAAAGACAAGGCTCGAATCGAAAAAGTCCGGGAACATCAAGGAAGCTGTTGGGCTTGGTAGAGAAGTGGCTGAAGAGCTGATTGCGAAGGGCGCTAACAAAATAGAGGAGACTTGGCGCGGCTCATACTACCGGGGCTAGAAATCAAATTGAATACTGTAGCGGTGACTCGACCAGCTGGCTTGGGGAAAGATACGATCCGGCTCGTCAAAGAGATGGGCTGGAACCCGTTGATCGTTCACACGGTGGAGCTTAGGCCGAGAGAGCAATCGGAGATCTTCACAGAGCTGTCCCAAGTCTTGATTGGAGGTCCGGTGGACTGGCTGGTACTGATGAGCCCGAACGGTGCCAATCTCTTATTCGACATTCTGAGAAGTCACGGGAACCTGCTTCCGAGCGTCCTAGGCGATCTTCAGCTATTAGCGGTTGGCCCAAAAACAAGGGACGCCCTGGCGAGGCAAGGAATACGCGGGGTTCATTTACCCGAAAAATTCAGCTCCTCGGGTATTGCTGATTTTCTCTCCACCAAGGATCTTGGGGGAAAACGAATACTGCTCGCTAGATCATCTTCAGCAGACAATAGCTTGGGCAGAGAGCTTGCGAAGAACGGCGCTACAGTCGCTACGGTCAATCTTTACGATTCGGTCATTCCCTCCGACGCAACCAGCTTCCAACGATTCGTAGATCTCATCGGAAGGGGTGATATCCAAGCGATCCTTTTCACGAGTTCCTTGTCCGCTTCAAACCTATTCTTGATGTCGAAGAACTACCTTGGCGTTGACGAGCTTGTCCCGCGACTTCGAAAAATCCGGATAGGAGCGATAGGTCCTGTAACGGCCCATAGACTCGCTGAGCTCGGAGTGCCTCCGACGATAATTCCCGAGACGTTCATAATCGATGATGCCCTTAAGGAATTACTGAGCTGAGCATTTTCGTGACGCATAGTATTGTCCTTCTGTGGATACTTTTCGATCAGACTATATTCTCTCTCGCACCTCGTGCGATTAGCATTAGAGTGCGATCATAGGCTTAACGAGGATTGGCCTGGCAACCGCGGCCAAGGCTTCTATGAACTTTGGATCGTCGTTGAGGGATAACGTTCGTGCCAGCTCGATGCCATGCAAATTTGCATAGCCTCTAGCTTCCACATCCAAGTCGTAGAGAATCTCCAGGTGATCTGAAACGAACCCTACTGGGCATACCAAGATCTGCTTGATCCCTTTGCTTGAAAATTCAGAAATTTTCTCTTTGAGGCTCGGGCCCAGCCATGTTCCGGATGGCCCGCTAGCACTCTGAAACGCAAAATCCCAATCAGTGACACGCGCCTCTTTTGCGACTAGCCTACTAGTTTCCAGCAATTGGTCTTGGTACGGATCATCGTCGGGGACGGCCCTTAGAGGCAAACTATGTGCCGTAAAGACCACCATGGTTCTATCGGAACCGCTCATCTCACTTAGCGCGCTGCTGACTCGGCTTGAAAGAGCCGTGATCAATGATGGTTCTTTGTGCCAGCTCTTCACCATGACGAAATGAATGTTCGAACTCTTCCTCGCCAATCCTCTTCTAACACTGTCCTCGTAGCCGTCGATGCTAAGCTTCGAGTAGTGTGGGGCGAGAGCGAGCCCGACGAGAATGGTCGGATTATCGATGCTGATTTTCTCGACAACATCCTCGACGAATGGATGCCAGTGTTTCATCCCGAACAAGACTCTTGCGGGGGTACCGTCTGCGATTAGTTTCTTCTCAAGCGCGTTAGTTTGAGACTTGGTGATCTGGAGTAAAGGAGTTTGACCTCCAACTCGCTGATATCGCTGCTTCAGATGCTCGATCTCTTCTGGCGTTGAAACGCGACCTCCTCTGACCTGTGCCAGGTAGTCGCCTACCTCGTCTAGAGAGTTTGGGCTACCGTAAGCCATCAGGAGGATTGTAGGCAATCCATTGGTTCGATCCGTGGATTTTCATCTCTTGTTTCTGGTTGATTGGTGCACGAACTGAATGAGTCTCTTAGCTTTCTCGGCTTTTGTCTCGGGCAGGACCCCATGTCCCAAGTTGAATATGTGACCAGGCTTGCCCCGCACTCTACCAAGGATCTCCTTTGTCCTCTCCTCGATTAGCCTGTCGGAAGCGAGTAGAGTCGCAGGATCAAGATTACCTTGTATCGCCGCCTCTCCCAGAACCGCCCAAGCGTCGTCGATGGGCAGTCTCCAGTCGACGCCGAAAACATCGCTCTCAGCCCCTCGCATCTGATTCAGTATTCCCGCGGTTCCGACTCCAAAGAGAATTCTTGGAACGTTCTTTCCGGATAGGTCAGTCAGAATCTTCTGATTGTAAGGTAGGACAAAATCTCTGTAGTCCGCGGGTGAGAGACATCCTGACCAGCTGTCGAAGAGCATCACAGCGTCAACTCCTGCTTTGACTTGGGCCAGCAGATAGGTTGTAACGATACGGGAGAGGTTGGAGAGAAGTTTCCCCCACAGTTCTGGTTGATCGTACATCATTTTCTTGGTTCGAATAAATTCTCTCGATGGGCTTCCTTCGATAAGGTAGGACGCGAGGGTGAAAGGTGCTCCAGAGAAACCTATCAGAGGAACTCTTTCTTTGAGTTGTTGCTTGATTAGCCGAATAGCGTCCAAGACGTAGGGGACGTGTTCTTCAGAAGAAAATCCTTTGAGACTCTCAACCTGCTCCTTATTCTCAACGGGTCTCTCAATAACGGGTCCGACTCCGTCTACAAGTTTGAGCTTGACGCCGATTCCTTCTAGGGGTAGCATAATGTCGGCGAAGAGAATCGCGGCGTCTACTCCCAGGTCGGAGACGGCGTCTGTTGTGATTTTTGCCGACAGTTCAGGGGTCTTGCATATCGTGAGAACGTCATGCTTTGCCCGGATCTTCTGATAGCTTTCGAGATATCGGCCTGCCTGTCGCATGAACCAGACCGGAGTGTACTCTGTCTCTTTCCTCCAACAAGCACGGAGAAAATTGTCATTCTCGAACTCGGTCAAGCTCTCTTCACTACAGACTTGTCATGGTCCTAGAAGGTCAAGCATCTTCTCAAGAGTGACGGAGACGCAAGTGAAGATGGGCGTCTCGATGGCCGTGTATCGACTTGCTTCGCTGCTTCGCAAGTCCATCACCAAGTTGAGAAAATCCTC
>DASPWY010000029.1:0-15099 GCA_035637575.1 Bathyarchaeia archaeon
ACAGTCAACAATGGACGAGAAGAGATCAGATTCAGGTCCACTCTTCCAGAAACCAGGCCTCGACACTTCAGCTAGACCAGGGGTACCGTTCCCAAGTACCCCGGTTCCCTCTCAGAGTTCACAGTCCTCTGCAGTTCCATCAAAATGGGCTCCCCCCATAGACCGGCCGGGGACTGGGCCATCATCCGAGTCTACAGGGGTGCGATCGATCCCTCCACTTCCTCCCAAATGGACACCGGGCTCAGGGCCGACCAATCCGCAGGGTTCCCCGCCTCCTCAGGGAATTCCTCGACCAGGCCCAATGCCAATGAGACCCCCGGTTCCCCCAACACAGGGTGGGCCCCGCCCATTTGTCATCCCAGGTCCGGGCAGACCGGGAGAGCAGCGTCCAATGGCACCGTCAAGACCATTCGGTGCGGGTCCACCTCGACCTCCACCGGGAATGGGACCCCAACCTGGACCCGGTCAACCTGGACCCCGACCACCTGCTCCTATGGGCGTACCAATGCCAATGCCTCAGCCTTGGAAGCCTCCTACACAAACTCCCGACAAGGAATCACCAGATTCCTCACCGAAGCCCGAATCATTCGGTGATCTGTCATCGAGAAATCCGGGGACGGAATCGAAGAACCCCCCCGCGCCTGGCGGGGGAGGAGAGATGGACTGGGACACGGCCTTAGACACGATATTGAAGACTCTCCGGAAAGACCGAGGAGTCGGAGAGGCAAAGTAGGGACTTTGACCCATCAGAGCCAGTTACACCAAGTCTTAGGCTCCTACGAAGCAGAGGTGCACATGTCACTCAGAAGATGGAGAGAAGGATAGTTTGAGGAAACTCCTTATCAAACTTGTAGCAATAGAGACCGCGCTCGTAGGCTGGCTCTCATACTGGATATTCCTCGTCTACGCAAACAACCCTTCTGTCGCTGACCAATTGGCCGGTAGTCTGCAGAGATTCCCACAGCTATCGTTCAGCACAATTGACATTGCAGTCATGGTCATAATCGCAACACTCGCCATCACTCTAGCCTTCAAGTTCCAACGAGGCCTACGACCTGGCATTCGACTAGAAAGAGCATTGCAGATGCTGGAGAATCTGATGAAACGCAACCTCGTATTAGAGGCACAGGTAGCCGAACTCAAAATAGAAAAGGTTCACCCAAGCCCGGTCATCACAAGCACTACCCCGATCACTCCTAGTCCCAGTGAACCTCGGCCTGGATCTTGGGAGAAAGCGTTTCGAACACCACTCGAAGCAGGCCCGCCAATAAGCGCGCGATCAACTGCGACGGGCCGCGAGGACGTCCCCTTCGAGCGTGAGACAGGAGTCCCACCACCGAGAATTGAACCCGTACCATCGACAGGCTCGCCCGCTTTCTCGAAACCAATAATCATGATCACGGAGAAAAGCTCCGAAAGGTCATTGCCGCCGACAGTCATTACTGAAAGAAGCTTTGACAGACCGACACCGACTCCACCACCGGGTCAGGGCGCTTCGAGCTGGGAAGACAGTCCCAAATTCATAGGGGAGTCCAGGGGAATCCTTACCCCATCATCTCCCCCAAGAAGGGCACCGGCAGTCTCCGACTCGGGCGGACTAAAACAGCCATACATCCCGGCACCGGCGCCTAGAATTGTCCCGCCAAGTGTTATTGTCGGGCCGATGGCAAACCCTGTAATGCCCAAGATTCTCCCCCGACCCCCTCGCCCAACAAGCCTGCCCAGGGGCCCCCCGCCGAGCGCCAGTCCCCCATCTAGCTCCGAAGTCACTAAACCCCGGCCAGACACTCCACAAGTTGATCCGAATCCAGTCAAACCAGCGGCTCCTCAAGATATCTCGACAACTCAGGAGAAATCCGAGAAGACTCAGTCCAAATCGGATGATAAGAGCCCGGACACGACAAGCGGCAAGGAAAGCGTCAAGCCGTTGGAAGCTACGAAGAAGAAGTTTCCCTACGAACAAGACTGAAGAGACTAACATCAGACTCTGCAGATTTTTCCGATTAGGACTAGTCCGTCTCTTCGGGTCCTCCGAGCCATCCCTTCAACGCCTTCTGGTCGGACCGCACATGCTTCTGCAACGTCTCCAAGCTCTTCTGCAGCGTCAGCGGCTTGAACTCGATCTTCATCTTCTCCACCGTCGGCAGAACGCCCTTGGCAAGAGACGGTGCGACTATGATCGGTCGAAGCTTCTTGCCCTCTGCCGGTGAAAGGTACTTCAGATATTCGACGAGTTGCTTAACTGCAGCAGCTCCAGCCGGATCCTTCTTGATCTCAATGACCACCGTGTTTCCCTGAGAATCGATTCCGTAAACGTCGACGAATCCGGGAGCAACTTTCTTCTCGAAGTCTACCACTCGAAGCCCTTGCTCGATCAGACCCGGCTCTGCGAGAATGGCCCTCTGCATTTCCTCCTCACTTGAGTGGAGGATGAACTCTGCCTCGTCCCTCAAACGGAAAGCGCTGAGAAACTCAATCCTGTCCATTTCGATATTCAGCGTCTCCAATGGACTGGGGCGGACAGCCTTTACGATCAGACGCCCATCTTCGATCCGGGTCTGGAAGACACAACCAGACGGCTGCCAGTTAACGGGCTGGTAGTCCCTGCCCCTGTGAACTAGCACGCAACCATCACCTTTCAAAATAACAAGCCTCTCACCCTCCCCCATGTCGCTGCCCGTCCGGCCGGAATAGCTGACCGTACAGTTCGCAACCATAGCCACCATCATCCTAGCCTCCAGAGCTTTCACTAGCTCCGACCGAGCCTGTTCTAGGTTAGGGGAGACGAAGACTGGCACTCAGATCACGCTAGAAAGATTCAACTCTCCATCCGCAATATATCAGCATGGTTTGGAAAAAGACGATAGACAAGTCGCAGAATGGTACAACACCCTCTCCGGCTCATACGACGAACTCTATGGTGAGGAACAGTCCCGCAAGTGCGAAATGGTCTTGGGATTCCTTGGAAACAGACACTTCGAAGTTCTGATCGACGTCGGTTGCGGAACCGGCAGCTTCCTCGAAAAAGCGGGCGCGATCTACGACTATGCGATAGGTATAGACTTGTCTGCAAAGATGTTGCGGATCGCGACGAAGAGAAAGACCGCTAATACCGATTACGTGTTAGCAAGCTCGTCCTCGCTGCCTCTCAAGAGCGCTTCATCAGACTGCACAGTCTCAATCTCTACGGCGAAGGCAGGGTCGAATCTTTCAAGTTTCATCGCCGATCTTAAGAGAATTAGCCGCGAAAACTCGCTACTAGCGTTCACTCTCTTCCAGCAGCCCGGACTGCCCAATCCTGAATCTCTGGCGAAACCCGCGCAATCAACGATCATTTCTGAACGGGAGACCCTCTACTTTCTCCGTCCAGCTGACTCTCTAGAATGAGTGCTGAATCGGCGTCTGGCTTCGTGGACTTTAAGAACTAGACCCGCCCCTCTAGCCCTGACAAGAATGCCGGGATGCTCGCACCAATGGCGCGGAAGAGGACAGATGGCTCGATGCATAAGATGCGGAAAGCTGAAGACCGATTTCAGGAAGGAACAGCACAACCAGAAGATGCTGGCGAGAGAAGACTCAGAGAGCTAACTAGACTGAGAGTCCAAGATCCGAATGCCGTGGTTTGGCAAAGAGTTTTTATGGCCTCAGCCGAACAACCGCGATAAGGCTGCTACTTGGAACCCTCGAGAAAGCCGCTGAACCTTCTCATCCGCAAGATGAACGGGGACGTTGCCGTCAAGCTGAAGAACGATACTGAGTATCGGGGCAAGATGATCGACTGCGACAGCCACATGAACATCATCCTCGATGGAGCGAGAGAATATCGTGGCGGAGACCCAGCCACGAACTATGGAAGCCTGATAGTTAGAGGAAGCAACGTACTCTACATCTGCGTGGCCCCGCCTAGCGGGTCCTAGCTATTTCTTCTCAGGCTGACGACGAGGAGCAGGGCCTAGAATTCTGGAGAAATAGGGCGTTGATCGGAATGCATACTTTAGTCCTATCGAGACAGGGATTCCGACTGCTCCTCCTCCGACAACCTGTAGAATGTTGAATGGAACCTCTCCTGACGCGGCAACGATCCCGGTTGCGGACGATGAGCCGAAGACCAGAGCAATAAGGAATGATTCCGCCACGAAATATCCAAGAACCATAACCACGCTACCTGCCGCCCAGGCGATCATTAAGGTCCGACGCTGAAGACTCCGCCTTGAGATCAGTCCAGCAACATACCCCTCCAGCCCCTTTATGATCAGAGTGAACGGTGCAAAAGTGCCGAATCCTCCAAGAGCATCAGACAAGAACGAACCTATTCCGCCTGCGAATCCACCCACTGTCGGTCCAAACGTCAGTGAGGTGATAAAGATCATGATGTCTCCGAGATTGAAGTATCCCTGAGTTGCAGGGATCGGAATCTGAAACAGGTACGTTGAGAGAAAGACCAGCGCCGTGAAGACGGCCGTCACAGTAATGGTAACTACCGGTGTGCGGTGCCCGGTAACGACCTTAGACGCTGCGTCAGTTTTCGATTCCATACATAGCTCCCTCGAAGATTTACTGGCGCGTCACAACCTGTTTGGGTTCAGGCTTCAGATTCTTCGAAAGAGAGGCGTTCACTAGCCCCAGGTACGGAGGAGAGGGTCGTCCGGGTCGGGACTTGAACTCTGCATGGTACTGCGTAGCGAAGTGGAACGCGTTGCTGGGCAGTTCTAGTATCTCCATTCTCCGGTTGGCGTCGCTCTTCCCTGAGAATCTTAATCCTTTCGAGGTGAGTTGAGGAATATACTTGGGATTGACTTCGTAGCGGTGCCTATGCCTCTCCCAAGCCTTCGACTTCTGATACAGCGAATATGCGATACTTCCTGCGTCGATGGAGATTTCGTGTGCTCCCAGCCTCATTGTTCCGCCCTTCTCCAAAATACTATTCTGTTCTGGCATCAGGTCAATAACATGATCTTTCGAATTCGGGCTCAGCTCAGAGCTGGCCGCATCCATCATTCCCAAGCTTCGGGCATATTCAACAACTGCTAGTTGGAATCCGAAACAGATTCCTAGGAATGGAATGTTGTGAGTTCGCGCGTATTCTATTGCTTTGATCTTTCCCTCCGAGCCTCTCGACCCAAAACCTCCCGGCACTAGGAGTCCGTCGAACCCGGAGAGTACTCGGACCCTTGACTGGTCTTTCTCGAAATCGTCAGTCTCGATAAACTCCAGATCTACCTTCGCGTTCAGGGTAGCACCTGCGTCACGGAGAGCTTCGTTGACGCTGACGTAGCAGTCGGCGAGTTCGGCATATTTCCCGCAGACTGCGATTGTAACTTGGTTTTCCGGTCCAAGATGGTTCTTGATCATCTTCTTCCAAGAACTCCACTCAGATTCCCTGCTTGACAATTGGAGTCTACCGACTAGGTAACCGCCCAGCCCCTGCTCGTCTAGGAGAAGCGGTGATTCGTAGATGCTCGCGATATCCTGGGATGTGAAGACCGCGGATTCTTCGACATTGCAGAAGAGCGCGATCTTCTTTCGCGGCTCCGGTCTAAGAGGCACCTTGCTACGGGCGACTATAACATCAGGTTGGACGCCTATGCGTCTAAGCTCCTGCACACTATGCTGCGTGGGCTTGGTCTTCTGCTCACCCACAACATCCAGCATCGGGACAAGGGTGACGTGGACATTGATGACATTCCCGATTCCCTCGTCGAACCGGAATTGCCGTGCCGCCTCAAGATATGGGAGTGATTCAATGTCGCCAACAGTTCCTCCAATCTCTACAATCACAACGTCCGCGCCTTCATATGAAATGGTCCGAAGACGGTCCTTGATCTCGTCAGTAATGTGCGGAATTATCTGGACACATTTTCCAAGAAAATCTCCTCGTCTCTCCCGTTCGATGACCGAAGAATAGATCTGGCCGGTGGTGATGTTGTGGCTCTTTGGAACGTTAATGTCTAGGAAACGCTCGTATGTTCCGATGTCCATATCGGTCTCTCCGCCATCTTCGGTGACGAAGACCTCTCCGTGGATGTACGGGTTCATTGTTCCCGCGTCGTAGTTCAGGTAGGGGTCGACCTTTGCTGCTGTGACTTTCAGTCCTCGGACTTGTAGAATCTTTCCGATAGAAGCTGCGATCACTCCCTTTCCTATTCCGGACATTACGCCGCCGGTGACGAATATGTACTTCGCCAAAGGGTAACAGAGAGAGGAATAATCACTCATTCAAAAGACTGACGGCGAAAGGACCTCCGAAGCCTCGAGCCTCAAGGGGAACACATAGCACATACATGGCGGTGAATTCTTAGGCCCGTTGGATCAGCGGTTTTGACTTCGGAGTCGTTGACCTTCCTTCGGGAAGCTTGAGACCCGCCTTCTGCCAATCATCCAAGAAACGTTTCAGCCCAATATCAGTCAAAGGATGCTTCACCATCTTATCCAAGACATCAGGCGGCATCGTGGCCACATGGGCACCCAACTTCGCTGCTTCCACAACATGTACCGGATGGCGGATGCTTGCGACCAAGACCTGAGTGTCAATATTGTAGTTTCGATAGATCTGAAGAATCTCATCGATTATCTTCATCCCTTCATGGCCTGCGTCGTCCAGGCGACCGATGAAGGGACTTACATAGTCAGCACCAGCCTTAGCCGCTAGCAATGCCTGGTTTGGAGAGAAGACAAGAGTTACGTTTGTCTTGATGCCCTCCTTGTGAAGCCTCCTTACCGCCTTGAGTCCTTCCCCGGTCATCGGGCACTTGACAACGACACTTGGTCCAAGCGCAGCAAGATCATGTCCTTCCCGTACCATTCCTTCAGAATCCTGACCTACCACTTCAAGGTTCACGGGTCCTTGAACAAGTCTCAGAATGTCCGTTACCAGCTCTACGAATTCCCTGTTCTCCTTGGCGATGAGGGTCGGGTTGGTGGTTATCCCATCCAAAACCCCCATGTCGACGAAAGTCTTGATGGACGGGATGTTGGCGGTGTCGAGGAATATCTTCAATCGATAATCACCTAGCCGCGACCAGCTTCTTCGCAGCTCTCACGATATCCTTCGAGGTAAGACCATACTTCGCCATTAGCTCCTTGTATTCGCCGGACTCTCCGAAAGTGTCTCTGACGCCGACCATCGAGATGGGAACTGGATATGAGCCAGAGACAACTTCAGCAACAGCGCTGCCCAGTCCACCGATGATATTCTGTTCCTCAGCCGTAACAATTCCTCCAGTCTTCCTTGCCACACCGGTGATCGTCTCCGCGTCCAGAGGCTTCAGAGTATGAGAGTCAATGACTTGCGCAAAGATCTTTTCTTTGGCTAGGGAATCGCCTGCTTCCAGCGCCTCGTTAACCATTACGCCGCAGGCAATAATCGCCACGTCCGTTCCCTCCTTCAAGACCTTGGCATGGCCAATCTTTAGGTCAGGACGCGAGGAGTAGACTTCCGGTACGCTGGGTCTACTAAGCCGAATATAGAAAGGTCCAGGGGTCTTCCAGGATTCTTCGATCAATGCCTTGGTCGCGGGAGCGTCCGCGGGAATGACGACTCGCATGTGAGGAATTGCCCGCATTGTGGCCACGTCTTCGACCGTCTGATGAGAGGCACCGTCAGGCCCTACGCTAACTCCGCCGTGTGACGAGACAATCTTGACATCTAAGTTGGGATAGGCGACAGCATTTCGGATCTGGTCCAGGCACTTTCCGGGGACGAATGCGGAGTATGTGCTGATGTACGGTATCTTTCCGGCGAGGGCGAGTCCTGCAGCGATTCCGATCATGTTAGCCTCCGCGATTCCGATGTTGAAGAACCGATCAGGGTATCGATCGGCAAAGAGACTCGTTTTTATCGAGACCGAAGTGTCGGCTCCTAGCACAACTATCCTTGGGTCCTTTGACCCGAGCTCAAGGAGAGCCTCGGCGAGGGCGTCGCGCATCGAACTCATTTGGACGAGCATTATTCCCAGCATCCCTTGACAATTGAAGTGTACGATAATTCAAAGCTCATCATTGTTGCCTCATAGACTCGACCAGTTTCTTCACAGTGTCCTTGTCTGGCGCCTTTCCATGATACGCAGGATCCCATTCCATGAAGGAAACTCCCTTCCCCTTTACGGTGTGAGCTATGATGACGGTGGGCCTATTCCGCATATTCTCTGCCTTTTCCAACGCCTCAATTATCTGACGAAGATCGAATCCGTCAACCTCAAGGACGTGCCAGTTGAAAGCCTTCCATTTGTATGCCAGAGGCTCCATCGGCATGATCTGTTCAGTCAGACCATCTTGCTGTATTCCATTTCGATCAATGATAGCCGTAAGATTCCCCAGTTTGAATTTGGGAGCCGCCATGGCCGCCTCCCATGTCTCGCCCTCGTCCAATTCCCCATCTCCCAGCAACGCGTATACTCGATAGTCCTTCTTGTCGATCTTACCGGCCAGAGCCATACCGATAGCGGCCGACAAACCGATTCCGAGAGAGCCACCTGGGAACTCGACTCCGGGAACCCGATAATCTGGGTGCCCCTGTAATCTGCTGTTCAGTTTGCGAAGCGTCTTCAGCTCGCTGACAGGAATGTATCCTGCCTCTGCTAGAGTGGCGAACAAGACTGGAGCAGCGTGACCTTTGGAGAGAACGAACCTGTCTCTGTCAGGCCAGTTAGGGCGTTTGGGATCTTGACGCATCTTGTAGAAGTACAGTGATACTAGAATCTCGACGGCTGAGAGGCTTCCCCCCGGATGACCAGACTTCGCCTCCGCGAGCATCTCTAGAATGTGCGTTCTGATCTTGACCGCTTTCTGCAGGAGCATGCCAATGGGGATTTGGGCTTGTTCCATTACTAGTGGACCGGGACCTGAACTATATGCTCTGCAAGCTCTAGTGTTGTGCTAGCTTGAGATCTAAGATCGTTCAGATCCACTACGACAGTACCGATCTTGTCTGCCTGCTGGGCTGCGGCCAGACCGGCAAGTAGAACGGCCTCTCGGACAGAGGCTCCAGCAGCCATGGACATTGCGAGAACCGCGGTCTGGCAGTCTCGCACACCGACGGCGTTGAATCCCGGCTTAGGACCCTTGAATGGGGGGAAGCTGGTGATGTTCTTCTTCTCGAAGAGTATCATTCCATGCTCACTTCGAGTTAGAAGAAGACTCTCACATTCTAGCCGGGTCATCAGATTGTGCCCCATGTTTCGGAGCGAGGTGTCGTTCACCATCGAGACCCCGGTTGCGATGCTCCCCTCACGCGCATTGGACTTGACCATCGTGACGCCGATGTAGTCTAGATAATGGCGCACTTTCGGCTGGGCCAAGACCTTCTTGCTCTGCACTCGGCATTCCTCGACGACGTTGCTTATCAGCTCGGGCGTTATCACTCCCTTGTCATAGTCGGAGAACACGACTCCATCGGCCCCGCTGACCAACTCCTTCAGAGGTTGGAGAAACTGCCTCGTGATGTGAGGCTCCACGTCAGACCGGTACTCTTTGTCGATTCGAAGGTATTGCCGATGGTTTAGAATAAACCTGGTCTTTAAGCTGGTAGGCCTATCGTTAACCACGATACCCGAAACGTCTACCCCTTTTCGGCGAAGCTCCTCTTCAATCCAGCGTCCCGCCTCGTCTTTTCCAACGACCCCGAGCACTTTGACTTTGGCGCCCAAGGCGACGAGATTGTTGGTAAGGTTGGTGGCTCCTCCGAGAAGAAGCTCTTCGGAGATGAAGTCAGCCACTGGTACGGGGGCTTCGCGAGAGAGCTTTCGACCTTGAGAGTGGACGTATCGGTCGACAATAAGGTCCCCGATGACTAGAATTGACTTGTTTCGAAAGCCGTCTACGACCTCGGTTGGATCGGAGACGTCCAGTGTCAACTGGGGTGCCAGAATGGATCGGGTGCTTTGAGGTTATTTAAGATTGTCAGAACACAGAGGGGTAGATCAGGGAGAGTAGTTTGGGATTCTCTACTTTATGTCCTCGGCCCTCTTTACTAGCCTTACGCGACACATGACGTGGTCTCCATCTTTCACGCCGAAGATTTTCCTAATCTCCTCTGGTATAGTGATCCGTCCGCCCGCTATTACTTCGGCGAAGAAGGGGATGTCTTCTTCCTCAACTTGAATGGGCAACTATTGGCCTCGGGCAAATGGCTAAGAACCCAATGATATAACTTTTCCAGAAAACGTGGAGCTAGGAAGTCTAGGTAGAGTGTAATCATCACATGAAGACTGTTGCTGATTCTGGTTTTGCAGATCTTTCGCGCATGAATTTCGACGTATCCGATGAGCAAAGATTCCTACTGGATGAAGTTGACAGGGCATGTAGAGAACTTCGACCACTAGAGGACGAAGCCTACCTAACCGGAAAGTTCAATGATCGCCTAGCACCAATTTTCAGGAAAGCACAACTTCTAGGGCTACCAATCTCAAGGCGATACGGCGAAGGTCAAGGAGCAGACGTACTAACCTATGCCCTAGCTCTAGAAAGAATTGGCCAAGAAGGAACTGGGGTCCGAACGTTCCTCTCCGGCCATGTCTCTCTCGGACAAGTAACCGTCCAGAAATGGGCGAGCGAGGAGCAGAAGCAGTACTACCTTCCTCCGGCTACGCGAGGAGAAAAAGTCATGTGTTTCGGACTCACCGAACCAACCGCGGGAAGCGACCCCGCATCTCTTCGCACCACATTTGAGGAGAAGGGGAACAACTTCGTACTAAATGGCAGTAAGGCCTGGATTTCAAACGGCAGCATAGCAGATGTCGCCGTCATTTTTGCATACCCGAAGGGTAAGCGGGAAGGGATGTGCGCGTTCATTGTTGAGAAGAATTTCGAAGGATATTCAAGTCAGCAACAGAAACACAAGCTCGGAATGCCGACCTCAGACACTGGCTCAATCTTCCTAGACAATTGCAAGGTCCCAAGAGAGAACCTCATGGGACCCGCGGGCAAAGGGTTGAGCATAGCCTATTCGGGATTGATGAGCGGCCGACTTAGCGTGGCCGCCGGATGCCTAGGAGTCATAGAGGACTGCATCAACGAGGCAGTTGCATTTTCCAAGCAGAGAATCCAGCATGGAAAACCAATAGCAAAACACCAACTCGTCCAGCGCCACATTGGAGAAATGTCAACGAATCTGGAAGCATCCAAGAACCTAGTGTACAAAGCAGCGCTTCTGAAACAGAAAAGCGACTTGGACCCAGAAGACAAGGACTTGCGAGACTACGCCGACGTGATGATCGCCAAGGCAAAGTACTTCGCGTCAAACGCTTCATTCGATGCAGCAGACAGGACAGTACAGATTCTCGGTTCCAGCGGCTACAGCTTCGAGACTAGGGCTCCAAGGCACTTGGTCGACACTAGGGTATGCAGGATTTACGAAGGCACCGACGAGATAATGGTCCAGAAGATAGCAGTGAGTCTGCTGGGAACCGAATACGAGGCTTACCGGTAGTTAGCTCACCCTGAGGCTGCCAAAGGCTTCGATCCTCAACAACCAGTAAGAAGCCCTCACTGTGACTCTCAAGTGGGGTCTCCATTTCTCAGGTAGCCTTATTTTTCAGGACCAGTGAAATATCCCTGGGTATCGTACTCAATTATCCTGGGATAAGCCAAGATGAGAACAACAAGACTGCCTTCACTACTCGGCTCAAGGTACGGTCCTCTGTTAGTGATACAATCAGCCGCTAATCTGTTGCTTGCCGTTTGGTTGTATCTTGAATACACTCACAATCCCTTCATGCAGGCGTACGTGTCAAACGTCTGGGCGAGCGTTTGGCCTGAGATAACAATCGGCATATCGGCGGCGACCGTCGCAGCCATCATCTTGGCTTTGTATAGTAGAAGACACTCTGAATCTTTGCCCACTCGGCTCGGTTCGAAATCCAGATTGGAAGACCTTGAAGAGCCTAACAATTTGTCTAGGCTCGACATGTGCCCATTCTGCGCGACACCGCTCCGAGCTATCTCGGAAGGCAGGCTACAGTGTAGGAAGTGTAGACGATACTTCAAGAGCAGCCTTCCGAAAATGGATGTATAACCTTAGGCCGTTAGAACCCGCCTTTAATCAATCACAGTTTAGACGACTTCAACTTATTATTCATCTGAATCTTCTCGCCCCCATTCGAGGACCTGGTAGGAGTGACTGAGGTGGATACGGATGCATTACCGTATCTCGAAGAGGCCTGCTATTACCTAAGAAAGAAAGGATTGTCATTTCAGGAAGTCTCCAAGGCGCTTGAGATTCCCGAGCCCCAGGCAAGCCATCTATTCGAGGTGTACCAGTCAAAGATCTCGAAAGGTCTTGTTGAGGAAAGTGAGGTGGATCGGAACCTGTGGGAAGATGTCTACAACGATTCGGTCGGAAATGAAAAAATTACGTTCGCCCGAGAGAATGGATTCTACCACTGCCGCCGTTCAGACTTGGAGAATATGGATAGTGCAGCTCTGATGAACATCTTCGAGACGAGCAAAAAGTTCCTTGATTTTGATATGTATCGACGATATCTCGATACGAAGCCTCCGGTGGGGTACGATCCGATGGCAATGCAAAGGCAGATCAAGCGTGCTGTGGAATTGATCCAAGAGATTCTACGGCAGAGATATGAGAAAGAAGCGGACCATTAGTGCACACTCGTTTGGACAGCTGATGGCTGCCTTGCTGCGAGTCACCTAATGAAACGTATCGAGTCTCGTTAGCTAGGGCTTAGACTCAAACTGAAATAAACTCCCGAATAACCACGGATCGCCAACAATGTCACTTGAAGGCTTCGAAGTCGCCGTAGTCGGAGCAGGCCCAGCTGGAAGCGCAGCAGCAATTACACTTGCGAGAGAAGGAGTTCAGGTTCTGCTCGTGGAGCGAGGGACTTTTCCAGGATCAAAGAACGTGTTTGGAGGAAGAATATACTCGTATGCCCTCAAGAAACTCCTTGGGGATTCGTGGAAGAATGCCCCTATCGAACGCTTTGTGCGAAAGGAGGGCATTACTTTCATGACTTCAGACAAGGCGTTCTCCGTCGAATTCCAGTCTAAGGATCCAGAAGGCAGTTTTACAGCGAAGCGAGCGAAGTTCGACAAATGGCTAGCCGAGCAAGCGGAAAAGGCGGGAGCCTCCCTCATCACCGAAAGCAGAGTCGACGATCTTATCATTGATGGTGGTCGCGTAACAGGAATCGTTGCTGGCCAAGACAAGATCCCAACAGATGTGGTCATCGCATGCGACGGGACGACGACTGGGCTAGCGCGGAGAGCGGGTCTCGCATCGATGCTTGAACCGAGCCAAATCTCAATGGGAGTAAAGGACGTCATAGAGCTGCCGAGCGAGAAGATAGAGGAACGTCTCGGTCTCGAACCAGGACAGGGAGCGGCCCATGTCTTTATCGGAGCTTGCTCGGGAGGACTGCGAGGCGGAGGTTTCCTCTACACAAACCAAGATAGCTTGGCGCTCGGCATGGTTGTTGGGGGAGACGATGTTTCCTCACACAAGACTCAATCCTACAGCTTCATGGAGAAACTCCGAGAACACCCAAAGGTGCAGCGCTTCATCAAAGGAGGAAAGACTGTCGAATATGATGCGCATATGATCCCTGAAGCCGGCCCAAAAATGCTCAGCCGTCCATATACCGATGGGATGGTTGTTGCGGGAGATGCAGCGGGCCATCTCCTGAACAACGGTTACACGTTCCGAGGAGTCGACATGGCTATTCAAGCCGGGGTCGCCGCGGCTCAAACTGTTTTGGAAGCCCGAAAGAAGAAAGACTACTCAGCGAACTCCCTGAAGGTATTCGAGAGAAAATTACATGAAGACCCAGCTCTCAAAGACATGTACACTTTCCACCGTGTCCCGGCGTATCTAAGGAACAGGCGATTATACGCGGTCTATCCGGAACTTGTGTGCTCAGCCGCTGAGGCAGTCTACCGGGTGGATGGAACGGGAAAGAGAAAGATCTCCAAGGAACTAAGATTGCAGGCGAAAGGCCGAGTCTCAATATTCACCCTAATACGCGACTTGATCAGAGGAGCGAGGACGTTCTAACGATGCCCACTGAAGAATCGCTAACGCTTGACAAGAGGCTGGCGCTCGTAAGTTTTAGCAAGGACGCCGAACCATTCATCGTAGTCGATACCGACAAATGCAATCACTGCGAATCAAAACCATGTCTCTACATATGCCCAGCCGAGGTCTATACTTGGAAGGAGAACCTGAGTTACAACACTGAGGGATGCATGGAGACAGGCGCTTGTTTGATTGTGTGTCACAAGATCGGCGCTGGCGCGATCAGCTGGAAGTATCCCTCAGGCGGAAAAGGAGTCGCTTTCAAGCTCGGATAGGTATCCCAAATCCTCTTAACCAACAAATAGGGCCACTCGCAGACCTCCGAGCGTGAAGTTGAATCGTCAATGGTCGAAATAGCCCATGAACCACTGAAGCGGGTTGTTGTCCGCGAACTAGTCAAATACGACAACCCTCAGCAGCTAGTCAACTCTCTTGCCATCATCATGAAAATGGGGCAACCCATTCTTCTAAATTGGTGTGAGGGAGTCGTCTTCGTTTCCCAGCCGATCCCTCCTCCTGAAATGCCTGAAGAATATGCGAAAGGTGAACTCTACATTGCCTCAATCAGCTTCGCGCCGATGTCTGATTTCAGCCACAATGTGAAGGCTGGTAATATGGAGATGCCCGTTATTGACGTCTCGAGAAGCCCGCTCAGCCAAGAAATCGGACGGTTTCTCAAGTCCCACATGGAATAAGAACCGCGGTCTCACGCCTTTCCGTAGAACGCTTTCATTTCGCGCGTGAGCGCGGGGACCACTTCGAAAACATCTCCCACAATACCGTAGTCTGCGAATCCGAAGATTGGAGCTTCCGGATCCTTATTGATTGCGACTATAACCTTGGAGTTTATCATTCCGACACGGTGCTGAATTGCGCCTGAAATGCCCGCCGCAATGTACAGAGTCGGAGATACTGTGCGCCCTGTCTGTCCAACTTGGTCTGAGTGAGGCCTCCAGCCGGCATCCACGGAGGCTCTCGATGCTCCGACTACTCCTCCCATGATCTCAGCCAGTTCCTCAAGAATCTTGTAATTCTGCGGTCCGCCCATTCCCCGTCCACCCGAAACTATGACG
>DASPWY010000030.1:0-3904 GCA_035637575.1 Bathyarchaeia archaeon
GAGCCGGACTTGATTTTCTTGCCGAGCTGGAAGCCGCCGCCAACGCCGTTCTTAGAGGTCTTGAACATTGCATAGCCGTCGCCGAACATTTCAAATTTCCAGCCGAAGAGTCTGGAGTAGAACTTCTTAGTCGCCATTAGGTCCTTCGATGCTAGTTCTATGTGGCCGATTTCTTTTCCCATAGTAGCTCTATATTGCCAAATATTGAGTTTAAAAATCTACACCTTCCACTCGAAAAACACGCTAGTTGACGAATCCGACGTTCAGGCACTGGTTAGACGCTTCAAAAAGAACTGTTTGAACCTCGGGACAGCATTTGTACAGACCATTACCGGTCTTCCCGCGAATTTGTTATCTGGCAACCAGTCCCGCCTGTCAGCGACGGTCATTCCCAACGTGTACTCGCCCTTAGTTTCGACCTGAACGTGGTAGTTTTCGAATTGGAAGAACGATGGCTTGATCTTAACTGCCACAGCCATCGGATCATGTAGAGCGAATCGGCTAAATGTCTTTATGTTATTTTTCAAGATTGAACTGGCGAAGGCAGAGACACGTCCTTTCCGATTTCTTAGTCGATCATAGTCCTTTTTCGTCAGCTGGACAAGAGGATTCATTGTCACGTCGAGGCCTACTGCCTTAACTGGGACGCCTGCTTCGAACACGATTTTCGCGGCTTCTGGGTCCGAGCAGACGTTGAACTCTGCTACCGGAGTCTCATTCCCGAAGCCGTACTTTGTGACGAAGTACGCGCCTCCCATGATCACAATCTCCTCGATGATCCCTTTAGCTTCTGAGAACTCTGTCAGGAGCGCCGCAATGTTGGTCAAGGGTCCCGTGCAGATGATGGTGATGGATTGTCGCTTGGATGAGGCGAGAGTTTCTAGGATCGCATTGCTCGCGGGTTTCCCTGCAGGACTAAGTTTAGGAAGCGGTAAGTTGGAATCTCCCAGCCCGTCGCTTCCGTGAAAGGCTGTTGCCCGAATCGGGTCGCGAAACAGAGGATTCCCTAGTCCTCGCGCGACCCAGACATCTGACCTGTCAAGAAGTTCAACGACTCTCAATCCGTTGATTGTTGCTTGTTCGACAGGTACGTTGCCTGAGACCGCGGTTATGCCGGCGACCTCTAGCTCGGGAGATCTTAGGGCGAGTATGAGTGCGAGGGCATCATCGATGCCTCCGTCCATATCGATAATGACGCGGGAGGGTCTTCTCGACCCGGGACCCTTCCTAGAATAATTTCGAGATCTTCTTGGTGGGCAACGTGTCGGCAAGATACCAGAATTTCAGGTATTGAAGACCAGTCCGATACTGCAGCTCTGTAAAGGAGTTCACCGCGTCCTCAGCGATGATTGTTTCGTAGCCTCGGAAGAAGGCGTCAGCGGTTGTGTGCCTAACGCAACAGTCGGTGTGGAGACCAGAGATGATTAGGGTGTTGGGTCCCTTTCCATCATGAGTTCTCTTGAGTTCGCGTTCCAGTCTAGTGTTGAAGAAACTGCTATAGGTTGTCTTGGGAATCTGAACATCCTTCTTTCGAGGTCTCAATTCGCCTATGACCCTGGCGCCCTTGGTGCCACGCATGGCGTGTTCTCCCCACCTCTCAATCTCGAAATCCTTCCTCGTATGGGAGTCGTTAGAATAGAGCACGGGGACACCAGCACCACGGGCAGAGTCTATGAGTTCACCGCTGCGAGGAATCATCGGGACAGCCCTATCGCACTTGATCTTACCATAGACAAAGTCGTGCAGCATGTCCACGACAAGGACGGCGTACCGTCGGTCGTTGTTGTACACGTGAGGTGCGACTGCGGTTTCTAGATTGTAGACGTTGATCTGTTCCGCTGGGCCTTGTCCATGAATTCTAGCCACGAACCATCCTGGCACGCGGACCCCGCAGGCATGATTTTAAGATGATTAGTAATCGTCCTCAAGCGCCCAGGCGACACAAAATTGGAAGGAAAGGCCGACGTTGTGATAGTTGGCGCAGGAATGGCAGGCTCAGCCCTGGCATTCGAACTGCAGAAGAGAAACATCTCGACCCTTCTGTTAGATCGCAGGAAAGGGCTCGACTCGACTCCTCGAGGCATAACCTTCCAGCCCAACGGCCTGGAAGCGCTGGACAAGATCGGAGTTCTCGACAGTGTTCAGCAGATGGGCTCGGCCGAGAGAATACTCGAAGTGCGAGACTGGAACCAACAGATCCTGTTAGAAGCCGACTACGGACTGCTTGACCATCCGCAGAACTACATTATGACCGCCGATGCGGTGCAGGTGGAACACCTTCTCGGGTCCAAGGCTGAGAACTTGGGCGCTCAGACCATATGGAATACTCGGTTCCAGGATATCGTTTGGAAGGATGGAGTTGCCCAGGGATTGCGTTGCGATGTCGAGGGTGGGCCTTCCGAAATCCAAGCTTCGATAATCGTAGGGGCTGATGGGCCACAGTCCCGTGTTCGGGAGAGCATCGGAGCCACGACACAGACGAAGAAATATTCGGATTCTTTCACGGCTGGACTAGTCGGGCCCGTTTCAGAGTTGAAGGATAGGGCGCGACAATACCAAGCACCGGGAAAGATGCTTGGGATAATGCCCGCCGGCCCGGGAGCCACGTACATCTTCTACTGCGTTGGAACTCGTAGCTTTGAGGATTTGAAGAGGGAAGGACTAGGACGTTTCAAAGAAGAGGTCACTCAAGCTGCCCCTGAATTGACCGAGGGTTTTGGAGCAATGGAGGCATGGACGAGAATCGCTTATTTCACTCCCGCTTTCATAAAGGTCGACCCTTGGGTAGGGAATGGCGTGGCGCTACTGGGCGATTCAGCGCATACGTTCCATCCTCATGCGGGGCAGGGAGTGAATCTGTCTCTGCAAGACGCACTCGTATTGGCAGACGTAATAGCAGATGCCCTAAGCGCAGGGGATACTTCAGCGAAGAGATTGTCCCGATATCAGTCAAGTCGGAAAATGTTTGCTGATGTGATAGGACAGCACGCTCACTATACGTCCACATATGCGCTCAGCAACAACTGGCTGATCAAGCGACTCAATAGACGGGCGCTGAATAAGATGCGGAAGAATCCGAGGCTCATGAAAAAAGCACTCGAGATAACAGCCGGAGTCTTCACAAAGAAGCCAGGTTTGATCGAGCAAGCACGGATCGGCGGAATCCTACCCTAGGTCGCGGTAGGCACAGCGACTACGAGCTCTTCCTCTGGCAGCCTCACGTCCTTGAAGACCCACCAGAAGTAGCCGATCGACGTGAGATAGAGAGCCGTGCACAGGAAGAATGGTAGCGCAAGATAGAATGCACCACCCAGCCCCATGAAGTAGGCGCCGACTGACGTGCTGAGAGAGTTGGGCAGTCTCCAGAGTGATGCCGTCACCGCGGAAGCCTGTGATCTCTCTTCCGGAGGAACGAGACCCATCAGAAGAGACTGCTCTACCGGATTAGACATCATCATCAGCGCACTTCTCACGACGTAGATCGAGGAAGCTGAGCCGAAGCTAGGAGAGAAGGGCAGAGAGAAAAGGAAAGCCGTCGACGATCCTTGGGTCAAGACTATTGTCTTGACTGTCCCAAATCTTCGCGCTAATCTTGGGGCAGCAAGGTTTGCGAACCCCATCACTAGACTGTTAACTCCTCCGAGAATTGGAGCACTGACATCGTCTACAACTCCGAACTTCAAGAGCGCCCAACCTGGAATAAGCGGAATAACCATTCCCGCTCCCAGAGCAATCAGAATTCCAGCAAGCGAGTACTGGGCAACAGTCTTGCGAGATCTCTTCGGAATAATCCGAAAGCCCCGATGGTCGGCCCCAGAGGATCTTGACTCGGAGACAGTTAGTGCGATCGCAGGCCCGAGCAGACTGAGCAGGGCTACCCCAAGGAACAGATACCTGTGACCCG
>DASPWY010000031.1:0-2903 GCA_035637575.1 Bathyarchaeia archaeon
GGGGCAGATCGAGGCAAAGGACTCGGCTTGCTAGAATCCGCAATCAGCTTAGGCGGTGGACTGGGACCCTTGGCTGGCGGTTTGATCGCTGATGCGGCCCAGCTCCAAGCAGTCATCGTCTTCTCACTGGTCGTTGCTCTCGCCTCGGTTGCATCCTCTCAGATTTTCCTGAGGGAGAAGCCGAGAATCACAATTCCAGATTCGATGCGAGCCGGGACATGACGACTTGTTCTCAAGCTACTTTGTAAATGAGCCAGTTGCGATCTTTGAAGTTGATGAGTCTATAGTCACCTTTCAGCTTCCTACCTTTGAGCAGCACGTGGTACTTTCGCGGCTCTCTCAACTCAAGAACATACGTGCCCTTGTCCCAGACCTTGACAGTCCCAGCCCCGTATTCTCCCTCGGGGATCGTTCCCTCGAAGTCGAAATAGCTCAGCGGGTGGTCGGGCACTTGTACCGCCAATCGCTTGACGCCCGGCTCTGTAGGCGGACCCTTTGGCACAGCCCAGCTCTTCAGTACCCCATCAAGCTCCAGTCGGAAATCCCAGTGGAGTCGCGTCGCGTGATGCTCTTGAACCATGAAGCGAAGGCTACGCGGCAAGGCGAGACTGTTTCTTGTACTATGGCAGCGGTAACTTAGGCTTGCCTAGGTCATTTCCGAGCTTCTCGACCTTGGTGAATAAGAATATTGACAGCACCGTACAACCGAGAGCGCCCAGAAGGTATGCAACCAGCCCAGCGTTAGGGCCGAGGAGCAAGACCAGATTGCTAGCCGGTCCAAAAGCGGCTGCTCCGCAAATGGAGACGAATGGAAGATATCTGTAGGACTTCAACGGACCGAAGAGGTATGAGCCTACCCTGAGCATGAACAGACCGAGTCCTTGTGATAGTGCGAGATATGAGATGATGAAGGGGATCAAGGCTGCGGCTCCTATCCCTATGGCGGAGGAGACGAATGGATTCAACTCCACAATCTGAGAATTGGTCGAGAGAACGATTAGCGTAAGATACACGTCTGCGGCGACCAGCGCGAGTGGAACCGTAAATATCCAGCCGTCCACCCGAGAGAACAGATTACGGAGTTCGTCGAAATCAACCTTAACGATCCAAAGACCCACGGTCGCGGATACTACTCCAACAACCGTGATCAACGAACCGCCTAGTTCATCAGCCTGAAAAAGACCAGGGGTCAAGACTGTGAATGATGATATCAACTGGCTGGAGAGAATCCAGTACACCCCCGACCCTATCAAGAGGAGACTAACTCCAGGTGGGATTCGAGATTCTGCCACTATCACACCTCAAGCTGTCTTCTCGGCTCTCCTTGCTTGAACTGCGACCGGGACTTCTGTAGCCTTCGTCGCTCGTGCTTTGAGCAGGCGCATCCCGATGGACGATAGAAACGAGCTGACGAGAGTAGTAAGCCCAGCGACAGGATAGAGAATCTGCGAAGCTACTCCAAGCCCCGCTCCCTCACTGGCGACAATGAAGGAAAATTCTCCCCGGGGAAGCATTGATAATCCAACCTTGCTAGCTTCGCCTTTCGCTGCGGAGAGCTTCGCCCCAGTCCAGCAACCCCAATATTTTCCAAGAATCGCTGTTGCAATGACCGCGAGGATCGGGAGAGTAAGAGTAAGGACGGCTCCCATGTTGATGAGCGTGCCCATCGAGACGAAGAAGAGAACAATGAAGAGGTCTTTTACTGGTCCAACTTTGTCGAGTACGAACGTAGCCTGTTTTCCTCTTATCATTAGACCCATCAGAAAAGCGCCTACCGCTGGTGAAAATCCAAGAAAGGATGATAGCAATGCAAAGATGAACCCGAACGAAAGAGCGAGTAGGAACGCCGTCTCCCTGTATTCTTGATCACTCTGAGTTACACGATCAATGATTCGCGGTGCTATTCTCCAGCCGAAGACGAAAATTACCGCGACTAGAAGAATTCCTTTAGCGACCAGGAAGGCCAGGTCGGAGGAAGCGACTTGATTGCTCGCTGCCGCGAGGCCCGGGAGTAGTAGCAGAATGAAGACGGTGGCGAAGTCTTCGATGACTGATGCTGTAATGACCATCTGAGACTCTTTGGAATGGAAACTTTTGGACTCGAGCAGTATCTTGCTCATTATCGCGGTACTCGTCGTCGCCACGACAGCCGCCACAAATACAGCCTCTATAGTGCTGAGACCAACTAGCAGTGCAACGCCGAAGACTGAGACGAAACTAATCGTGAGTTCCACGGCGGCAAGAATGAAACTGTTGGTCCCGATTCTACGGATCTCTAACGGGTCAAGCTCTAATCCGACGGTAAAGAGGAGAAGTACGATTCCTAGAGAAGCGAGCAGATTTATTGTTCCGAGGTCCTGAATCAACCCGAGACCGAATGGTCCTATGATTATTCCAGCGATGAGTTGACCTAGCACCACGGGCTGCTTGATCTTTGAGAAGAGGAAGCTGAAGCCGAATGCTGCGGATATTGCTAGTCCGAGGTTTAGAAGGAGAGAGAATTCAGGAGTCGCAGCCAAAGAACAACCCGTTTACCGGGACCGAGTTGATCTTGAACCCTTGGTTCTTCCAGTTTAACGAAGTGACCCCAGACTACTAGTCCTCTGGTTCCAGTTGTCGGCAATTTCGTCCAACTCGGGACGTTCTGATATAAGACAACTCATCTGGGATTGAACGCCCCGATGGGATTGGTAGCTACGGATGGAGTCATGCAGGCCGTGGAAGCGTTCTTTTCTCTTCCTGGGAAAGAGGAAGAAAGATCTCTTCTAAGCCACCAAAGACCACTTCTCCTAAATCGTCTTCTTGACGGTTCTTCTTCAAGACAGATAGTTCTATATTCGAAAAAGGCTAACAGAAAAACCGTTTACCGATTCTTGGACAATATAAAGCGCGTAGAATCTTTT
>DASPWY010000032.1:0-12638 GCA_035637575.1 Bathyarchaeia archaeon
TGACGCCTCTATGAGGACGTTGACCTCCCTTGCGGCGTCAAGTTTAAGCCCATGACGGGAGGTTCAAACTTCCGAGTATGCCTTGGTATACTGTTGGAAGTGTGGGAGCGAGCTTCGAGAAGACGCAGGCTTCTGTTGGAAGTGCGGCGCATCTGTTCGGGGCACTATGGGCGTCCAGTCTCCAACAGGCTTCGAATTGCTCAGGGATGACAAGAATGTCCAGAACCACTGGGCCAGGCGACTGATCGCTTTCATCATCGACGCGGTTATTGTCACGGTCGTACTAGCAATCATTGCAATCGTCGTGTCGATTCCATTCATCATCGGCTTGAGCTTCCCGTCCACGACTATAGGGGCATTTCCAGCATGGTGGAATGCGTGGTGGGGTCTTTCGCTTGGCGGACTAATACCTCTAGTCGTCTTCCTCTACTTCTTCCTCGCTGAAGGACTCTACGGGAGAACCTTGGGCAAAGAGATCATGGGTCTGCAGGCACAGAGAGTTGATGGAAAACCAATGGACATGCGAAGCAGTCTTATCCGAAACGTCAGTAAGATCTACTGGGTCCTTCTCCTTATCGATGTGGCTGTTGGACTGGGGACGCACGGCGAGATGAGCCAGAAGTGGAGCGACCGCTACGTCGGGACAAAAGTGGAAGAGAAGACCCGCATGACAATAATTCCCTGAGACCCAGCACTATCATAATCTTCACCAAGAACATTTTTTCTAATTAGCTCCTGAAAATTTGTCGGTTCAGGTTTCACCACAGCGGGCAGTCATCGCCCTTGTTGCCGCTCGGATCGTCTATGCGATAAACTGGCTGAACATCGGCGCGATCTTCTACCTGATGAGTGCCGACCTCAACAGCGGCGTCTCAGGTCTCGGAACTTTGACCTCAAGCTTCTACCTGGGGGTTGGAATAATGCAGGTCCCGGGCGGAATACTCGCGGCGAAATGGGGCCCCAAGAGAACCGTTTCACTAGGAATACTCGTCTCGTCCATAGCCGTGCTAGGTACTTCCATATCATCAGCCATCCTTGAGGTCGCAACACTCCGTTTCATCGTAGGAGCCGGAATGGCACTCGTATTCGCACCCTCGGTAGTGATTATGACTAGATTTCTCGGAGGAAAATCCGGTACTGGCGTCGGGCTAATCAATTCTGCATTCGACATAGGGGGGTTGTTCGGCCTCTTCGGATGGATTCTCCTCGCAACACTCACGGGCTGGCGATCTACCCTTGTGCTGAGCGGAGGACTCGGAGTGCTCACAGGGCTGATGGTTATTGCTCTCGTCCCTAAAGATGGGGAGAATGTTCAGTTCAGATTTTCCAGTGGTAAGCTTGGCAAGATTCTGAGCGATAGGAACCTGATTGTGTTGGGGCTCGGATCTCTTGGCTCGAACCTCGGAAGCGTTCTGATCTCGAGTTTCATGGCATACTACCTGCAAGCAAGCCTAGGAGAAACCGCGGCAATCGCAGGCATAGTCGCAGCGATGATTGTTGTCCTGCCGATCTACACATCTCTATGGGGAGGAAGGCTCTATGATCGCACGAGGAAACCGAGGCGCCTACTCATCCTCTCCGGTCTAGGAATGACCTCTGCTCTTCTAGTTGCGTCAGCGCCAACGCTCTCTGCTGCAGCCGCGGGAGCGGTACTGGGTGGGATAGCGGTCGGACCCGCGTCTACGATCAACTTTGCCGCAGCCAAGGATCTCAGCAGGGTCGAGAAAGAGTATGAAGGCCTCACGATCGGTTGGGTTAACAGCATCTCCTTGACAGGCTCCTTCTGGCCTCCGTTAGTTTTCTCATATTTCGCAAGATCATTAAACTACTCGGCTGCCTGGATCGCGGGCGCAGTCATGTGCTTTCTCCTACTCGTTCCTCTATTCTTCCTGCGAGAAGATCCATCAAAGTTCGGCAAGGTGAGTTAATGGCTAGTCCCGTAAGCAAGGCTACATCACTCAACCGTTTGTACGGGGATTACTGGGAGTTCATCCTCAAGGAGAACCCGACCTTCGCGACATATCTCGGAGACCACCGCTACGATAACTGGCTAGAAGACGTCTCCGCGGAAGCCTACGAACAGCGCGTCGGCCGATTCAGAAAATACCTGACAGAGCTCAAGGACTTCAAGAAACCCACTAGTGGAGAAGACCGGCTCAACTATGACCTCTTCAAACGAGAACTAACATTGCAGATTGAGGGCGCAGAATATCACCCGTATCTTCTGCCGATAACGCAGCAGACCGGACCACACATCGACCTCCCTCAACTAACCACCTTTCACCCGTTCAAGACTCTGCAAGACTACGTGAACTACATCAGTCGACTGACACAGTTTCGCAGGGTCTTCGACCAGACAATCCAAAATCTCAAGACTGGAATAGAGAAGAAGACTGTTCAGCCTCGAAGCGTTGTCGAGAAGATCATACCCCAACTAGAAGCCCAGATCGTGTCATCACCTGACAAGAGCGAACTTTACAAGCCGATCGACCGAATCCCGTCGGAAATTTCTAGTGTCGAAGGACATAGAATGGCAGGAGATGTGAGCGAAGCGATACAGAACTATGTTGTCCCCGCTTACACGAAGCTTCTCAAATTTGTCCGAGAAGAATACCTACCGAAATCCCGGACTCATCCTGGAGTCTGGTCCATTCCCAACGGCCGAGCGATGTACGCCTACAATATCCGCCTTCACACGACGACCCGTCTCACTCCCAGCCAGATTCATCAACTAGGCAAACAGGAGCTCGTTCGAATCAATAAAGAAATTGGCGTGATCCTGAGAAAAGTTCAGTTCAAAGGCAACCTCCAACAATACAATGAAACACTTCGGAAGGACAAGTCGAACTTCTACACGACGGGGCAAGACCTCCTCGACGGATTCAAGCAAATCCTGCGACAAATGGACGCCAGACTCGCCGATTTCTTCGGCAGGCTCCCTGAGGCGAAGTACGATTTCAGGGAAATCGAGGAGTGGCGGGCAGACGCTGCTCCTGCTGCTTACTACTATGCGCCGCCCGAGGACCGTTCCCGACCCGGATACTTCTATGTCAACACGTACAAGCCTGAGACCCGGCCGAAGTACATGATGGAGGCTCTCGCCTACCACGAGGCCGTTCCAGGGCACCACCTCCAAATCGCGACCCAACAAGAACTTACGAATCTTCCCAAGTTCCGACGCCACGGCGGATACACCGCCTTCATCGAAGGCTGGGCTCTCTACGCAGAATGGCTTAGCAAGCAGATGGGCTTCTACAAAGACCTCCTCGCTGACTACGGCCGGCTCACAGCAGAAGCATGGCGAGCATCGCGATTGGTAGTGGATACGGGTATTCACAGTCTAAAATGGACGCGAGACCAGGCAATCAAGTTCCTCGAGAACAACACAGCCAGCTCCGAGCAAGACATTGTCTCAGAGGTAGACCGGTACATCGCCTGGCCGGGACAGGCACTCGCCTACAAGATCGGCGAGCTGAAGATACGAGGACTCCGAGCCAAGGCCGAGAAGAGAATGAAACGGCGCTATGATATTCGAAAATTCCACGATGAACTTTTGGACGATGGGGCTTTGCCTTTGGACATTCTCCAGGCAAAGATGACCCGCTGGACAACAAAGGCGACCGGCAAGGAATCCTGATCGGTCCCTTCGGGCGAGGACCTTAAGAGAGCGAGATACCAACCATAGGGTAGCGTTCACGAACGGAGTGTAGTTGTATGTCGGGCGACGACCCTGAACTCGAGAGCATAAAGGAGAAAAAATTGGTCGAGATGATGCGCAGGACGCGGGCCCAGCTTCAATCAGCAGAAAAATATGATGGCAAGCCGATAATCTTGTCAGATGCGACCTTCTCGTCAGAGATTTCGAAATATCCATTGATGGTCGTGGACTTTTGGGCTGCATGGTGCGGTCCCTGTAGAGTGGTCGCTCCCATTGTTGAACAGCTTGCCAAGGAATACTCCGGCCGCGTCGCATTCGGCAAGTTGAACGTGGACGAGAACCCTCTAACCTCCAATGAGTTCCAGGTTCAGAGCATCCCGACCCTCCTCATCTTCCGTGATGGCCAGCCGGTCGATGGGATTATTGGGGCTGCGCCAAAATATCAGATCGAGTCAAAGCTCAGAGCCCAACTAGGTAACTAGCCGAGCTTAGTAGCTTGAGTCTCTCAAGTCTCTGAAGAACAGGTGTCCTACTGCGCAAGCTAGGACAATCAGCCCCCAAATATTTCGAATGTCCCGCCTATCATTCATTCTCGGTCTTCCTAAAATCGGTTCCCATTGCGGTGTCTTGCGGCTCGTCTATTACGAGTGTATGGTCCGAGTGAACGGCCCCGCACAAAGGACATTCATACCATTCCAAACTCCAAGGCTCGGCTCTCGTCCACCTATGCCTCCGCAACTCCATCTATCCCCTACAACCCCTCTTCGGACGATCGGGAGGCATTGTCTTACGAGTCAGAAGCGGAACACCGTTTGGTCATCGACTCTCTGATTCAAGAGAAGAACCTGAGTTAAGTACCAAACCCGTTCGAACAGGATGAAACCCGAAATGACAACTAAAGCAACGCTGCGGTCGATTGCGAGGCTGCTTCTCGTTATTGGCGGAATAATACTGATTCTTGAGGCTGTCCTCCAGCTAAGCGGAGATATCAAAGGTCTTCTAAACCTGGCACCCCGGATCCCCTCTCTAGATTTCTTCACAAGCTCAATCGTAAGCATCCTCGTCGGGATCCTAGCGCTGATAGGAGCGGGAAGAGTCTCCAGTCCCGCATGGGGCATCATTCTCCTGGTGTTAGGATTCCTCTTGATTGGGAGTCTTGGCGGGATACTCGTCTTCATAGGCGCTCTGATCGCCCTCGTCGCAACACTTGTCAAATTATAGATTAGAAAACCGTCCATCGGCCAAATCCGTAGCCACTGAAAAAGCGTATCAATAACGTACGTTACACGAGTCAGCCTACTTCATCTGAGGACTTTGAAATGGACTTTAGAACTCTTGGAAAGAATGGTCCGAAAGTCTCCCGAATTGGTATGGGTGTTTGGCAAGCCAGCGACTTGTGGAAAGGTGATGACGAACAGATCGTCCGCGCACTCACAAGAGGCCACGGACTTGGCGTGAACCTAGTCGACACAGCGGAGGCTTACGGTAACGGACATAGTGAACAGGTGGTAGGCCGAGCCCTGAGAGACATCGGCAGGGAAGAGTTCGTTGTTGCAACCAAAGTCCACGGAGCGAATCTCAGGTACGATGAGCTCCAGAGAGCCGCTTCGGCTAGCATGAAACGGCTCGGCGTCAACGAGATAGACCTCTACCAAGTCCACTGGCCAGATCCGTGGGAACAGGTCCCTCTCAAGGAGACGATGAAGGCGCTTGAGAAGCTTTACACTGAGGGAAAGATCCGGGCGATTGGTGTCAGTAACTTTGCAGTTCGAGATCTCGAAGAGGCTAGGTCCCACATGTCCCGGACGGACATCGTCTCGAACCAGGTCAGGTACAACTTTCTACAACGAGAGATCGAAGAAGAGGTCTTACCTTACTGTAGGAAGAACAACATCACGATTCTTGCGTATAGCCCGCTCGCGCAAGGAGCCCTAACAGGCAAATACAGTCGAGGGCATGTTCCAAAGGGCGATATTAGAGACGAGAACAAACTCTTCGCACCCAAGAACATCGAACAGATAGAGAAGGTCAACGCTGTCCTCTCTAGCATCGCTAGACGACACGGATGCTCTGCCTCCCAAGTAGCACTCAGCTGGCTCCTAGCCAATCAGATGGTTGTCCCAATCCCCGGGGCGAAGAACGAAGCTCAAGCCGAGGAGAACGTTGGCTCGACTAAGCATCTGCTTACCAACGCGGAACTCACCGAGTTGGATACAGCCTATGAACTCGTGGACATTGACTATCTCCCAACGGTCCCGGATGTGCCGATCGAACTAGTGACCTGAGTAGGCTCGAAAAAGTAGCCATGTCTAAATACTTCAAAAGGAGACTGGCAACAGCAATGTTAGACTTTCTGCCGAGAAGAGCGAGCCTCCTTTGAAAACGGTTTCCTTACAACAGAATCGTAAACATAGAATCAGCCGAGCGAAGAGACAACAACCTAACACGAAAAAGGAAAGGGGGAGCTCCAGCATCCTTGGCCCTGGCAGGAAGGCTCCGAACTTCTCCCTCAATAGCACTCCAGACCAGAAAGTATCGCTCAAAGATTTCCGCGGCCAACCGGTGATTCTTGCCTTCTATCCTGCAGACTGGAGTCCTGTATGCACGGACCAGCTGTCTTTGTACGCGATGGTGATGCCGGAGTTCAAGAAGTTCAACGCTGAACTCCTCGCCATTTCTGTTGACAATATCTGGTCACATCTCGCGTTCGCCAAGGACCGCAAACTCAACTTTCCTGTACTTGCAGACTTCGAACCAAAAGGAGACATATCCAGAAAGTATGGCGCGTTCAAGGAGAAAATCGGGGAATCTGCACGTGCGCTGTTCGTTATAGATGAACAAGGCATAGTCCGGTGGAGCCATCTATCACCTGACGGCGTCAACCCCGGAGCAGAAGGCATTCTGTCCGCTCTTGATCAACTGAACAAGCCTAAGTAGTGAAAAAGAGGTTATCGAAAAACAATGGCCACCACGACAACAACCAGGCACAGCCGAAAAACGAGTAAGACCCTGCTAGAGCCAACACGCAAAGAGCTCGAGACTTACGAGGCTCCCAAACTCGTGATTCCAGTCGACTCTAGTCGGGACCATATCCAGGGAGACCCGAAGGCCCTGCTCACCCTCGTAGAGTATGGAGATTATCAATGTCCATTCTGCGGCGCCGCTTATCCAGAAGTGAAGAAGGTCCAGAAAGACCTCGGATCAAAACTACGATTCGTATTCCGTAACTTTCCCTTAACCAATGTTCACGAGTTTGCCCGGGTCGCGGCTGAGACGGCTGAAGCTGCTAGTGCCCAAGGAAAATTCTGGGAAATGTACGACTTTCTCTACGAGCACCAACGAACCCTTGGAGATAATAGTGTAGCCCTGGGATATGCGAAGAAACTGGGTCTTGACGCTCAACGATTCGAGCGCGAAATATCACAGCATGTCTACGAAAAGAGAATCAAGGATGATTTCATGGGAGGAGTACGGAGCGGCGTCAACGGCACTCCAACCTTCTACGTCAACGGCGTGAGACACGATGGTCCCGCAGAAGCCGAGGCCATAATCGAATCACTCACAGCCAAATCCTAAAGCTGGTGCACGAGCCTCAAGCATTCTGAGGTTCTCGCTCCCCGTCTTCAATCGGGAATGACGGCGACGGGTTGCATAACACTTAACAGTCGACCTTCTGACCCTCGCTCTCCTGCGACGATGAACGTTTCAAAACGCGGCAATGCACGGCTTCTCGCGTCGGGCCTGTTGCTTTTGGCCGTGTTCTCCTCAATCGGCTCATTTGGACATGCTGCCGTCTCCCTCCCCGTTCGACATGATTCGCTCGCTCTGACCGTTAACCCCGATAGGAGCGTCGGAGTCGCCTGGAATACGACATCATCTTTGGGGAGCCTTACGCAGAATGTCAGCAGCTATTTCACACCTGGCTATGCGATTCATTCCTCGTCCAGCTTCTCACAACAGTCAAACGCGGTAGTTCAAACCTCAACCACCCAGTACCAACTACCTCCCCCTGCTGTAAGCGTCTTCAACTCGATCAGCCTCACAGCCACTCAGACAGGACTCACAGGGTCTGGTTCTCTGACAATTACAACAAATATTCCAACGAGCACCGTTACAGCCACTTTCTCGACCAGCCCCACACTGGTGAAGGTGAACGCCACGGCTCAACTCCAATTCTCCCAATCGTTTTTTGCAGGAACGCCTCTAGCAAACCAAACTGCGTTTCAAACCGTATGGGACCGCACACTTGGAAACATGACCTGGACCGAGAGTATCGCTGATCAGATAGAGAATGCGACGAGACTCTTTGTCACCGTCACTGCCTTCAACGCCACCTTAACTTCCATCGACTCCGCATCAGCAAGTCTCAAGATCGGGTTTGTAGCTGTACCAACTCAGCCAGGGACCGACTTTGTCACAGTTCTCGACAACATTTTGAGCCCCTTCGGAGGGACTGAATTGGACTCGATAATCCGGTCAGCCCTAAGCCTTCAAACAGGCGAGACGTTGAACCTGACGTACAATGGCTCGACGTACTCTCTGACTCTGCAATCCACCACAACCTGGGTCAGCGACCTGGATGCTCAACTGAACAAGCTGAAGACACAATACCTTCAACCACTACTTGCCGTATTTCCGGCAGGAACAGCCCCCGCCTCGTTAGTGTTCATCAATGCGACCTCTATCACGATTAGCCAGTTGTCTACGACGAGCGACCTCGATCTGAGCGCGGGAACCTCTTCGACCAGTCTCAAGGGACTCTTGCTCAAACCCCCAACGGTGGGAAGCAACACGAACTTTACGATACCCGGACTCTTCCAGACGATGGGCAAGACACCATCGCCAGGAGTGAACTTCACACTAATCGGTGGCTCGGACACAAGCAATGAAGTGAAGATCGTTGTCCCAGCGGGCACTCCCCAGCCTAGTAGTACGACTTCGAATTCGGCAACGTGGACGAACCTCCAGGACGCTTCAACGCTCTCAGCGGTAGAATTTCAAGTCCAGCCCTTGCCAAATAGCCTGTTGGCCTTCCTGATCTCCCCGGTAGGGATTGCTGTAGAAGCGATTGTAGCGATCGCTATCGTTGCAGCTGTAATCCTCTACATGGCAAAGAGACGCGGGGCGAAAACGCCATTGCCAATGACACCTGGGCCAACGCCATCTCCAGGTTTGGGTCCCAGTCCGGCACCACCCACACCTTAGCATCCTTACAGGATTCGGAGAGGACGTCGCAGGTCCACCTCATGTCTATTTTATCGGATTCCCTTACTGGTCGCCGCCTATCTTCTAATCCGGAATCCGGCAAGCGCGGCTAGTAGTACGAACAGGAAGGATGTGGTGATGAGGACGCTTGCGTGGTTGCTGCCGTAGAGGAGGCCGCCGATGAACGAGCCTACAACGAAGCCTAGCTGTTCGAAGGTCAAGTAGAATCCAAACTGGCCTGCTCTAGACTTTCCCTGCCTCATGTTCGAGAGGAGTGAGTAGGCTACAAAGCTTGGAGCCCTAGCCCCGCCGAGTAGGAACACCATGGGCACAATCAGTAGAGGAGAGCCCGCTAGGGCTATCCCGACAGCACCGCCTGCAACCAACAAGAGTTCTTTTGCGATTGTTGATCCTGGATTACGGGTGGCAGCCCACCGACCGAGAAGTATTGCGAAGACGGCGCTGCCGAGAGCCTGGACACTTCCCAGCAGCTGAATCTGCGAGTCTGTCAGATGTAGCTGATCATGAAAGAACAGAGGAAGAAACGACGGTGAAGTGATGCTAATAGCTGCTGGCACCCCGAAAATCAACAAGAGAATTGTTAGTTCTTGACGAGATCTTGGAAGCTCCAACAACCTAGCCTTCGAGTCCATTTCCCTGGGCGGCTGGCGCTTGACAGGGAACAACATCAGGGTGGAGACTGCCCAGAGAACCAGCGTGAACCAGAAGAGGTCACGGATGTTCAACCACGTGAGTAGCAAACTCCCGACAGCGGGAGAGAGCACGAGACCAAGCGGGAACGCGGAGTAGACGGCCCCAAAGGCCGACGACATTCGTTTCTGATCGCCTAGGGCTCCGATGAATGCATTCATCGCGGGCAAATTGAACGCTGACAATTGGAATATGATTAGTCCGGGAATTACGTCGGACCAGGTTCGTGAAAAGTAGAACAAGACGGGGACGGGGATGCTCATCGCCCATCCTATGATCAGCAAAGTCCTGTTGTCATACTTGTTGGCGAGGATTCCGCCAGGAATCATCGAGATGGCCGCCGCGAAGAAGCCTATGGAGGAGACGAGACCAACCTGTTCCGGATTTGCGCTAAGCTGGGTGAGGTAGAGGGACCAGACATAGTTGTAGATGCCTAGACCGAAAGTCCACAAGAAGAGCGAGAAGAAGAGCAGACGCAGATCGCGCGGAAGAGTCCGGCTCCAAGAGAGGACGCCTATCCATCTCATCATCCCAGACGCCCCCAACCTTCAACCCTACCTTGGAATGAAGAGAGCTTCCGACATACCGCAGTGAATTAAACTAGGCTTCTACGCTTGTCCTCTCTAGACCTCTCGACTCTAAGAGGGGCGTTACCTAGACGCTTGCTTTAGAACTATGATAGTCTTCTTCAGATAGTCTGGGGCCACTTCAGGATCGTCTAGATGGTCAGCGACTGTCCTTACCAGAACGCTGCCAACGATGGCTCCATCTGCCCCTGCCCGCAACAGCGATGACACGTGCTCGGGCTGACTGATCCCGAACCCGGCGGAAATTGGGATTCTTCCCCTTGCAAGCGACTTGATTTTCTTGACAGTTTCTAATGATTCTGCGCTGACCTTATCGCGTGGTCCCGTGACACCGTAAAGGGAGACGACGTAAAGGAATCCTTTCGACTTTTCGACGATGCTCCGCAGCCTCTCCGCTGAAGTGTTCGGTGCGGCGAGGTGGATACAGTCAAGGTGGTGTTTGAGAGCCATCTCGCGGAATCTGTCACCTTCTTCCATCGGTAGGTCGGGAACAACGATCCCCTTGACACCGTTATCGCTCGCATTCCTCATGAAATGCTCGATGCCCATTGCGAGGATCGGATTGTAGTAGGTCATGATTACGATTGGTATTGTAAATTGTGATGAGAGTTCTCCGATGGTATCGATAATCTTCTGAGGCGTAGCTCCTGCGGACAAGGCTCGTGTGCCTGCGGCTTGGATAACTGGTCCGTCTGCGATAGGGTCAGAGAAGGGGATGCCGACCTCGAGAACATCAGCTCCACCTTCGATCAACGATTCAGCGTTTGCCATGAAGGCTTTCGGATCCGGATCGTGACCCATGAGATAGGCAACTAATACCCCTTCAGCGCGATTGCCCAGTTCCCGGAATTTCTGTTCAATAGGGTCTTCACTACGGGAATTGTTTTGCAATCGTGTCCACGTCCTTGTCTCCTCGGCCAGACAGGTTTACAATGATCGAGTCTTCTTTTTCGAGCGTCTTCGCCAGCTTTGTCGCGTAGCTGATCGCGTGAGCAGGTTCCAATGCGGGCATTATTCCCTCCAGATGTGAGAGCTGATTGAAAGCCTGCAGCGTGTCCGTGTCAGTCTGCGTAACGTATTTCGTCCGTCCTATGTTCATCAGGTAGGAGTGTTCTGGTCCAACGGCTGGATAGTCAAGCCCAGCCGAAATGCTTTCCGTGGTCTCGATCTGACCCTCCGCATTCTGTAACACAAAAGTCATCATTCCGTGAAGGACCCCTTCTCTGCCCGCGACAAGCGGTGCAGCATGCTTCCCCCGGGACATATCGCGTCCACCAGCTTCGACACCGTACAGGTCCACGTCCATGTCATTGAGGAATCCATAGAATATCCCTATCGAGTTGCTTCCCCCGCCAACGCAGGCAACCACACTCTTCGGCAGCTTGCCCTCTTGCTTCAGGATTTGTCGACGGGCCTCTCTGCCGATGACGGTCTGGAAGTCGCGGACCATGGTCGGGTATGGGTGTGGGCCCACTACGGACCCGAGAAGGTAGTAGGTGTCTTCGACGTTCGTGACCCAGTCCCTCAAAGCTTCGTTGATAGCGTCCTTGAGTGTCTTGGAGCCTGAGTCGACGGGATGCATTTTGGCCCCGAGCATTTTCATCCTGAAGACGTTGAGCCTCTGTCGCTCCATGTCCTCGCTACCCATGTAGATCTCGGCCGCCAAACCGAGAGCCGCGCAGGCCATTGCGGTGGCGACTCCATGCTGTCCCGCTCCGGTCTCGGCGATGATCCTACGCTTTCCCATCTTCTTCGCGAGTAATGCTTGTCCGAGAGTATTGTTGATCTTGTGAGCGCCACCGTGTAGCAGATCTTCTCTCTTGAGATAGATCTTGGCTCCCCCAGCAGCGTCGGTCAGCCGGCCGGCGAAATATAGCGGGGTTGGTCTTCCCGCGTAATGCTCTAGCCAGTTCGCCAACTCTTTCCTGAACGACGGATCCCGGGAAAAGCGCCTGTAGGCATCTGCCAGTGTTTTCAGTGGTTCCATTAGGGTTTCAGGTACGTACTGTCCGCCATACTTTCCAAACTTGCCAGCCGCGTCTGCTGAACCCAACTTTGCCAGACTTTTCAAGCGTTGACCAGTTCCCGCACTTTCGACTCCACGTCAGACGACTTCATGATCGACGTCCCAACGAGGAACGCTGATGCCCCGGCATTTTTCAATCGCACAATGTCTCTTCGACTTTCTATGCCGCTCTCGGACACGACCGGCCGATCAACATGACCATTCGTCGCAAGGACCCTTTCTGTCGTCGACAGATCCAGTTGGAACGTGGAAAGGTTTCTGTTGTTGATTCCGTACAAATCTGGCTTGTGTTCGGGAAGCTTCCTAAACTCCTCTGGGCTATTTGCTTCTAGAAGAACCTCAAGTCCGAGTCTGCTTGCTTCTCGTACCAGCTTGTCGAGTGGCTCTGCAGTTAATTGTCTACTGAAGAGTTCACTTATCAACACGACCGCGCAGGCCCCGGCCCTAGCTG
>DASPWY010000033.1:0-4201 GCA_035637575.1 Bathyarchaeia archaeon
ACTCCCAGCCGGATCTTCTTCGTCCGCCCGTACCGGCCGAAGCTCACAACACGCGCATTAACGATTCCCATGAGATCCAGCTCGTTTAGCAATCCGCTCACCCGCCTCTGAGTCAAGGATTCTACAGCCGCCGCGGCACACAGCTCCCTGTAAACCTCATACACGTCCCCAGTAACCAGACTCTCCTTCCGGGCATTTTCCGAGTGTAGGACGGCAATTAGGAGGATTCTGGAATGAAGCGGGAGCGAGGATAGAACCTCCGTCACTCGATCGTGTTCCACCTTCTGCTGCGCTAGTCGGACATGCGACTCTAGGATGCCCTTCTCTCTCCCTCTTTCTCCAATCTCGCCGGCCACTCTTAGAAGATCCAGAGCCCTTCTAGCGTCACCATGCTCGCCCGCGGCCATGGCTGCGCAGAGTCGTAAGGCTCCATCCTCTAAAGCACCGGGCTGAAACGCTGCCTCGGCGCGATCACTCAGAATATCGTACAGTTCATCGGACGAATACGGTTTGAAAACCAGCTCCTCCTCTCCTAGAGAACTCAATACTCGAGGGTCCAAGAAATCCTTGAAGTGAAGATCGTTTGAGATTCCGATAACTCCAATCCATCCGCCGTCCAAGCTATCATTGATTCTCGTCAATTCGTACAGCAGGCTATCGTTCTCACTCCTCTTGACCAGAGCATCAATCTCGTCGAGAACGACGAGAAACGCGGATCCCCGCGCATGCAAAGCATCCCTCAACCGGTCCAGCAGCTCCCCTACAGCGAGTCCCGTAAACGGGACCTCTTGGCCTAGCGCTCGACAGAGATCAGCGATGACTCTGTAGTTGGTGCCTGAAAGCCGACAATTCACATAGCTGGTGTCTACAGCGCGGCCGTAGTCTCTCGCCTTCTTTTGTAGCCTGTCCAGGACGAATCTTGCGACGATCGTCTTTCCTGTCCCGGTCTTTCCGTAGGCAAAAATGTTGGAGACTCGTTCCTTTGAGAGTGCTGGTGCCAAGACGGAGCCGAGGCGCCGAATCTGTTCCTCTCGATGGGGAAGGCTCGTTGGCATGTAGTCGTGTCTTAGGAGATTCCTGTCTTTGAAAATCTGTCCGCCAGAGAGCACCTGTTCAAAGATAAGATCTAGTCCTTGCTGCGACAAGCCGTGAGAACACTTCTGAGTGATTCAAGCGGTATTTGTTCCAGTGGAATTAAGGGTTCTCGTACATGGATTTCGACTGGACCGACTAAACCCCTCACACCCACCCCTGAGTTTCCAGTGCAAGAATAAATCACTCGGGTGAAGGGTAAGTATTGTGTTGGAGTTATTACTCCAGTTCGTCATCAGAGGCCTTCATGGATTTAGGTTATCCTGTATACTATCAACGATAATTCACTACAAAGCAATCATCACCAACCTCACTTGAATCATGTTCCTGTTGTTTCCATCGGAAAGAGAGGGGTATGGGGGTCGTCTACTCACCCATGGAATGGACGATGACTGATCGATCACGCGGTCGAACATCAAATTCGATGAACACGATCTGCTGCCAGGTTCCCAGCATCAATTTCTTCTCTTCGAAAGGCACGGATAGATCAGGCCCAATTAGCGAAGCTCTGATGTGAGAATGACCGTTTCCATCACGCCATCGCCGCTCGTGCTCGTAGGAGCCGTCTCTGGGGGCGACTCTTTCAAGCATTGATGGTAAGTCTGCTATTAGACCGGGTTCATACTCGATTGTCGTCAGGGCAGCGGTTGATCCTGGTACAAAGAGGAATGCGACACCATTCTTGATGGTTCCATTCTCAACAATAGTTTGCACCTTATCTGTTATGTCAAGTATCTCGCCTTCCTTTTGGGTCGCAAGTCTGACAACATGGGATTCAACTGTCATGCTCAATCCATTTGTCGGGCAAGGAATTAAGAGTGAAGGACCAGCAAGAGATCCTGAGATTGTCTAAGGGAAGCGGAGCCAAAGAGCTCTACGTCAAGAAGATCCGCAATGGCTCTGTCATCGACCATATCTCTGCGGGCCACGCTCTTGACGTTCTGAAAATTCTAGGAATCGGCGGCGGTGAGGGACATATCGTCAGCGTAGCAATGAACGTATCATCGAAGGCAGACAGTAAGAAGGACATTGTCAAAGTCGAAAACCGAGAGCTCAAACCCGGCGAGGTTGACAAGATCGCTTTGATCGCGCCGAGCGCGACAATCAACATCATACGAGACTATGAGGTGGCCGAGAAGACCCGTGTCAAACTTCCAGAGTCAATAAGAGGGATAGTCAGATGTGCGAATCCGGCATGCGTTTCAAATGCGGGGGAACCGGTTGAGCCAAAGTTTCTGGTAGAACGACAGGACCCTTTGAGACTGCGATGCTTCTACTGCGTACGCATAATGGACAAACAAGATGTTCTCAAACAATTCTAGCCCACAGATGACGGTCGTAAGAGAAGAGAGCGCTATCCAGGCGCTGCAGGCGCTCTATCAAGAAAGAAAGGAAGCTATTCAGAAACGGCTCGCAGAATTCAGACAAGTCATGGAATGGAAAGATGAAGAAGTCTTTGCGGAACTATGCTTCTGTCTTCTAACGCCTCAATCGTCAGCTAAAGTCTGCTGGGAAGCAGTCACCGCGCTTAAAGAACGAACCCTGCTTCTCAAAGGCCAGCCTCAGGAGCTTGAGCCACATTTGAGAAGTGTTAGGTTCTCTGACAGCAAAGCGAAATACATTGTTGAAGCTAGGGACATGTTCTCGAACGACGGCAAGTTGCAGTTGAAATCGAGGATCTCAAGCTTCTACAATCCCTTCGAGCTCCGAGAATGGCTTGTTGAAAATGTCAAAGGCCTAGGCTACAAGGAGGCAAGCCATTTTCTGCGGAATATTGGACTGGGCGAAGGGTTCGCTATTCTCGACAGGCACATCCTCCGAAACTTGGATCGGCTTGGAGTCATCACAGAGATACCCGTATCCATAACAAAGAAGCGGTATCTGGAAATTGAAGAGAAACTGCGAAGATTCGCAACAGAGATAGGCATACCTTTAGCTGATCTAGATCTTCTCTTCTGGTCGAAAGAGACGGGCTGGATCTTCAAGTAGGCAACGAACATGGGCAAGATTGGGGTCATGGCCGATAAGGAGACGAGCATCTACTTCAAACTCGGCGGAGTCAAGAATACATGGGTCGTCAAATCCCAGGAAGAAGCGGTAAAGACCTTCGACGAGATCAAAGCGAAACAACTCGTCTCCCTAGTGATTGCGACAGAGCCTGTCTTCGACTGGATCAAAGACAGATTGGGAAAGAGCAAGAAAGAGATCGAACTTCCTCTGGTAGTCTCGATTCCAACGCGCAAGGGGGGCAAGGCTCAGGTCGACCTCTTGGCAGATTTGATCAAGCGCACCGTTGGCGTCGAAATCAGGGTTCAGTAATCGCAGTGTTGAGACACAGGATGTTCAAATAACGCACGGTCCTTCTAGAGAGAGTCGGTCTTCTGCTGTGCGGTCCATTGTAGTCGAGTGTGTCGTGCCCACCGCTCCGTCTAGGGCAGACGAAGTCAAGACCATGGCCCGAAGCATCGGCTACGACGTGGTCGATACGGTAATCCAGCACCGGAAGAGCCTACACCACACATACTGTATCGGACCCGGAAAGCTCGATGAGGTCAAACAGCTAACATCAGAGAAGGAAATCGAGGCGGTCCTGTTCGCTAACAGGCTGCCCGGGTCCCAAGTCTTCAAGATTCAGAAGGTTCTAGGCGGAACTGACATCAATGTCATAGACCGGAACATGCTGATCCTAGAGGTCTTCGACCGGCGAGCAATGACGAAAGAGGCGAAACTGCAAATCGAGCTAGCTAAACTCAAGTACACTTTCTCATGGGGCAAAGAGTTTCTGAGATTGAAAGGTATCCTCGGAGAACAGGTCGGCTGGAGTGGTCCAGGGGAGTACCCGTACGCTGATTACGAGAGAGGTGCACGTAAAAGAATCTCTCATGTTGAGAAAGAGTTGCGCGACGTCTACGCTAAGAAAACAACTCTCAGGGAACACCGTAAAGAGCTTGGATTCCCAATAGTAGCCCTAGCGGGTTACACACAGAGCGGGAAGACGACTTTTTTCAACCGGGTTGTTTCGGAGCACAAAGACACTGGACTGGGTCCATTCACAACGCTGTCAACATACGCCCGAAGGGTTGACTATAACAACGGAATGGACGCGTTC
>DASPWY010000034.1:0-7063 GCA_035637575.1 Bathyarchaeia archaeon
GAACGATGCTTGGACTCTTAAAGACACTCGACAACGAAATGGACCTAGAGCAGGTCAAAGAAGAGCTCAGCACACTCACCGACCCGAATGTGAGGGACCTCGTCAGAAACGTTACCCCATCAGAGCCGATTCACTATGTCAACAACTCTGACGCGACCGTGGTCGTCCTGGATTGCGGCATGAAATATGGAATAGTCAGAAGCCTACTGGCCTCCGGGGCAAGCGTCGTTAGAGTCCCTTACGATTATTCCGTAAATGACATTCTAGAGTTCGAACCCAGGAGAATAGTAATCAGCAATGGACCCGGAGATCCGAAAAAGTGCACACAGACCATCGACACGGTCAGAGAGCTAATTGAGACAGACATTCCTATCTTGGGAATCTGCCTCGGAATGCAAATCCTCGCATTGGCAGCAGGCGCGGACACTTACAAACTGAAGTTCGGACACCGCGCGATCAACCATCCTTGTGTTGATCTGAAAACGGGCAGATGCTACATCACAACTCAGAACCATGGCTATTCAGTGAGCTCTGAGTCATTGGCGGGAACGAAGTTCTCGGCCAGATTCGTGAACATCAACGACAAGACAATCGAAGGAATCTCCCACAGAGAGAAGGCTATCATCGGCGTCCAGTGGCATCCAGAAAGCTCCCCAGGACCCTACGACACAAGATTCCTCTTCAACCAATTCATGGAAGGGGCTCCTGCATTTTGAAAATCCGTGAACTCAAGAAAGTCCTGATTGTCGGTAGCGGAGCGATAAAAATAGGCGAAGCAGGCGAATTCGACTACTCAACCTCCCAAGCCATAAAGGCCCTTCGAGAAGAGGGAATTCAGACAGTTGTCGTGAATCCGAACATAGCCACAATCCACACTGACAAGAAATTCGCCGACAAAGTCTACTCAGTCCCAATAAGAACTGAGTTCATCGAACAGATCATTGAGGAGGAGAAGCCTGACGGCATACTCCTCGGCTTCGGCGGCCAGACAGCACTCAACTGTGGAGTCGAATTAGCTGAGAGAGGCATCCTAGAAAGGCACGGCCTTCGAGTCCTCGGAACGAGTATCAGGAGCATCGAACTCGCTGATAATAGAGAACTCTTCAAGACTACAATGCAGGAAAACGGGGTCCCAGTTCCGAGGAGCAGAAAAGCCTCCGACCTTGACAGCGCGATCAGAGCTGCGAGAGAGATTGGGTACCCGGTCATCGTGAGGGTCGCCTATACTCTGGGGGGGCAGGGAAGCGGAGTCGCCTTCGATGAGGCAAAACTGAGAGAGATAGCACAGCGAGGATTAGCCTACAGTAGAATACGACAGATTCTAGTCGAAGAATATCTGGACAAGTGGAAAGAGGTCGAGTACGAGGTCATGCGCGACCAGGAGGACAACTGCACCATCGTCTGCAACATGGAAAATCTCGACCCCATGGGAGTCCACACTGGCGACAGCATCGTTGTCGCCCCATCCCAGACCCTCACCAACAGAGAATTCAACAACCTCAGATCCACAGCCCAGAGAGTCATTCGGGCTCTTGGAATCATCGGAGAATGTAACATCCAATTCGCATTAGACCCGCAGAGTGAAGACTTTCGAGTCATAGAAGTCAACTCCCGATTGTCTCGCAGCTCAGCACTGGCCTCGAAAGCAACCGGCTACCCCATTGCCTACATCGCCGCCAAACTATCTATCGGCTACACCCTTCCAGAACTTACCAACAAAATAACAGGAGTCACAAGTGCCTGCTTCGAGCCCTCTCTGGACTACATTGTCGTAAAGGCTCCCCGCTGGGACTTTCGAAAGTTCAGGAACGCCAACAAAGGAATCGGCACCCAGATGAAGTCCGTCGGCGAGGTCATGGCGATCGGAAGATGCTTCGAAGAAGCACTCCAGAAAGCAATACGAATGCTAGACTTGGGAAGAGAACTCACTGAGGTAAGAGATCTCGGTCGAAGTCCCAGAAGGATCAGAAAGGAACTGAGTGAACCAACAGACCAGAGAATCTTCTACACAGTTAAAGCTCTCAAATCCGGGATGACCATCGAAGAAGTCTCGAAACTCAGCGGAATCGACTCCTGGTTCCTCGACAAGATTCGAAACATAATACACATGGAACGCCGAATCACAAACGAACGCCTGAGAGACGAGACAATCAGAAGCGCCAAGATTCTAGGATTCTCCGACGCCAGAATAGGGCGCCTCGCAGGGAAGACCGCCGACAATATTCGCCAATTTCGAAAAGCCAATCACATCGTCCCTTTCACCAAGCAGATCGACACACTCGCCGCTGAATGGCCGACCAATACAAACTACCTCTACCTAACTTACGGGGGGAGCGAAGACGACATCGTCCGCTCTGAGAAAGATCGCATAATGGTCCTAGGCTCAGGCTGCTACAGAATCGGATCAAGCGTAGAATTTGACTGGTGCTGCGTCAACATGGCACTCGCGCTGAAAGGTTCGACTAGGGAGGTGATCATGGTGAATTGCAACCCTGAAACGGTGTCGACGGACTTTGACGTTCTGGACAAGCTATACTTCGAGGAGCTCACTCTAGAGAGAGTCCTCGATATTATAGACAAGGAAAAACCCGCGGGGGTGGTGGTCAGCGTAGGTGGACAGACCGCCAACAACCTCACCCTAGGACTAGCTAAGCACGCGAGAATACTAGGAACATCACCAACGAGTATCGATACTGCTGAGGACCGATCAAAGTTCAGTCTGCTTCTTGACAAACTCGGAGTGCAACAGCCTGAATGGAGCAGAGTCGAGAATCTAGGAGATGCTAAGAAATTCGCTCAGAGAATAGGCTACCCCGTACTGATCCGACCATCATACGTTCTATCCGGTGCAGCAATGAACGTCGCGTTCGATGAGAAGCAATTAACAGAATACATCGAACAAGCAGCAAAAATTTCCAAAGACTACCCGGTAGTGATATCAAAATTCCAGAGCGGGGCCCGAGAAGTAGAGGTCGACGGCGTCTGCGATGGGAAGAATGTCTTCATCGGAGCGATAGTCGAGCACGTGGAGAACGCGGGAGTACACTCTGGAGACGCTACTATGAGTATTCCGACTCTGACCATCGGAGAGGCAACGAGACAACGAATAATCAGATATTCTGACATGATCGCGCAGACCCTCCTGATCAAGGGCCCCTTCAACATCCAATTCCTCGTCAAAAATGGTGACGTTCAAGTGATAGAGTGCAACCTCAGAGCATCTAGGAGTATGCCATTCGTTTCAAAGATGATCGGAACAAATCTGATGGACCTCGCTGCCATCGCAATTATGGGCGGGACAATCAAGCCAGGCGAAGGAAAATCGACCGGCTTCGGGGTGAAGGCTCCACAGTTCTCATTCACTCGACTCGACAATGCGGACCCGATAACCGGAGTGGAGATGGTATCAACCGGCGAGGTCGCGTGCTTCGGAGACACCTTCCAAGATGCTTTCATCAACGCGCTTATCGCCAGCAACTTCTACGTTCCCAGGAAGGGCGATGCAGTCCTCATCAGCATGGGCGAGACTCGCAAGGGAATAATCCCATACGCCCGGTTGCTCGCGGAGAGCGGGTATCGAATTTATGCGACCCGGCACACAGCCGAGGAGCTAGCTGGGAAAGGAATAGAATCGACAACGCTTTACAAAGTAAGAGAGCGTAGGAAACCGAACATTCTCGACTACTTAACCAGTAAGGAGATCAAACTCGTCATCAACATACCAGCACACGAGAAAAAAGCTGAATCGCGATTGATCCTGCGTGATGAGTATATCATAAGAAGAAAAGCTGCAGAATTTGGAATCCCAGTCGTGACGAACTTAGAGCTTGCCCGGGCTCTCGTCAAAGCACTGGTAAGCTACAACGGCAGGATCACCCACCCTGCTTCGTCCGATGCCTTTGACCCAACTCCACCCCCTTCACCTAGGGAGGTCCCTAAGACTGGGAGCATGAATGCACGCCAACCGATGACGGTTAGTCCTGCCGTCTGAAACTAAGAATCGTGCGTTTGAGGCAGACCCGACGTATGTTCAGCCCAACCTCTAGTTCCTGTCTCAGTCTCCGTAACAGCTGATAACGCTCCAGAATCCTCCGGTTTCTTCGTCTGGGTCAGAGCCTCCGAGATTCTGCGCAGCACCTCAACCAACAGGCTCCCTTCGCGATGTCGAATCGCTGATCTTCCCAGAACATTCCTAAAGGCTCTTGTGAGCAGAGCCCTATCATGCCACTCTATCCCCGACTGGAGAGCCGAGTCGGACAAGAACCCGAGAATTGTTTTCTTGACTTGTTCTGAGGCAAGCTCCTCCCTGGACGACTCGCATGCCGCAATGTGCAGTTCGTAGAAGACTATCGCTGCTGCATGGGACAAGTTCAGCGTCTGATATTCTGAGACTGCGGGAATGGTTAGGGTCGCGTCACACTGAGCGAGTTCTACGTTGGTGAGCCCGGTGCCTTCTCTACCAAACACTATCCCGACCGTTCCTGTTCCATTTTTCAGAACATGGCCGAGTTCTCGAGGTGTCATGGGTTTTCTAACAAGATTGGAGGCGGCGTATGATCTCTGCGCACTGGTTCCGATTGAGAGATGGAGACCTTCCAGCGCCTCTTTGAGCGAGCGATGCTCAACTATGGAATCGAGAACATCCTGTGCATGGCCGCCTCTCATTCTTCCACTTGGACCAAGAACTGTTTTTGGATTGACGAGGTGAAGATTTGAGAGTCCAAAGTTCTTCATCGCTCGGGCAACAAAGCCGATCGACTCCTCGAAACTTGGCTCCACAAGCACGACACGGAAATCGGCCAAAGAGATCGAGACGTACTATCCTTACCCGTTCTTAAGTCTGGGCGGCAGTTGCTCTATGGATGGTTCAGGAAGGCCGTCTCTACGTAATTGCCAAGAATCCTGCTGGCGACGATTATGACTACTCCGAGGATTACCATCTTAATCGCGGATTTGGCAGCTGACTGTTTCAAAGACGCTCCCCGGAATGCGCCCAGAAACGAAAGTAGAGTAATGCCCAAGAGAATGGAGATTGAGACCGAGTAGGATTGCGCGATCAAGACCAGCGGAAGCAGAAGAGCTAGAGATGCGATCGAAGAGGTTCCCGATGTTACCAATCCCGATAAAAGTGCCCGGCGGTGCACCTTTGATAGCAGACTGTGAAACAGTGCATGCTCCTTCTTCGTCGGAACCCTTCTCTGACTATTGCTGTTGCTTGACTTTCGAGCTCTGAGGTTCTTCGAGTTTTCCCAAGCGTTGAGGAGACGAGTCTTCTTCTCCGTTGTCTCAGAGAGGTAGGTCGCTGCAAAAACAGAGAGCGCGCCGGCGGCAGCACCCCCCATCCCAGTAGTGAATATTTGCAAGTTCGTAAGGAGGGCTGCCCCCCCAGCAGCAATTATTCCCAAGACTGAGAAGATTCCGTCGATGGAACCAAAGACCAGCTCGGCCATGACGCTACCGGTATCAAGAGCAATCAGTTCTGTGGTCTGAATAGCCATAACACTCAGTCCGGGGAGGCGGAGATTACCTTAGGAGGATGATCGGCTTGAGCATGCTGTTACCATTCGGCATTCGTCAAGGAAAAATCACGCAGGCCAAGCCCATAGCGCCGCTTACCCACGGTCCGGGTCTCTGCAGCAACGGTAGATTTTGATAGCCCGAAATGAAAAGCCGTGGCCCAGTTCAGCAGGCTACGCTATGACCTGGCCGAGGAGACCAGATTTTTCACAGTCAAAGCATCTGTAGCTGCGCTCGTTCTTCCACTTGCCAGAAGAGTCGAGAACCAGTTTGTCTTGCGTGTTGAGCTCGCTGTAGTCGAACTGACCCCCGCACCTATCGCAGACGAATTCTGCCAAAACTACCAGACAAGCGGGCCTGTATCGCTACTCATAAACAGTCGTCGGCATTCGACAGGGACTCTGCAAACACTTCGTCCCGTAACCCATTTTACCATCCAGCAGTGCTCTTCAGTCACTATTGTCAGTTGTCTCGGACCCGGATAAGAGCAAGAGAATCCAGCAGACTTTCGTTGAGTTCAACGAGTCGTGGCTCGTCTACTGGGACGCGTACATTGACCTGCAGAACCAGCTGTATGAGAGCTTGAAGGCCGCACGTGACGTGACTTGGTTGGGCGCAACCGACTCTGCCAAGATGAGCGAGATAAACGCCGCACAGCGACAGTTGTTCTCTACGATGCCTCGCCGCCTCGACTATGTACCACTTGGTCAGATCAACAGGAGCATGGACTATGCCCTCAGCAAGATCAACGAACTACTTGCTGCACTCTTCTCTGAGAAGGAGAAATGTAAGCGCCTAGAAACTGCAATAGATATCCTTACCGAGAAGGCTAACAGAACCAAGCAGGAACTACAATCAGAGTCTTAGGGCGGGACGCACAAGCAAACCCAATCGCTCGCGTTGGAGCCGGGGGTGGGAGTTGAACCCACCTTAGCCATCCGTTGTGGGATGTTTACTACGGGTTGCTACGAGCCGTGTCTGCAGCCCGTCGCCTTATCCGATCGGCCTTCGGTGGCATATGCCAACCCCGGCCTGGTTCGGCCCCCGGCGAAAACAGGGACCCGACCGTCGTTCGTATAAGCTTGATGAAGCAGGTTTCCCAACAGTAGCCATCCAGTCTCAAGATCAACTCGCATCCTTCAATATTGACCGTATTGATCGGAGAGTTTGACCCCACAGTTTTATAGGCCCATTCCCGGTTTCTCCGAAACGAACAATAGGATTTCTCGGAGAACCCACGGAGATTGTCCGGAATAGACGCGGTCAAAAAGATCGTCGAGACCGAAGCACAAGCACGCAGAATCGTCGACGAAGCATCAGCAAAAGCCCAACAGATAATCTCCGAGTCACGCGAACAGGCGGAACGAATCAGGCAAGAAGCCATCGCCCGCGCTCAACAACAGAGGGAGGAGATACTCCGCGAGGCGAAGAGCAAGGCCGACGCCGAGGCTCTGCAATCAGACAAGGAGACGGAACAGGTCCTGAACAGTTACCGAAAGCTCTCTGAGGAGAGAAAGTCCGCCGCGGTCAGCAAGGCCGTGGAATT
>DASPWY010000035.1:0-9911 GCA_035637575.1 Bathyarchaeia archaeon
GCGGTCCGCATGTTCATCATGCTTCTATTCCTCGCCATAGAAAGAAAGGTTGGTCTAGTTCAGAGAGAAGAATTTGGAGATATTCGGATCGAAGTGATAAACAATGGAAACCCAGTCTCAGACTGAACCAGCAGCTAAGACATCATCTTTGTCGCTTCAACAACAGCTCTGTGAGGCAGCACTCTACGTTTCGGGAAGACCGCTAGACTTCAAGACGATCGGATCAGTAATCGGCGCAAGGTCCGAAGAGAAGATTCGATCCATTGCAAGAGCCATAGCCGAACGCTATGCCAAACTGGACAGCTCGGTCCAAGTCTTAGAATTACCAGATGGAAGGTTTGTGATGCAGCTCAGGCCAGAGTTTGCTAAGCACGTGAGGAAGCTCTCAAACAGACCTCTCTTGACCCCAGGTCCATTGAGAACCTTATCGTTCATAGCTCTAAGACAGCCGATTCCTCAGTCACATGTCGTACGGGTTAGAGGAAAACTCGCATATCACCACGTCAAACAGTTGAAGGAAATGGATCTAATCAGTTACGATAAGATCGGACGCTCAAGGCTTCTGCGGACAACGATAACTTTCGCAGACTACTTCAACCTCAACCATGATCCTCTTATCTTGAAAAAGGAACTGAAGAACGTTCTGGATTTAACGACCCAGGTACAGAGCCAGAGAGCGCAAGCGTCAGATTCGTCAGAGCAATCTTAGTCTGGAAACGCGAGTCTTCTATCGAAGAGTCCTAGCCCGAACAACTACTTGTTGAGCTGCGAATTCATCAGGAAACTGCATTATCACAAATCGTCTTAGCGGCCATGGCAGTCTCAGCACAACTTTCTCGAAGACGGTGAACAACGCCCAGGCGAGGCTGAACGGGAGAGTCAAGGTTTTGGTTCAGCTCTCAGATTCTGCCTCTTCTCGATGCTAGGCTGCGGACTGCTCTTCCTTGGCATCTATCGGATGAGACTCATGCGGCGCGGTAAAAGCTTCCAGAGGGACCCATCTCGACCTTTCAGCTCCTTTCACCCAGAGACCATTGCCATCGACCCATTCGACGACACCTTCGATCGTCTCACGATTCAACAGGGTCACCTTCACGGTGTCACCCTGCTTAGGTAGAGACATACTCTGGATTAGACGGCCGGCCGAATAATAACCTGTTTCCAAGATTTTTCCGTCTAAGCGTAGAGGATTGAACTGAATCCTCGTCTCAGCTTAGTGGCTTGCGGCCGAATCCTTGCAGGGTCTGTGCCCTTGTAAACTTGACTTATGAGTTCCGCTACCCTATCCATCTCCTTGGGTTTCATTCCGTGCCTCGTGGCTTCGCAGGTGCCTATCCGTATCCCGCGATCCACGATGATATTCGCATCCTCCAGCCGCTGGGTTAGCCTGTCGATTTCTTTCTCATCTTTCATGTTAAGGTAGACTTGGTGGGACGCCGTGAACCCGTACTCTGCACATTTTACAGGCACGCCTCTCTCGTGCAAACTCTTCGCCAAGGCCTTGGCATTTTCAATCACGCGTGCCGCATATTTTCCACCGTTTCTACGCGCCTCATCCAGCGCATAGGTCAATGCAGCAATTCGATTCCAGTGAGCATTGTCTACCAGACCAGGGAACTGTCGGCCCTTCACTTCCGCTTCAACCTCCTTCTTTCCAACAATTATTCCTCCCTGTGGACCGAACAGGCTTTTGTGAGTAGATCCCAGTAAGAGTTCCGCGCCTTCCTGAAGCGGCCTCTGGAACTCGCCCCCCGCAATCAATCCAAGCACATGGGAGCCATCGTAGACCATCCTAGATCCTGCCTCGTTGCAAGCTTCCGCCAGCTCTTTGACAGGATGTGGGAATAGGAAGAAGGACTGGCCGAAGACGACGAGCGAGGGCTTCTCATCCTCTATCAACCCTCGAGCCTTCTCTGCATCAATGTTCATCCGTTCCGAATCGAATGGAAAATACAGATTCCGAACATTCACGAATGTTGGATATCCAGCTTGATCGCTTAGACCCGGATAGCCTCCATCCGCAGGACTGACGGTGAGAATAGAACCGCCTGGCTTGGCGAGGGTCGAGACCATGATCATATCCGCCAAGTGTCCGGAGAGTGGCCGGAGCGTGGCCCAGTCGGCACCGAAAACCTCGCAGGCTATTTTCTCTCCAAAGGATTCGAGTTCGTCCATGAACTTGGTCCCTTTGTAGAACCGATCATCAGCCCGATACCGGTGGCCCATATCGCCTGAGAGAAGCTGTCTAACAGTATGACTCGTCACGTTCTCAGAGGCAATCATGTTCAGGCACTCTTCAGCCCGCCACTTGTGATGCTTGCCTACTATCTTCCGAATCTGAGAAGCGTAGGACGTTGAGGAAAAACTCCCGGGAAGTCTAGACGCGGCGACCGCGTCGTCCGCCAGGTCGACGAGTCCCGTCATGTGGAACAGGAGTGACATCCTCAATCCTGCCAATCCGGAACCCATGACGAGCCAACATTCTGATCGCTGCCTGGGCGCCGGGACCAGGGGTCCGAGCTCCGTGACCGCCAGGCGCTCGAACACGAATATGGAGAGAGGTTATCCCTTTGTCTTTCGCAACCTTTGCTGCAGCCGCTGCTGCTTGCATTGCCGCGTATGGGGTCCCTTGCAATCGATCAGCCTTCACATGCTGACCACCTGCGCTGCGCGAGATCGTCTCTGCACCTGTCAAATCGGTAATGTGAACCATGGTGTTGTTGAAGCTTGAGTAGATGTGGGCGATTCCCCAGTGGTCTGCCGGTTGCTTAGCCTTCTCCGCCATTATCTCGACTACCCGAGAAGACCCCGCGCCCGGCCCGCGAATTTAAACCCTTAGACAGAAAACGGTCAGCAGGACTATGCAACGAACCTTCTGGCTGCTTGACCTCAACCATGAGAACTACGAGGGAAGATCGTCGATCTGGCTCTGGGGCATCACCCACGAAGGAAAAAGGGTCCTCATCATCGACGACAACTACCGAGCGTACTTCTACCTCCTACCGAGAAAGGATCAGGACCCGGAAGAACTGAGGAAAAAGCTGGAAGCAGAAAAACCTCATCCCACTATCGAAAATACTACGATCGAGAAGAAGAAACTGCTGGCCGACGAACGAGTCGTCCTCAAGGTGTTCTGTAAGGACCCAGACTTCCTGGAGAAGGCTGCACGAGAAACGCTGAAAAAAACTGGTGCTGAAGCAACCTATGAAGAGAAACTCCGACTAGCGATCAAGTACCAGTACGACTATGGAATCAAGCCATGCCAGTGGTACGAGGCGGATACCACTGCTTCAACGATAGACCCAAAGAAGTTCAGCGTCCAAGAAACCCTAACAGCAAAAGACCATCCCCACGCGATCGCCAGGGAGGAACCCCCTAGCGTAGATCTCTTCTCCTTCTCACTCCTATCAGTTAGCAAAATAGGCGCACCAAGCGCCATAAGAGACCCAGTCCAGGTCGTCAGTTGGAGAACAGACAAGGATGCAAACGAAGTTCTTCTGACCCAAACCCACTCCGACGAGAGTACCATTCAGAGGTTCGGCGAAGACGTCATCAAAAACAATCCAGACTTTGTTCTCAGCTTCGAAGGAAACAGTATCCACTGGCCTTACCTTGTAAAGAGGGCTAACAAGACCAAGACCCCGCTCAGAGTCGGCAGAGATGAGGGTCCACCACATCAAAGCCTCTACGGGCACTACTCGCTGATCGGACGAGCGAACGTTGACCTTCTCAATTTCGCCGAGGACCTCTATGAGGTCAAGAACAAAACTATCGAGAACGTCGCAAAATATCTCGGAATCCAATCATCAACTCAGAAGCCTATCGATGAGACAGCTTACTTCGACTACTGGTCAAAACCAGACCAGAAAAGAATCCTAGTCAAACAAGTGGAAGAACAGACTGAAACCATCCTAAAGATCGGACAGGAAGCTATCGACTATGTCGTCCAGATATCCGCTCTCTCGGGATTGCCTCCTGACCAAGTGATAGCCGCAGCCGTAGGATTCCGCGTCGACAACTACCTAATGATGGAGACCCACAATCTTGGCCAGCTAATCCCCCCCAGAACCGAACAGCCCATCACTCCATACAAGGGAGCGATAGTCCTTGAGCCGAAGGTGGGGCTACACGATAACGTGGCCAGTCTCGACTTTTCATCTATGTATCCCAGCTTGATGATCAAATACAACATTTCTCCCGACACGCTCGTCATCGGGAAAGAGAAGGAGGACGTCTTCGAAGTCCCTGAAGTAAAACACCGATTTAGAAAGAACCCCTCCGGGTTCTACAGAATAGTTCTCACCAAACTCATCGAAGCCCGCAAGACGACGAAAGCTGAGCTCAAGCGCACAGCCCGTAGCGATTTGAGGTATCCTCTGCTAAAAGCCCGTGAGAAGGCTGTCAAAGTCATGACAAATGCGGTCTACGGCTACGCGGGCTGGGCTGGCGCACGTTGGTATTCGAAGGAAGTCGCAGAATCAGCCGCTGCCTTGGGAAGAGAGACCATCAACCGCGCGATAGCGCTCGCGAAGAGCCTCGGACTCACCGTCTTCTATGGTGATACGGACAGCCTCTTTTTGAACAATGATGAGAAACTCGTCCAGAAGTTCCAAGCTGCGATCGATCGACAGCTAGGACTCGAAATCAACCTATCAGAAATCTACAAGAGAATACTCTTCACAGAAGCCAAGAAAAAATACGCGGGCCTAAAAACAGACGGACAGGTCGACGTCGTTGGCCTCGAGGCTGTGAGGGGTGACTGGTCCAACCTGGCCCGAGACGTACAGAATGCGGTTCTGAGAATGGTCTTGGAAGACGCTAGCGCAAAGCGAGCGACCAGCTATGTGCAAGATTTGACACAGAATCTGAAATCAAAAAAACTACCCTTGTCCTCATTCATCATATGGAAAACACTGACGAAGCCCGTGGAAGGATACGAAGTGAACGCGCCCCATGTGGAAGCGGCGAAGAAAATGGCCAAGGACGGCTGGCCAGTCACAGCTGGCGACAAAGTAGGCTTCATCATAACCAAGAGACCTGGAAAACTGTTTCAGAAAGCGGAGCCACATTACAAAGTCACGATCGAAGAGGTGGACTATGATTACTATGTCCGGAATCAGATTCTGCCTGCTGCGGCACGTATCCTAGAAATTCTCGGTACGTCAGAGGAGCAGTTGCTAGCGGCTCCGGCTTCGCAAACTAGCCTATCAGTTGGGACCAAACGAGGATAAGTCGCTGAGCGTCAGCACGCTAACATTAGCTGGCTTTTTCGCCCCATCCGACACTCGATCTCCAATCACGTATTTTATGCCCTTTCCCGCGGCGATATCCAGAAGTCTCTGCGTGACCACGCCGTCGAAAAGAACAAGGTGAGAGTTTTCAAGGCTCGGTATCTTCTCCGCAAGCTCGCTCACAGGCATCTTAGACAACTCCTTACCCGCCTCGTCGAACACTACAGCCTCCAAGGTTCCGCGTAAATCCTTCGCGGCGTCGAAGACCGGCGGAGGTAGGTTCGGTTTCTCGGCAGGAGCAGATGCGCGAACGGTAATCTCAGGCGGACCGTAGCCCTGTTCTCTTGGACCATAGGCTCGCTCGGTATAGGATTTCTCTTGGTAAGGACGTTCCGTTCTTTCGGGTCGGGGCGCAAATTGTGGTCTCTCAATTGGCTTTGCCATGTTTAGAGGTACGCGTTCCCGTAGGGCTCTCATGACCTCTTTGGGTGTGAGTTCTTCCACTTCTTTGCCGAAAGGAGCACGAGCCACATAGTCGATCTCAGCAACCTGCGTGAGTTCCTTCAGGATCAGGTCGCCCGCTCTGTCCCCGTCTAGGAATGCTGTGACTTCTCGGTCCTTTGTGAGCTTGATGACCGTCTCCGGAACCTTGGTGCCGTTGAGTGCGATTACGTTCTTGATGCCGACCTTCATTAGGAGTATGACGTCCGCTCTGCCTTCCACGACGATAATGTCTCCTCTCTCAGCCTCGGGTCCAGCGGGGAGTTTCTCGGGTCCGTATTCTATGACATCGACTCCGCGGAGTGATCCAGCAACCTCCTTCACGACCTCCTCGGTGCTCGGGGAAGACTCTACGACCCATTTTCGAAGAATATCCTTGGCCTTGGTGAGAATTGCTTTACGCTTTTCCTCTCGGACATCCTCTACCTTCTCTAGGCTGATCTTCGCTTCGCAGGGTCCGATGCGGTCTACGCTCTCAATCGCAGCGGCTATAATGGCTGTCGAGACCTTGTCGAGGCTTGACGGGATTACTATTGAGCCTGCGGTCTTGTCGTGTTTGGAATCTAGGTTAATTTCGATCCGGCCTATGCGTCCGGATTTTTGTAGTTCTCGTAAGTCTAGATCTGGGCCGAAGAGACCTTCTGTCTGGCCGAAAACCGCACCGACTACGTCGGGCTTCTCGACGACGCCTTGAACATCGAACTTTGCTTTAACTATGTATTTTGTTGTCGAAGCGTACTGCGACGGTTCAACCATGAAAATTTAACCTCCATAATTCACTGACCTTCCTTAATTCCTCACTATACTGTTAAGCTGTAAGCTTACCCTTCCAAACAGGCGGGCTAGTATTAAAGCCCGTCTCTGGACCCACTTTTCTACCCGTTAGGGCTAAAAGAGAGCCGCATCAATCTCTTTTCGAGAGAATCATCAAAATGCCCAAGACCGCGGTCAGGGTAGGAGTAAATGGATTCGGAGTTATCGGAAAACGAGTCGCTGACGCTGTCTCGAAACAGAACGACATGAAACTTGTCGGTGTCTCCGATGTTGCTGGAGACTACCGGGTCAAGCTTGGTCAGATGAAGGGTTACCAGATCTATGCGTCAATCCCGGAAAAACTGCCAGACATGAAAAGGGCGGGAGTGGAGGTTGCTGGGACGCTCGAGGAGTTATTGAGAAAGATCGACGTCATCGTAGATTGTACGCCGGCGGGGCTGGGGGCGAAGAACAAGGCCTTGTACGACAAGGCTGGCGTTAAGTCAATTTTCCAAGGCGGAGAGAAACAAGAGCTGACAGGATCATCATTTGTCGCCCAGTGCAATTACGAGGAAAATCTCAACCGAGGCGCTACACGCGTGGTAAGCTGCAACACGACTGGGATCTGCAGAACAGTTGGGACGCTTCATAATACGATCGGCGTCAAGAAGGCCCGGGTTGTCTTGTTCAGGAGAGGCACTGACCCCTGGGAGAGCCATAAGACGGGTCTCATCAATACTGTCGTCCCCGAAGCCCACATTCCTTCACACCAGGGTCCAGACGCACAGACGATCATTCCAAAACTAAACATTACGACAATGGCGGCTAGGGGACCGTTCAACCTAGGTCACTTGCACTTTGCAATGGTCCAATTGAAAGGAGAACCAGAGAAGAAGGATGTGCTCCAGGTGTTGAAGGGCGCGCCGAGGCTAGCACCAGTCCGGACTTCGGATGGAGTCGATAGCATGAACGCGGTGGCCGAGATGATGCGGGACTTGGGACGGGTGAGAGCTGATATGTGGGAAGTAGCCTTTTGGGAGGACATCCTTGACGTGACAGACGGCGAGGCGAACATGGTGTATCAAGTCCATAACGAGAGCGTTGTTGTCCCGGAGAACGTAGATGCTGTTAGAGCACTTACCGGATTGGAGAGCGAGGGACGCAAGTCTATCGCAAAGACAAACGAAGCCATGGGGATCGGCAACAAGTTCCTCTAACTGCTCCACAAGAAATCCGGCCTCGGGGCAGTGAGTAGATTCGCCTACTAGTTTAGAACATACGATCCTAGCCGAAGACTAATCCTTTGCCGGCATCGATTTCAAATGTCTCGGCATCAATCTTGGCGGATTTTTGGTTGAGTCTCTGAATCTTCAGCTCTCTCTCATTTGGATCCGAATTATCCTTGGACAAGTCAGCGACGCAGTCTGCCATGTCTGTCAAGGAGCCAGCCAAGTCCTTCGGAAGCGCTGACAAGTCAACCGTAACGATGAGCGTCGCGCCCGAGTCTTTGAGTTTCCCCGCAAGCTCCGTGAAGCTCTTGACGAAGTCTTTCTGCGGGACCTTCGTCACAAGTTTGTCGATGGAGTCGAAGATGACTCTGATCTTCTCGCCCATGAATACCTGACTGTTCCGGACCAGCGTATCCTGAATGTTTTCGAAGCTGAAAGGCTGATCCAGGTAAGCCGCTTCCATACTGAATGAATCAGACTGGGACGCGTAACCATCGACAACGACGAACCGGTATTGAGATTCGTATTGTAACGGATCCGATCCAAGCTTCTTCATCTGTTCTCGGAGCGTGGTGGGAGCCTGATCATAAGTCACGAAGAGACACGGATCACCCCTCTTCAGATAGTTGGCTGTGAGGCCTGAGCAGAGAGTTGTCTTGCCAGCTCCTGGCGGGCCATTGATAATCACAAAACCCGGGCTCTCCAGGTTTCCCTGAGTCAACTCGAAAATGTGATCGAAACTCTGCGGAGGCTTTTTCGCCTTTTGAAGCGGAGCTTCCTTTGAGGCCTTGTCCGCTTTGGTGGGTTTATCCTGGGGCTTCTCAGTAGGCTGGTTTTGCTTTTGTTGAATCGGTGGAGGTGCAACCTGAGGAATTGGTATAGGTGGAGTAGTCGTTGCCTTTCCTGTTGGAACTTGGGTCCCTGGCGTGTTAGCTGGTTTGATAATTGGTGCGCTCGGAATGCTCTGTGGTTGCTTGCTCGTCGAGGGTTTGCCTTGTTCCTCCCATCCTCCCTCATCGTCTTTCTGACCAATTACCATGGCTCTACTTGGGGGAGTGGAGCGTAGTGGGACGTATTCGGGAGTGCTCTCCCGCATTGAACCGAAGGTGGACCCGGTAGCTGTCGGGATGTCTTGGAGTAGCGACTGTAGGATTCTCGATAGAGAGGTTTCTTCCGAAGGGAATGACGCGTCGAGTGGCAGCTGTTTCGGCGTCTGTCCCGGGCTCATCTGTCTCATCGGAGGTGCTGGGGGTGGTAGAATGGGCTGGCTCATTACAGGAGTCTGGGTAGGCCAGGTCGCAGGTTGATTCTGAATGGTTGTTGGAACAGGAGTCTGTGTTTGCATCGATTCGGGTGGCATCGGTGATGGTGTCTGGGAGGATGCTTGACCGGCATCTGTCCCGGTGTCTATCTGAACACTGGAATCGTCCTTCTTTTTCTTGCCGAATATGGTTAGCATGTGATCAATCCGTTTCCTAATTGCGACCTATCCACCTACAAGCGTCCTGACTGGTAATCTTGAGCCGAGAGGAAGCAGAGCGCAATCTTGGATATGGATGCTGTTACTACCATGAACCTTCACCGGAAACAATTCCACATCACGAGTCAGTCAGGGTGGCTGCGCGACCCGAGACGGGGCAGTAGGGTGCTATTGCTTGACTTTCAATATGTCAGATTTTGTGAGTATCCCGATGGTGCTCTCTCCCTTAGTTACGAGGACACCGTAGTTTCCTTGCAAGAGACCTAGAACCATTTCCAATGGCGTATCGTCGTTGACCATTGGGAGCGGCGAGTCCATAATGTCCCGGACTCTGTTGTTGAGTAGGGATTCGAGCGGTTCTCCGCGGGCGGCACGGTCTAGGATGGTCTTTTCTGAGATGCTTCCGACGCACCTACTTCCATCGAACACCGGGAGTTGTGAGTAGCCTCGCTTTCTCATCAGATCCACAGCCTCTCGGACTAGTTGGGTTTTGGAGACAGAGATAACGGGTCTGCTCATGATCTCGCTGACTCTGGGTCGCGAGGTCTGAATGCTCTCTTTCTCGAGAGCTTCGACCAATCGTTTCGCTATCGAGTATGACGGGTCGACTGTTCCGGATTCGATCTTTGCGATTATGGATTGGCTGACTCCTGCGAGCTGCGCGAGTTTGGACTGGGTAAGGCCTAGTGCTTTACGTTTCTTCGGGATCTCATCGAG
>DASPWY010000036.1:0-4737 GCA_035637575.1 Bathyarchaeia archaeon
GTCTTTTCTCGACTAGCGCCTTCTTTGACTTCTTGTTATCTGGACCATGCCCTTTGATGAGAAACTCTCCCTTAGTGTGGTAGAACATACACCAGCATCCGCCCCAGACACCGTTGTGTTTTGCGAATAACGTTTCGAAGTCGGGCCAGGTAGTTTGGCTCAGTTCCTTGGAGGAGTAAGCGTTCTCTGTTTTCATGTGCCTGGTTCGGTCGTCTCTTGGGATGATCTTACTGGTTAGAGGATTGGAGGCTCCTTGTAGTCTCCGAAGACCTTCCGACCGACATCCATGATCTCTCCCAGTGTTGCGTAGGCTCGGACCGCTTTGACGATGGGATACATGGAATTAGCCTTGGAATCCTCGAACGTCTTGCGCAACTCGTCCAACGCTTCGTGAACCTTTGCATTGTCCCGCGTGTCCCGGACTTGGACTATCCGCTCGATCTGTCGCCTCTGAGCCTCTTCGTTGATTTTCAGGGTCTCAATCGGCTGTTTCTCATCGACTTGATACTTGTTCACACCAACCACGACTCTCTCGTCCCGCTCCAGTTCCTGCTGGTAGCGGTAGGCGGTGTCTGCAATCTCTCGTTGCAAGAATCCGGTCTTGATCGCGTTCAGCAATCCTCCTACGCGTTCTATCTTGTCAAAATACTCGAATGTTTTTTCCTCCATCTCATCAGTAAGCCATTCTAGATAATACGAACCGCCAAGCGGATCGATAGTATCGGTGACTCCCGTCTCTTCCGCGATGATCTGTTGAGTCCTCAGTGCAACCGTCGCTGCCTGTTCTGAAGGAAGAGCCCAAGCTTCATCGTAAGAGTTTGTATGTAGAGACTGGGTCCCGCCGAGAACCGTGGCTAACGCCTCGATTGTGGTCCGAACGATATTGTTGAGCGGTTGTTGCCAGGTCAGTGACGCGCCGGAATTCTGAGCGTGCGTCCTTAACAGTAAAGATCGCGGGTCTTTGGCTTTGTACTTCTCTTTCATGACTCGCGCCCATATTCTTCTTGCCGCTCTGAACTTTGCAATCTCTTCGAAGAAGTCCATTCCACAGTTCCAGAAGAAAGACAGTCGCGGCGCGAAATCGTCCACTTTCAAACCAGCTTCGATTCCCAGATCAACATAGGCGAAACCGTCCGCCAGTGTAAATGCTAGTTCCTGGACGGCGCTAGATCCGGCTTCGCGAATGTGATAGCCGCTGATGCTGATGTAGTTCCACTGCGGCATCTCCTTGGTGCAGTAGACCATCATGTCGCGGATTATTCGAAGATGTGCCTCTGGAGGGAAGGCCCATTCTTTCTGCGCAATATACTCCTTGAGAATATCTGCTTGGACGGTCCCTCTCAACTCGTCCGGTTTCAATCCCTGCCTCTCCGCCACGCCCACATACATCGCAGTCAAGACCGACGCCGGTGCGTTGATCGTCATGCTCGTACTCACCTTCTCCAACGGGATTCCTTCTAGGATGATCTCCATATCCTTCAGCGAACCAACCGAGACCCCGCAGCGCCCCACCTCGCCTTCTGCTCGTGGGTGGTCAGGGTCATATCCGTACAATGTCGGCATGTCGAACGCGATGCTCAATCCTGTCTCTCCGTGCTCTAGGAGATAGTGGAGTCGCTTGTTCGTATCTTCTGGAGTACCGAAGCCTGAGAACATTCGCATGGTCCAGAGCCGCCCTCTGTACAGCGTGGGATAGACCCCTCGGAGATACGGATACTCGCCTGGAAGACCAGCGTCGCGAGATTCGTCCTGGTAGGCGACGTCTCTTGGAGTGTAGACTCGTTTGATCGGGATGTTGGAAGGGTTTCTGAACTCTTGCTTCCGCTCCGGGCTGTCCTTCGTCCACTGCTTGAGAGTCTTCGCCTGCCATTCTGCCTCTTGGCGTTTCAGCTTGGCGAGATATTTCGCGTTAAACGTTGAAGGCCTAGCCTTCCGCTGCCTCTTGACCTCGTCCAGAACCTTCTTCCAATAGCCCTTTACCAAAATAGTCACAATACAACAATACCACGTCGGATTTTCCTATTTCTCCATTATCTCTTGGGTCCGTCTTCTGAACGTTGAAATACGTTCCGGACCCGTCCAACAATCAGGGCTCTGACTTGGTTAGTGAACTGGCCTCGAGAGTGTTGAAGGGCGATCATAGGGCCCTTGCCAAGGCCATTTCCATTGTTGAGAGTGCAGGCCTCGCTCGTCGCAGACTAATTCACGAGCTCTATCCACGTACAGGAAGAGCTTTCACTGTTGGGATTACAGGTCCCACAGGAACCGGCAAGAGCACCCTCGTCGACAAGGCGATCCAAGAGTTCCGTAAGAGAGGTCGAAAGGTGGGTGTTTTGGCCATAGACCCCTCCAGTCCATTCACGGGAGGCGCAATCTTAGGCGACAGAATACGGATGATGGACCATAGTCTCGAAAGAGAGGTCTACATTCGCAGCATGGCTTCTCGGGGCGATGTGGGAGGTCTTGCGCGCGCCGCGATAAACACCATCAGGGTTCTCGACGCCGCGGGAATGGACGTAGTAATAGTGGAGACGGTCGGAGCAGGCCAGACAGAAGTCCAAGTCGCTACCGCGGTTGACGCTACAGTCGTAGTTCTAATGCCGCAGCTCGGGGACGAAGTTCAAGCGTTCAAAGCTGGGTTCAATGAGATCGGTGACATTTTCGTCGTCAACAAGGCAGACATAACCAATCCATCGAAGACAATGTTCAATGTCGCGAGCGGGCTGCAAGAAAAGAATGGATGGCGACCGCCTGTGCTAAAGACGGTTGCAATCAAAGGAATAGGAGTGCCCTCACTAGTGGACAGCATCGAAAAATTCCAGAAATTCCTAGAGGATCACGGCATGAGAGAGGAGAGAGCGAAAAAGCGACTGGAGTCCGAACTTATCGAGGCTGCGTTTTCAGACTTTTACACTGAGACAGTCGCCCGTCTCAAGCGAGAAAGGTCATGGCAGCGTTTACTCGGACAAGTCGCGAAGAAGGAGTTAGACCCTGAGACAGCGGCCTCAAGACTTGTGAAGGCCATCGCAAGATTAGACGTGTCAGCAAATGCCTGATCGCATCACGACAGACTCAGGAATACCTGTCAAGACATCATACGATAATCGAGACATCTCTGCAGCAATGGTTAGGTCTATCGGAAAACCGGGAGAGTTTCCCTACACTAGGGGAATCTACCCGAACATGTATCGGGACCGACTTTGGACGATGAGGCAGTACACTGGCTTCGGTTCTGCCAGCGAAACGAACCGGCGATTCAAGTATCTAATCTCTCACGGGGAGACTGGACTTAGCACTGCCTTCGACCTTCCAACGCAGCTCGGCCTTGACTCTGATCATCCAAGAGCGGATGGGGAAGTGGGCAAGGTCGGAGTCGCTATCAGCAGTATCGACGATATGAGACGGTTGTTCGATGGAATCGACCTTGGCAAAATCAGCACTAGCATGACAATCAACTCTACGGCACCGATCCTGCTCTGCCTGTATGCCGCTGTTGGACTGGAGCAACGGGTCCCGCAAAGGCAGTTGCGTGGAACTACGCAGAATGATATTCTGAAGGAGTACATTGCCCGGAATACCTACATCTATCCGCCCGAGTTTTCTCTGAGACTCGCGGTCGACCTCATAGAATATTCTGCTCGGAAAATGCCCCATTGGCATCCCATTAGTATCAGCGGCTATCATATTCGTGAGTCCGGGGCCGATGCCATTCAGGAACTTGCGTTCTGTTTCTCAAATGCCATTGAATACGTAGAAGCTGCACTGGCTCGCGGTCTCAAGATCGATGATTTTGCTCCCCAGCTCTCATTCTTCTTCGCATGTCGAAACGACTTTCTCGAAGAGATAGCAAAATTCAGAGCAGCTCGAAAAATATGGGCAGGTATAATGAGACGACGTTTCAAAGCACACGACCCTGAGTCTTGCAAACTCAGATTTCATGCTCAGACGAGCGGCGAGACCCTGACCGCCCAGCAACCTGACAATAACATTGCTCGAGTCTCGATACAGGCACTAGCGGCCGTCCTCGGAGGCACTCAGTCGCTGCACACAAACTCCCGTGACGAGGCTCTGGGTCTTCCCACCGAAGATTCTGTCAGAACTGCGCTACGGACCCAGCAGATTATCGCGCATGAATCTGGAGTGAGCCGCACCGCGGATCCGCTAGGAGGAAGTTATTATCTGGAATCCTTGACAAAAACGCTCGAAACCCAAGTCACTACCCTCATCAACAGGGTACAACAGCTTGGAGGTGCGAGGAAAGCCATTGAATCCGGATTCGTTCACAGACAGATTCAAGAAAACGCCTATAAGTTTCAGACGTCCGTGGATGAGGGTCAGACAGTAATCGTCGGGGTAAATCGGTTCAAAGAAGGGGATCAAAAAGAAGTAACCATTCAGCAAATTAGCCCAAGAATAGAGAGGAGGCAGATTCAACGGCTGAGGAATTTCAAGAATGCAAGAAACAAAGCGAAAGTGAAGAGCGCCCTTTCAAGACTTGGGAGTGCCGCTTCCGGAGATTCTAACTTGGTTGAAGATATTTTGAGAGCAGTCCGATCCGAGTGTACTGTCGGCGAAATCAGCGACATCTTCAGAAACAAATTTGGCGAATACAGAGTCCGTCTAGAAATCTAGTCAAGCATAATCAGTCATCGCAATTAGGACGGAGGTCTGACTGAAATCTAAAAATCTACGAGGTCAAGAAGAGCCACGTGCCGTTTGCCTTGGCAATAATCTGAT
>DASPWY010000037.1:0-3090 GCA_035637575.1 Bathyarchaeia archaeon
GATGCTCGTTGGGGGAGATTGGAAGGACAGCTCGACAGGCGCCAGGTCGTCTGTCATTGATCCATCGAGCGGGGAAATTATTGCTGAGGTTCCGAGGGCGTCCAAACAGGACGCCAAGAGTGCTGTTGATGCGGCTAGAGCTGCTTTCGAGTCGCCTGAATGGCGAGACATGGATTCCGGGAAGAGGGGGAGAATTCTCACGAAGCTGGCGGGACTGGTTCGGGAGAACTCCGACGAGCTTGCGAGGCTGGAGACGTCGAATGAGGGTAAGACTCTCCGGGAGTCAAAGGGCGATGTTGCCTGGGCAGCTCGCGCTTTCGAGTATTTTGCGGGGCTCGCGGACAAAATTGAGGGCGAGACGATTCCTGTGCCGCCCAAGCGGTTGAATTATACCTTGAAAGAGCCGTTGGGAGTAACAGTCCATATTGTTCCTTGGAATTATCCGATCGCCTTGGCCTCGAGAAGTCTAGCACCCGCGCTCGCTGCAGGCAACACCGTAGTGATGAAGCCCTCGGAGCTTACTCCTCTCACTGCCCTCAAGCTTGGAGAGCTCGCAGTAAAGGCCGGGACTCCGAAGGGCGTGATGAACGTGGTGACAGGTTCGGGCGCGGAGGTTGGATCAGCACTGGTTTCTGACAAGAATGTCGACGGAATCGTGTTTACTGGCTCTGGTGACACTGGTCGTCAAGTTATGGAGGCAGCGGCCAAGAACATTACACATGTAGTAATGGAGCTCGGGGGGAAGAATCCTCACATTATCTTCGCCGACGCGGATCTTCCGAGAGCGGTCAAGGCAGTGAAAGATGGGATCTTTACCAACGCTGGACAGATGTGCTGGGCAGGATCTCGCGCATTCATACACGAATCCATCTACGACGGATTCGTCAAGGACCTGGTGGCGAAGACGTCAGCGATGAAGATTGGACCTGGAAGCGAGGAACCGACGGAGATGGGTCCCCTGGTTTCAAAGTCGCGGCAAGAAACTGTTCTGGGCTACGTCAAGGACGGAGTCGCAGAAGGCGCGAAACTGCTGTGTGGGGGCAAGAAACCTAGCGATCCACAGCTCGACAAAGGAAGCTTTCTCGAACCGACGATCTTCGCTGACGTGACGGGCGAGATGAAGATCGGTTGTGATGAGATCTTTGGTCCCGTCTTATGTGTGACGAAGTTCAAGAATACTGACGAAGTTGTGGCGATGGCCAACGAAACGGACTACGGTCTGTATGGAGGTGTCTGGACGAACAACCTGAAGCTGGCTCACGACGTGGCGTCGAGGCTCGAGGTCGGCGGAGTCGCGATCAACGAATACTTGGTCACCTTTCCCCAGACGCCTTTTGGGGGCTACAAGGACAGCGGGATTGGACACGAGAACGGGGTTAGAGCGATCGAATACTATACACGGACTAAGAATGTCTCGGTAAACCTCAGCTAGCACTTACTTCGATTCTAGTTGGTAGAAGACTCCTTCTCCCGCGTGTTTGGCCCTTAACACCAGTTCCAGACCGGGCTTCAGATCTTTAAGCTCTACTTCGCTGCTTATAGGGGCGAATACCCTCAATCCATCATCGAGCTCCGCTAGTCCGAGCAGGTAAGGGGTCGCATCTTGAAACGCTGGGGGAGCGAAGTAGACTTCCGTGAATGTTATGAGTTTTCCTTTGCCCTCGATGGGAACCCATGCGATCTCGCTACCTCGACATTTCGGGCAATCAGCACGGGGTGGAAAACATAGCGTGCCGCATTCTTTGCATCGTGTTGCCATAACCTGGTTCTTCTCCAGATATGACACAAAAGGTGTGATCTTCGCCTGGGAGACGTAGCCGAATCTTCCGAATTTCTCGAAGCCCAAGAAATCTACGCCCTGAGAATCGAAACCGCGGAGTACATTCCTATTCCTCCGATGTTCTGAGCGAGTCCGATCTTCGCACCGTCGACCTGTACGTCTCCAGCCTCTTTTCTAAGCTGATGAACTAGGCTGGTGATCTGGGAGGCTCCAGTGGCTCCCACTGGGTGTCCTTTGGAGATGAGTCCGCCATCAATATTGATAGGGATTTTTCCTCCAAGGTCGGTCTCGTTGGTCTTGAGAAGCTTAGTTCCTTTTCCAGGTCGAGCAAATCCGAGGTCTTCGTAGTTCAGTATCTCCGTGATCGAGAACGAGTCGTGGACCTCAGCAACATCTACATCATTCGGTTTTACTCGAGCCATCTCGTAGGCCGACCTAGCTGCGTTCTTTGTAACTTCGAAGCTGGTCAGAGGACCCTGTCGCCCTGCGAGAGACATAGGACTGGAAGCGAGCCCGAGACCCGCAATCCAGACAGGCTTGTCAGTTATCTTCTTGGTCATCTCAGAGTTGGCGATGATTAGACATGCAGCGCCATCAGCGTTTGCGCAGCAGTCGTAGAGTTTCAAGGGTTTGGCGACGGGGCGTGAGTTCATTACCTCTTCGGCGGTGATGGGTTTCTGAAACATTGCTTGGGGGTTCTTAGCCCCATATTTTCGGTTCTTCACGGTGACTAGTGCCATGTCCTCCTCGGTGGTTCCGTACTTTGCCATGTGGGCGTTTGCGTACATTGCGTAGTATGCTGGCATGCTTGTACCGAAGGGAGATTCCCACATCACGTCACCAGCCCTTCCCATCAATTCCTGAATCTCTCCTGAGGAGAGCTCAGTCATCTTCTGGACTCCAACCACTGCGATTACATCGTGCAGGCGGGACGATATTAGCGACCAGGCGATTCTCAGTCCTACAGCACTAGAGGCACACGCGGCTTCGACGTTGAAAGTGGGTTTAGGACTGAGACCAAGATATTCAGATACAACACCGGCGGGGGATCTCTGCTTATCATAGTGGGTGGCTGAGCAGACTACCGACCCATCTATCGCCGGAGACTCTAATTCCGCATCGTCGAGCGCACTCCTGTACGCTTCGAACGCGAGCTCTCGAAGGGAAGCATCGCTTCTTTTTCCAAACTTTGAATGCCCGACGCCAACAATTGCGATTCGGCCCATAACCTGGATTCCGAGATTAATTCTGGCTCGTGCTCTAAAAGAAGGTTACTTGCTGTTAGGCTGCATTGCTTCCTTGGACTCGGC
>DASPWY010000038.1:0-2222 GCA_035637575.1 Bathyarchaeia archaeon
AACAACTTTCTTGCCTGAGTCAACATTATCTCCGATGACCGCGGACACTATTTTGAGACGGCTTATGGGAATCGCCTGTCCCGACTCGGGCACTAACGGAGTTCTCGCATCGTACACTACGCCGAGTTCACGGCACCAAGACTTCTCCTCATTGCTTCCAGTCAGGTCCATTATCACAAGCTCGCTTCCTAGCTTACGCTTGAGTTCAACTAGGTCGTCTTTGGAGGGAGCTGCGCCGACCCAGAGTCTCTCTGGAATTATCTCCGTAAAGTCCAACTTGACTATCCTTCAAGACTTACTTGTTATTAGGATGACGGTTTCCTAGATTCTTCTTCGTCATGACGGGAATTAGTCATAATGTCCTGGTATGCACAGATGTCGTCGACGACAAGAGCATCAGGGCGCTCTCAAAATACTCCAAAGTCTACAAACTCGCCGATTTCACAGAAGATCGCCTGGACGAAGTTCTGCCCTCGATTGATTGTCTCTTGGTATTCTCTTGGCCAAGCCAACTGACGAATGAGAGGCTCCAAAAGATGACCAGCCTGCGTTTCATTCAGAGCATTCTCGCAGGCGTCAACCACATCCCCTTCGCCAGTCTCAACAAGAGTGTTATCGTGAGCAGTAACGCCGGGGCGTACTCGTACGAGGTTGCCGAGTATGCCTGGGCCTTGCTGCTCTCAGCCGCAAAGAGAATAGTGGAGCTCCATGTGTCGCTGCGAGAACAAAAATGGACCCTCAAACGTACTCTCGACGAGGGGAGCGAGATCACAGTTCTGAGAAAGAAGATTCTCGGAATACTCGGATTCGGAGGAATCGGAACCGTTGTCGGCAGAATCGCCAAGGGCTTTGGAGTGCAGATTTACGCTTATTCCAGAAAGAAGTTAGCAGCAAAAGGCGTCAAGTTCTTCACAGGACCAAGCGGGCTGAGTGAGCTTCTCAAGAAATCCGACGGAGTAGTTCTGGCTCTTCCTCTGACTAGTCAGACCGCGAGGATCATGAATGCTGAGCGATTGTCGGAGATGAAGAAAGACGGGATCCTCGTTAACGTGGCTAGAGGAGAACTCGTTGATGAAAAGGCGATGTACGAGCACCTAGTTGCCAACCCAAATTTCCGATATGCGACAGACGTATGGTGGTACAGGGAAAATCGAGAATCCCTCAAGACGGACTTTCCCTTTCTCTCACTGCCGAATTTCATAGGGACCCCGCATGTCTCGGGCCCATCGGGCCTCGCTACAGGTCAGCCCGTCAAACTCGCAGTGGAGAACACTATCCGATATTTGAAACGGCTCCGCCCTCGCAACATAGTGGACCAAGAGGAGTACAAGACAAGCTACCCATACTAGCTACCGGTCCGAATGAGCGCCTACGAGAGCAGTCGGTCTAGAAGACTGAGAGAAACGTTTCCTCCAGAGATAACCAGGACTACTCTGCCTCCTAGTTTACTCGACTTCTCGACTTTTGAGAGAACTGCCAGCGGGGCTGATCCTGATGGTTCTGCGAAGATGTGAGCTTGGTGTATCAGTAATTTCATTGATGATAGGATCTCATCGTCAGTGACACTGAACATTCCGTCTACGTTTTTCTGACAAGCCTCCAAGGTAAGCTCTCCGACAGAAGCCGGGATTAGGCCGTCGGCGATCGATTTCGGCTCTGCGATTGTAACGATCTTCCCGGCACTTAGGGACGCTTGCATCTTGGCAGCGCCGGTTGGTTCAACTCCATAGACCCGTGCAGATGGTTTGAGCGATTTGATGGCGATAGATATTCCGGAGATGAGCCCTCCCCCTCCAACCGGAACTATGACAGATTCGAAGTCTTCGAGTTGTTGTGCGATCTCCAGTCCACATGTCCCTTGGCCAGCGATAATGTCGCGATCGTTGAACGGAGGAACGAAGGTTGCGCCTGTCTGGCTGGCGATCTCTCGCGCCTTCATTTCTCGATCAGAGTGGTATTTTCCAAACTTGACTACGTCTGCTCCGTACTCCTGTATTACATCTAATTTTTCTTTTACTGCCTCCTCTGGGACAACTACTGTGCATTGTCTTCCCAGCATGCGTGAGCTGTATGCTACTGCAATGCCATGATTCCCAGATGATGCAGCTACGATCTTCTTGCCAGATATCTGCGAGATCTTGTTGTAGGCACCGCGGATCTTGAAGACGCGTATTGGTTGGAAGCATTCCAGCTTCAAGTAGACGGTTATCCCGAATCTTCGT
>DASPWY010000039.1:0-4979 GCA_035637575.1 Bathyarchaeia archaeon
AAATGATAACACCAGGCGTCTTCGCAGCCCGACGCCGATCATTCCAGCCGTCGACCCAGTGCGCCATCTTACTCGCACGCTCGAAAACCCCAGCATCACGCAGAGCACTCGGATGCTTCAGGAGCAGGTCCATTGCGTCGAGAGCCATTCCATCGACGAAGACAGGATGCTCGAAATGGTACGCGGATAGGACGCTGAGCAGTTCTTGGGATCTCCCGACGCCGAAGGCTGGCACCAACACGGTCCCACCACCCTCCACGACCTCCGTAACCTTCTGGACAAACTCCTTCTCAAGCCCATCACGGATAGGGTGATCCTCCATAGCATACGTTCCCTCCATCACAATCGCGTCCAAGTTCTTGTACTCGGGATCTGCGCCGTCAACCAGCCTAGTAGGCTGGCGGTTGAAGTCGCCGGTATAGAGGATCCTCTTCCCGTCACTCTGGACAATCGCCTGAGCGCTGCCCGGAATATGTCCAGCGTTTATCAGAGTCACCGAGCCATTTCCAATATCAGTCGCTTGCTTGTACTGAAGATCGCGCTGATGCTTGAGCATAGTCTGGAGGTCGATGTACTCGTAAGGCGCGTAGTAGCCGCTCAGTTTCAGAAAGTCCTTGATGATCAGGTTGGTTAGAGTAAACGTTGGCTGAACGCCGTAGAGAGGCACGCCACCAGCAATGTAGAAGATGGGCGCCGACCCAACATGATCAAGATGAGCATGCGTGAGAACAATCGCCTCGACCTCTTTCGGCGGAATATGCATAGGGAAACCCACATGATGGTTAACCATCACACCATAGTCCAACACAAGATACTTCTCGCCCATGCTAACGGCGAACGCAGACCTGCCTACTTCTTGGCAGGCACCCATGAACCTAATCTTCATCCGAACACCGAATCAGACCGACGGCGAAACATTTGATGACTCTAAACTCACAATCAACCAGAAGGCTCAGAACACTATGATAAAAGCCCTACAACCACTCCACAAACAAGAGAGATTTAAGCAGGGCCAGAATAGAACGCTTCAAATCTAGCCAGAGAACTGCGTTGACAATCCGCATCCTCGTCGACTCAAAAAATCTGAAAGGATCCACGCTAGTAACAGGATTCCACGGCGTCGGACAAACAGGATACATTGCAACATCGTACATGATTCACGCCCTCAAAGCAAACAGAATCGGATTCGTCGACGTCTCCAACCCACCACCATGGGTCGGAACCGCAGAAGGAGGCCTCGTCACACCCTTCGAGGTCTACCGAAAAAACAAGACCGTTCTAATAAAACTAGAATTCTCCCCACACAGATCAGAAGAAGCAGAATTCGCTAAAGCTCTATCAGACTGGGCAATAAACCAGAAATTCAAGGACGCGATCTTGATCGGTGGACTTGACAGCGCTTTCAAACAGAACAAAGACGACTTCTGCATCGTACCAACAGGAGCATACCTCGACCGAGCGAAACTCTTCAAAGCCCCAATACTAGAGCCAGGTCTCCTAGTCTATGGACCTCTCGCAGTCATGCTAAGCCAGTTCGAAATCCACGATTTTCCCGCGGTCGCAGTCCTCCCCTACGCTGAACCCGCAAGAGCGGACCCCGCTGCAGCAGCTCTTGCGATCCGCAAGATCTCGAAGACATACAATTACAATGTCGACGTGAACGACCTTGTGAAGGACGCCAAGTTCATCGAACGGGAATTCGACCAGAAATCCCGGATGACCCGCAAGTCACTACAGAGAATGTACGCCTAGGCGTTGCGGACTAATTTCCTCTCTACGGACTTGACGATAGCATCAGGCTTCAGCAACTCGCCGTTTAGGACTGTAAGGCCACGCTTTGTAAAGCGCTTCGACAACTCAGCTTTGACGGCCCGCCCAAAGAGGCCATCTGAAACCAGGATCACGCCTTTCGGGTGCAGGCTTTGGAGAAATTCTGAAACTGTTTTTGCCCTTCCGCGAAGTACGATCGGATCTCCAGTGTCAGGGCCTTCCGTCTGAGCTATCGGAAAGGTCTCATCGAGCTCGATGGGCACAGGACCCCAAGTGAGCGAGTAGAAACAAATGGAGACCTTTGGATGATCGTCGAAAGCCTTGGCAACTGACTCGTATCGAGGATCTTCGTGAAACGGTCTTCGCCATCGACCTGGCAAGACCAGAACAATCTTCCTTCTCTCCCCGACGCTACCCGGAAGCCTCGAGACAAATCTCAATTTCTCTGGCCTACTGTCACTCGACGGGCCCAAGTAGAATATTCCATGCGGCTTGACCGCCGGCGTAGATCTCTCAAGAATCTCCGCATAATGGGTTATTCGGTTGAAACACTCTTTCAACGCCGGGTGAGCTTGAGAGCGAAGCTCCAACAATTCCCAGAGCCTACCCTTTCTGATAGCCTCCCGGATTCGACGCAGTTCCGAGAAGCACGTCCAAAGATTGTGCTGAACCAGTCGGGTCTCGCCCTCCTTCTCTTGTGACCACATGAATTCCTCCGGACTAGAGCCGACGCAAGCTGGACAGGTACAGACGAATTCCACCATATCGCCGAGGAGCTGAGTTCCTTCGGGGGTCAGATATCGGCCAGCACGCGCGTAAAGAGCGTAGGCGGCCGAATCAAACAGGTCACAGCCAAGCGCCACTAAAAACGGAAAGAGAACTGGATGACCAGCACCGAATAGGTGGAACGGTTTCCCCTTTGGAAGGGCCTTCTTTGCAGCAACGTTCATATCGACCAACACCTCGTATCGCTGTGTCTCCATCAGCTCGGTAGGGCTCCCGAGAGCGTAGATCGCAAAATCTCGCTCGGCCATTTCTCGAGCTGACCGCTCGACCTCCTTCAAATGGACGCCTCCTTGGACTGGACCTACCCACAGGATATCCCTACGAGTAATCACTTCAAGGGCTCGATCCGCACGTCTAACAGTCTCATCGACCGTCCATCTCGCCCGCGAAGGATCACTCCTAAAACCAGTTGGAACATCCAGGATCACTCCGATGTCGGTGTTAATCTTCTCCTGGTAGCCGACTATTTCTTCGGGCGATACACCCACATGGCCATATTCCAGTATCTGATATGCACCGGAATCGGTAGCAACAGTCCCCGGATAATCTAAGGTTTCGTGAATGTCAACAGGATCCAAGCCCTGCCGGCCTCTCTTCAACAAGTACGCGTTCGTCATCACCGCATGAATGCCAACTCGGTCGAAGAATTCTCTCCCGAGAATTCGGTGATGCGGATCTAGAACCGGAAACATGTGCGGAGTAGCAAAAGCTCCGCTCTTCGTCTTGATGGTCCCGATTCGTCCGAGAAGATCTTTGCCGTGAACCTGAAAACTCATTCTTCGGGTCTTAGGCTACTTTGAGGCCCTTCTCACGAATGAACTCGTCAAAGACTCGCTGAACCCTCTCTGCGGCGGGCCCAGACCCCTCAATAATTCCCTTCTCATTGACCCGGATTCGATCCATCACAAGAATGACCCCAGCATCGTCCATGACCCGAACCATCCGGGGAAAGACCCGCTCAAGCCTCTCACCTAGGCTTTGGAGATCGAACGGTTTCTCGAAACTTGAAATCTGAAGAATAACGCTGCCGTTGATGAACAGCTTGTGAATATCGCCCTGCTCCCCCTTTGCGTTTGTTAGACAAACACTCAGATGCTCCGTGTCGACGCCGGTTAGGGTTCCAACGTATGTCTTGCCCTGGCTCGTGACGATGCTAACATGTTTCTGCAGAAGATTGGAGAGTTCCTCCATGAACTTGCGGCCGGCAGTCGAAGACATCGTGGCTACCTTGGGTCCACTTCGGCAACCCGCTATATCATCTTTGGTCCAACCCACCACGACGAGCCTTGGCTTCTGAAACTATTACTCTCGCCGCGCGCGAATCTCGCGCAGTCTTTATGACCTTGAGTTCGTTGATAGGAATCCTCGCGTTGCATTTGGGGCATGTCTTGCTCTTGTAACGTGAATCCGCAATAAGCAGAGTGTGGCACCGTGAACATTCCGCAACAATGTAGCGATCGATCATAAAATCCTCCGAGAAAGCAAGACCGGATCATACTTTTCAAGCCAATCTGGTGATGAGTTCAAACTCCATCCTTTGCCTCTCGACATCAATCTCAGAGTCTCATGTAGTAATTCTCGGGGACGCTTCCCGGTCGCGTCAATCTCGTATACTCTTGTCTTGCCTAGAAGCTTCAATGAATCATAGAGAGAAAGATCGATCATTTCGGCCTCTACATTGTCCCAGATCTTCGCTTTCGGCCACTTTCTCGCCCTTAGACGCCTTGCCAGAACAATCGGGTCCAGACGCAGAACGATGGCAACCATTCGACGAGTCTTATGAACGACTGGACTGACGAAGTGGGTCTCAAACACAATTCCTTCCTTCTGATGAGCAGTGAAGTAGCCGTTGAGCTTCCGTTCTAGAGCAGGTTCATCAATTATGAAGGATCTGGTTTGACGATCGAATCCTTTGTGAAGTCTCTCCATTTTCACCAGGTCCCCCAGACTGAGAAATGTCGACCCGGTGGTTTTGGCTAGTAGCTTGCCGAGGACTGTCTTTCCTACCCCCGGCGTCCCGGTCACGATGATGATCTTGGCCAAGGATTGTTCTGGTGCTCCGGCCGGGACTCTCCGCCCTTTGGAAGCTTTTGAACCCGGGTCGCCGGATCGAGAGTCCGGCATACTTTCGGCCATTGTGCAGACCGGTCTATACTACCGGAGCAGACGCTCCGGGAAAATGTGTTTCAGTTAAGCCTTTTCTGGAAAAGATCTAGTCAGGCGGGGGGCCTTGGCCCTTCGGCATCGGCGGTGGTTTGGCCGCCGCAATGACGTCGTCGATTCGGAGAATCATCGAAGCCACTTCTACGGCTGATCCGATCGCGTGCTCCTTCACTTTTACGGGTTCCAAGACTCCTTCCTTCATCATGTCGGTAATCTCGCCCGTGTAGACATTGACCCCGCTCCAGAGACCCTTCGTTTCA
>DASPWY010000040.1:0-7847 GCA_035637575.1 Bathyarchaeia archaeon
AGCTTCCAAGTTGACGATAGAAAACTGATCCAGCGCGGTTACAGCCGGATTGCAGACATTTTCGTCAAGGAGTCATCTTTCGAGAGACTCGACATAACCGTAAGAAAATTGTTGCGCAAGATTCCTGTCGCAGACCGTCGAAACATCGCTTTCTCAGACTTGTTATTCAGACTTGGTGGGATGATCAAAGATCGAGACTCCATCCTTCACAAGGCAGCAAGCAGAAACGTGAAAATATTCTCGCCCGGACTGCTAGATTCGATACTTGGACTGAGTCTCTGGAGCTTTGCCCAGACCGAGACGTTACAACTGAATCCGTTCAGTGACGTGACGAAGATGGTGAACATGGCGATGGGCGCTGACAAGATTGGCGTGCTAATTCTAGGCGGCGGCGTTCCGAAACATCACACCCTGCTCGCTAGCGTCCTCCGTGAAGGAGTGGACAGGGCTGTCCAGATCACATCAGACCGTCCCGAACCAGGCGGGTTGAGCGGAGCGCCCTTGGCGGAGTCGATAAGCTGGCGGAAGATAAGGGAAGGCGGAAAGTTCGTAGACATCTACGGCGACGCAACCATCTGTCTTCCATTGATCATTGGAGCTGTTCTGGACAGGGTTAAGAAGCGCGATCGACGATTAGTGGAATAGGATGGAAGCCGTAGGGCGATCCCTCACCGATGCCGTCCGGAAAATGCTCCGGATGCCCAATGTTGACGAGCGGGCTATCAAGGAGCTAGTGAAGGATCTCCAGAGAACTCTGCTACAAGCGGATGTTAACGTCGAACTAGTTCTCCAACTCTCCAAAGCCGTAGAAGAACGCTCCATCAAGGAGAAGCTTCCGCCGGGAATCAATCGTCGAGAGCACGTTGTCAAAGTGCTCTACGAGGAAATGGCCAAGTTTGTCGGTCAGGACCCTGCCAAAGTCGAGATCCAGCCGGGCACGTTCCGGAAGATCATGCTGGTCGGTATCCAAGGAACTGGCAAGACGACCAGTTCGGTGAAACTTGCTCGATTCTTCAGCAAGAGAGGCCTAAGGGTGGGAATCGTTTGCGCTGACACCTATAGGCCCGGTGCATACGATCAACTGTTACAACTAGCGACCAAAGCAGAGATTCCTGTCTACGGGGAGCCGGGAAAGAAGAAGCCAGAAGACATCGCAAAACATGGCCTCGAGCATTTCAAGAAGGAAAAATCCGATCTCGTAATTATCGACACCGCAGGACGCCATAGGAACGAGAAGGACCTAATGGACGAGATGAAACGCATCGCGTCCGCAGTCCAGCCGGATGAAATAGTATTAGCGATTGACGCAACCATCGGTCAACAAGCCATCCACCAAGCCAAGGCCTTCCACGAAGCCACCCCGATCGGCTCTGTCTTACTGACCAAGATGGATGGCTCGGCAAAGGGAGGAGGTGCCCTGTCCGCAGTTGTCGCAACCGGCTCCAAAGTGAAATTCATCGGATCCGGAGAGCGAGTCGAGGACTTGGAACTCTTCGTCCCAACCGACTTCGCGGGTCGACTATTGGGCATGGGGGACCTGAATGCCCTTCTGGAGAAGGTGAAGGAGGCCGAGGTCAAGGTTCCCGAGGCGAAAGTTCGTCAGTTCATGGAGGGACGGTTTAGTCTCAAGGACATGTTCGATCAGATGGAGAATCTGCGGAAGATGGGTCCACTTCGAAAGGTATTGCAGATGATCCCGGGAGCAGGAAACTTGCCAGAGGAACAGCTGGGGGTCGCGGAGGAGAAGATGACGGCATGGCGAGTAATTATTCAGTCAATGACACCAAAAGAGGTGGACGAACCGCGACTAGTAGATAGTTCGAGGGCGAAAAGAATCGCGCATGGTTCAGGCAGATCAGAGAGAGAAGTCCGAGAGCTAGTTAACCAGTATTTCTCGATGCGGAAGATGATGAAGCAGATGAAACGGCGGGGACCAATGATGAAGGGAATGCCGTTCATGAAGAAATAGTCAGAAAACTCTTAGCGGGAATGCGTTTTCGAGTCCGAGTTCTTATGTTTCAGTTCGTCTTTGACTATTTCCTCCTCCTTCTCAAGATAGCGCACTCCTTCCTTGAGAACGGACCCAAACAATGGGCCGAACGTGAAAGTTATCGCTGATATGGCTGCTCCGATCGAGAAGAAGGCCATGATAGCGGCAAATATCTTCCCTACACCGGTCGCTGGGGTGGCGGCCGGCCCCTCCGCGGTAGCCAGCAGCGCCATGAAGTAGAAAGATGCGACTAGACCCCATCCTTCGATTACCCTGAGACCCAGAGTGCCAACGGCCATCACAATCGCCAGCACTACGATTGCATAGAACGCTCTCTTTGTGAATGGAGAGAGAGGATGATGAACGATCTCCGAGAGTCTACTTGGCAATCCTTCCTTCTCGCAGCTCAGCAATCTCATGGTCCGGGTGATTATCTCTTTTGATACTAGTCGAGGCATCGCTCAGAATGGACCCTTATTGTCGGAGTCTGCCGTCTCTCTATAGGTGAAGGCTCAGTCAGGAAAAGGTTAACCTATCAGTCTGGTCCAACTGCCAACGAATAGAATGGGGCTACCGAAGCCTACGGTGCAGCTGCTGCTTAAGGAGAATCAGGATCATGCCTGCGCAGAGGCTCCTGAGATATGTGTCAAGGTGATGGCTATCGCTGAACTCCCTGACATGTTCGGCGAATTCCAGGTGGTGGCTTTCTGGAATAATTTTGATAGAAAAGAACATGCTGCGCTCATCCACGGGGACATTTTCGAGAAGGACGAGGTCCCAGTACGACTTCACTCTGAGTGCTTGACGGGGGATACTCTTGGGTCTCTCAGGTGTGACTGTCGTGAACAGCTCCAGGAGTCCCTGAGGCAGATTTCGAAAATGGACCGGGGCATTGTGCTCTATATGAGACAGGAGGGTCGAGGAATCGGTTTCATCAACAAGATCAGAGCCTACCAGTTACAGGATGAGGGATACGACACGTTCAAGGCCAATGAATTGCTCGGCTTCAAGCGGGACGAGCGCGACTATGATCTGGCAGCTCACATGCTAAAATCTCTCCACGTCAAGTCCATCAAACTAATGACGAACAATCCGGCCAAGATCAAGGACCTCCAGTTACACGGGGTCCGAATAACCGGCCGCATTCCAGTCGTCGTTCCTCCAAACAAGTACGACAGATTCTATCTAGAGACTAAGAAGAGAGCAGGCCACCTTCTCGACAGGACCCAGCCGGAAGAGTTTCTCGAACAATCAGAGGAATTGCAGGACAACCATCATTGGGAACAAGCCGAGTAATCTCTCGAATCCATTCCCTCAATGTTACCATCCACCGTTACCGGAGCCGTTACCATCCAAGAAATCTCGGAAGAAGATGATCTTCGCGACACAGAACGGCGGTTTGGAGAGATTTCTCTTTCTTGAAAATCGCCAGGAATAAGCCTAGATCAACAATCTGGGAAGAGGTTCCATGTGGTGCCGAGTTTACGCTTGAATGTTTCGGTAAATGCCCATATTGAAAATTGCTGATTCGGCTGTTCTACGCGAGAAACCGATAATCTCGCCAGGAAACGTTCCAGCCAGCGGACGGACCCTTCCTAGAATTTACAAAATAAAAAATTCCCACGACACAAAACCGTGCTTTGGGAGGATTCTCTCTCCGCAGCGCGAACCTTCTCTACTTATGCGCGAGGTCAAGCCTCATTTCCCAGGTACGCTTGAAACCTAGCTGGCTGTAGACTCTTCGACCCATCTTGCTGGCGTGCAGCATCAACCGCTCGTACTTGTTCTTCCGGCACCATTTGATCGCCTCCTTGACAACCATCGACGCGACCCCGCGTCTGCGAAAGTCAGGCTCAGTGTACATCGACAAGAGATATGGCTGTACCATCGGCGTCCGATGCGGCCTCGGCTGGACCGGTTGAAGCCACACGCAGCCACCTCCCGCCATCCTACCATCAGCGCTCTTCACAACCCAGGCCATGAACTGATGATTTCTCAGACGTGCCCGCGCCCATCGTTTGTAGACACGGTCTCCCTTTTCATGCAGCTCATTATTTCTGACTCCGAGCGCCTTCCACATGGCCTGACGTTGATGAACTAGGGCATCAAGATCTCTCAAGCCTGCTGCGTGCACTGACAGTTTCGATCTCGCAATTCTACGATGTCTAGCTGGCATGTCTCGACGATGCGTAGAGGCGCTCGTTAGCTGTGGTGTCGAGATTCCTAGCTCAGCTTCTTCGGATCGAACTTGTTCCCGTACTTGTCGATGAAAGCCAGCTCAGGGAGGGGCATCCGATTCTTCTTCCCAATAATCCTCTTCACCGGATAGCCGAACCCAACAACCACCACAGGCTTCAGTGTGCTAGGAATGGCGAAATCCTTCCTCATCTTCTCATCCTTAATCCCCGTGTAGATTCCCGAGATAACCCCGTGGTCCCACGCAGCCAGCTCCATGTTCTGGACGGCCCGACCAGCGTCAATCAGGTGAAAGCCAAGGGTAGGATCAGAAAGAACAACCACCGCAAAATTAGCCCCCGCAACCCAGCCGCCAGAAGTGCTATCCTCTGCTAACCTCTTCAGCATCTCCTTCTCTTGGACCAGAATGAACCTCCACTCTTGCTTGTTGTTGCCGGTTCCGGAGGCACGGGCAGCCTCAAGAACCCTCGACTTCACCTCTGCCGCGACCTTCTTCGAATCGAACTGGCGAACATCCAGCTTGCTCATAATGACCTTGTAGGTATCCATCTTCTTCTCTCCGTATCTATGTTGGAACCAGTACCAATCTTAAAGAATTCCCTTGACTCGAACGGATTTGCTATCAGGGAAACGTGAAGACGTTGGATCAGCTAACAGTCAACCAGGTTACCGTTCAAGAGACTAAGCTCAAGGAGTTTTGCAACAGAGTCTGGACCAAACTCGGGGTCCCAGAAAAGGACGCCCAAGTAACAACCGACGTTCTGGTGCTCGCAGACCTGCGAGGAGTCGAATCTCACGGAGTCGCAAGACTCCCAAGATACTACACTGATTTGAAGAATGGCTGGACAAAACCCACAGACCAGAGCAAAATCATCAGAGAGACGAAAGCAACCGCGCTCATCGACGGCGGCCAGAGCCTCGGTCAAGTCGTCGGACGCAGAGGAATGGAACTCGCAATAAAGAAGGCAAAAGAGACTGCAATAGGAATCGTTTCAGTGCGAAACTCGCACCACTACGGAATAGCCGGATACTACAGCCTCATGGCACTAGAACACGATCTTATCGGAGTAAGCATGACCAACGCCGCACCACTAGTCGTCCCAACCTTCGGCCGAACAGCCGTCCTCGGAACAAACCCGATCAGCCTCACAGCACCCGCCTCCAAGGAGAAGCCGTTCGTGCTCGACATGGCAACGTCAGTTGTTCCAAGAGGGAAATTGGAGGTCTATGATCGCCTGAAGAAGAAAATGCCTCTCGGTTGGGCCGTCGACGCGACCGGAAAAGGCACCTCAGATCCCCACACAGTCCTTGAAGCACTCTCAAAGAGGCTCGGCGGAGGAATCCTTCCACTAGGTGGAGAGGGAGAAGAACACTCAGGACACAAAGGCTACGGATTGGCCCTCATGGTCGACGTACTCTGCGGCGTTCTAAGCGGCTCAGCTACCGGGCTCGGAGTGGACGTCGACAAGACAAAACCCAATGTTGGCCATTTCTTCATGGCTTTGGATCCAGCTGCTTTTCGTCCATTGGAAGATTTCAAGAGAGACATGGACCGGCTATCTGAAGAGCTGAAGAATTCGCCCAAGGCGCAGGGACAGAACAGGATCTACGTCCACGGTCAGAAGAGCTATGCGAGAATGGAAAAGTACAGCCGAGAAGGCATCCCACTTGGGACGTCGGTGGTTGAATCGCTGAGACAAATAGCCGCCGAGTTAGGCGTTCCATTGTCCTTCTAGCATCCGTCCGAAAGTCAGACAATCCAAAAGAGTCGACGATATAGCTACCTGCTATCGCGAAAGGAAGTCGAACGAATGGAACCTTGGGATGTCGTGATTATTGGAGGCGGAATCCTGGGGACATCAGTCTCCTACTGGCTTGGAAACCAGTACGAAGGACGAATCGCCGTCTTAGAAAAGGAAGAGGATGTCGCGATGCATACATCTCGACGCAACACCGGCGTCGTCCATCGGCCCTTCTACCTCGACCCGGTCAAACGGCGAATCTTCGCCAGGTGCTCACAGGCCGCGTACGGCATGTGGAAATCCTACGCACAGAAACGTGGTCTTCCATGGGAGCCCGTCACGACACTGGAAGTAGCAACGCGTCCCGAGGACGTGAAGAGAGTCGAGAAATACTATCACTGGGGACTTGAGAATGGAATGGGGGAAGATGAGCTTGAGGTTCTCACTTCTGAAGAGGTTCGAAAGCTCGAACCCCATGTTCGTGGCTACGGCGCCATCTGGTCAAAGACAGATACCTCTGTAGACTATCACGCTTTCACCAGATCCCTTCGCGCAGACGCGGAAAACGAGGGCATCAAGTTCCTAACCGGAATCGAAGTAGGATCTATCAAAGCCACCGGGGATTCGCTTGAGATCCTCCCGGTAAGAGGGGGCGGTGATACCATTAGAGCTCGATTTCTCATAAACTGCGCGGGAGGTAGCTCACTTCGCATTGCTCGCATGCTGGGGCTGGGAACCGAATACTGCGACCTGAACTTCAGGGGCGAATACTGGGAAATCGGAAGTAAATGGACCTACCTAGCTTCGAGGAATATTTACACTGTGGCACAACACCCCGAGCTTCCCTTCTTGGATCCTCACTGGATTGTGCGAGCTGACGGCAGGAGAGAGATCGGACCGAACGCGGTGCCCGTCGCGGGTCCCTACACGTACAAAGGGTTCTTCAGAAATCCGACAGAGGCGATAAAGAAAATATTTGAGCAGCCACTCGCGAACAAGCTAGCTCTGCTCTATAACCGAGACTTCCTCGAACTTGCCGGGCAAGAGTGGCTTTCTTCAATATCAAAAGGGGAGATGGCGCGACGGGCCCAGGAATTCATTCCCGAGCTGAAAGTGGAGCATCTAGCAAGACCCGGAATCGCAGGTGTAAGAGCCCAGGTTATAGACCGGAGAGGAAATTTCATCAAAGAAGCGATCGAGCTTGAAGGCTCACACTCGTACCACATCACCAACTACAATTCTCCTGGAGCAACCGGCTCTCCGGCCTTCGCGGCTTGGCTCGTCAGCAAACTGGGCCAGAATGGTCATCTCAGTCATCTAAAGAGTACTCTAGGCAAGAAGGGTGTCTGGGATTTTGCGATGATAAGCGAACAGATCGAGATGAAAACAAACTGACAGTAGTATTTGATCATACATCACTGTTTCTGATGCGGCCGGTTATCATTAATCGAATGGTTCTTTTTTCCTCGCATCTTTGCGCGCTCCCTAACGAAGTCGAGAGAGGTTACGAGCCTCGGAGCGACGAATACGACCGTCGGGCCAATTATTAGAACTGCGCCCAGAGCAATCCAGACTATGAGTCTAGAGACTAAGTTGCTGACTCGGCTCTGAACTAGAGCGTTCCAATCAAAGTATTGCAGTCTTGCCCCGTAGACGGGGTCAGCGCCGCCGGCCTGGGCAGTCGCTTCGGGTAGGCTTTTGCCGGCTGAGAGTAACTGTACGAGGGCGACTGTTGACGTGTCGGTGTGTATTATGCTGACGGAGCTGTCCCATCCAACGAAAAGGTTCGCTCCCTTGTCGAGGAAGGCTGAGGCTATGTCTTGTGATCCCTCCAATGCGGAGCAGCCCATGAGTATTATTGTCGATTCCGGGAAGCTCCCCTTCATGTCTTGGCGTACGAATTTTGGAGTTATAGCGAA
>DASPWY010000041.1:0-4026 GCA_035637575.1 Bathyarchaeia archaeon
ACTTTCTAGTCGAAATGCCATGCTCGCCTGGACAATGGCAAAAGAAGATCTTCCCAGACGAATAGAATTCTTCCAGAGAAGAGGATTCTCTGAAAGAACGAGGAACTGGGAGTCACGCCTAGACCTGTCAACGGCTGACACTACGCCTTTCCATGGATACATCGAGAAGGCTCTGAAGGATGGAATAACGTTCACAACACTTTCCGAAGAGCAGAGTCACGGTCAAGATTCGTTGAGGAAAATCCACGAACTCGTCCAGCTGATCCAAACAGATATGCCGCGCGAAGCGGATTTCACGCCTCTAAGCTACGAGGACTGGGAGACTTACTCGCTCAAGAATCCACAGCTCCTCCCAGAGGGCTACTTTCTAGCCAAGGAGGGTTCCAACTTTGTGGGAATGAGTGATGTGCATCGGATCGATTCGGAGCCTGGTGTCCTGAATCAGGACGATACTGGAGTCATACGCGAGTATCGAGGCAGGGGCATAGCCACTGCGCTGAAGCTCAAAGTCATCAATTTTGGGAAGAAGAACGGGTACCGGACCATAAAGACGTGGAACGATTCTGTCAACGCTTCGATGCTGGCTATCAACAACAAGCTCGGATTCAGACGAAAGGTAGGATGGATCTTGATGGAGAAGATTCTCCGGTCAGAATCCAGCCCGTGACGGAAACCGCTCGGCAGACCTAGACTTTCGCAAGTCGGCCTCTCGTTCCCGGTTCTTCGGTTTCGCGCTCGTCTCAAGTGAATGTAGAAAACGTCCTGAAGCCTGAGCTATTTCTTCTATAGCCGCTGTGAATGAACGCTCGTTTGCTTTCGAAGGCTGGTTGAAGCCGCTGATCTTCCGAACAAACTGCAGCGAAGCAGCCCGAATCTCCTCGTCGGTGGCAGGCGGATCGAAGTTGAACAGGGGTCGAATATTTCTACACATTCTCAACACTTCAGAGTGCTCAAGGGTCTATACGGAATCTATTATAGAAAGACTCCACCCCAATAGAAACAGAGGACAGAGCACCCAGCTAAAAATAGGGTCGACAATTTGACCAAGATTGTGGTCGACGATCTCGACAGCGAACGAAGTCTCCTCCTTAGTGGAATACATGACAGCCATGTCAAGCGGCCAGATGGTTCAGCACAAGAAGATCATCGAAGTCAATGGACTGACGAACAAGAAGATCAAGTTCCTCCTCCACAAATTCCTCTACACCAGGCACCTATCCGACTACGGAATCCTAGACACGTCAGGAAACTTCGAGATAGTGCATCTCAAGCCTGAAGAGAAGCGTACCGAACAGCACGAGACCCTGAGCCCTACGATGGACCTCAGGCTCCCGGTTGTCATTCCACATTGGGTCCAACCGTCTGACATGATCGAATGGCAGGGACAACCACCATCGAAGAAGACACGGGACAAGAAACAGTAACACTCGACTCGCAGGAAGCCTTCGAGTCGTCAAGCGTTAACTACTCTTCACGCCACCGAAACAACATGGCCAACAGAGCAATCGCAGCATTCGCGTTCTCAATTGTAGGATCAGCCTATCAAATGATATCGCTTTACGTAGCTAGCTTCGTCGACCGCAATACGTCTCTCATCTACTATAATTATGGCTATGAGATTCTGTTCTTCTCCGGCCTAATCGTAATCTGGAGCGCTAGCCATATCTTGGAGGACTGGAAAGGACGGATAACATGGCCGTCCATAATACTCGTACTCGGAATCGCGGACCTCTCAACCATCATCATGGCATACTATGCCCAGACCTCGCCGATACTAACCGCGTCCAACGGGCCGTCGATCGGCACGATTCTAGCCCTAGTCTCTGGACCAATACTAATTACATTTGGAGGCATCCTCGGTTTCTCCGCTGTGCGGCAATACTCCAGGGAGCACGCCCGTGCAGTCTTGGGTCACGCCTGATCGAGACTTAGTCAAAGGTAGAACCCGAATCCGAAACCAACCAGGGAACGGCTTCGATAATGCTTGGAGGACAAGAATCTATTTGAGACTCCAAGACCATATTATGAATGAGTAGAATGCACGGCGATGCAGTTCCTCAGAGTCAATCGCAGCCGCCACCGCTAGCCCATAATGCCGGATTCACGACGACCGGCTTCCTACTCCTAACTCCCCTTCAACAAGTCTTCAATGATACATGTCCCGTCTGTGGAAACCACCAGCCGAGCGGTGGAAGGTACTGCAGCCAGTGCGGAATCCGACTACGCTGCCCAGCGTGCGGCACAGCTTCTCTGGGAAAGAACTACTGCCACAACTGCGGACAGGCCCTCAATCCCTAACACCCGTCTGAGAGCGTCACGTGTGTGTACTCATTCTGTCTATGTTCAGTTGTATACGTGATTCTCATATGCCACCATGAACACACTACTGGCCAGCTGTCCCCCATGCTATTTGTCCCATGAGGGATAGTAGCGGAGAGGTGAACAGCCAAATCAGCTGCGTAAAAACCGGAACCCTCAACCCTGTAGAATAGACGAATCGTTTCGTCTATGGAAAGATGTGGAAGTGGCTCTCCGATTCATCGCTCGACGCAGACCGGGAGCCACATCCTTTTTTCTCAGAAAACTATCCTAATCGGCCGTGTTTGTCCACTAGTTTCTGAAGAGAATTCGCAACCTTCTCCGCCTCCGGTCTACGCTCAGGATCCTTCGCCAGCATGTCCTTCAAGACCGGAATTATTGCTGAGAATTTCGGATCAATCTTCGACACGTCTGGACTGAAGGAATCCCACGCTGACTCGAGATCGTTCGCCGCCTTGTTAGAGGAAGGATTGTTTGACAAATTATTCATCGCTTCGATCAACGTGTTGGAGTGGACCGGGGTCCGTGTCAACATTGTGTACAACGCAGCTCCCAACGCGTAGACATCCATGCTCGGATCTGCCTCGTCGCCGAGAACCTGCTCTCCCGGCGCATACTCCGACGTGAACTGAACTACTTTTCCGCCACTCTTGACCGCTGAGCCTAGGTCAGCCAGCTTGGGCACGAGCGACCCGGCGACCATCTGTTCTAGCATGTCCTGTCCAGTCAATGGCGGCTTCGATGTGAACAGAACATTCTGCGGTTTGACGTCAAGATGTACGAATCCGGCTTTGTGGACCATGTCTAGTGCCTGGGCCATCATCTGGCCCAGCATCACAACAATCCCACCCCACTTCTCCGAATAGTACAACGGCTCATACGCTGGATCCTCGATCAGCTTCTTCGCCGTCCCACCCTTCATGAAGTCCATAACGATCGCTGGTGGACTGCGATAGTAGAGTGCGATATTCCCCTTGACAATCTCCTGAACGTTCAATCGATCCACCAGCACACCTCGGATCTGGACCACGTACTTGGATTGACCTGACAGCTCCAACAATCGAGTCGCCTCAGACATCGTCTCGTTCAACGTCGTCACCCCGGTAGTCGGCTCATTCACGCCTCTCACCCTACTGGTCGTCTTCAGGATTGGAATCTTCAGCGCCATCTCAGTCGCCCCCTGGCCAAAAGTTGCACGGAGAACATAGCCAGTCGCACCCGTAGCAACGTGTTCTACAACTTTGTAGCCATGGATCTCCTGGTTCACCCAGACTCTCGGATCCCACTTGTCGAGGCTCGGCAGACCAGTCTTCGGCAATGGAGCCGAAGGCGGAGGTGGAAGCGAGACTACTGGCGGGGGACTAGGACGCTGAACGGGGACTGGCGGGGGAGCGGGACGCGAGACGGGAGGAGGGTGCGACACTTGAGGAGTGGGACGGGAAGCTGGGGGCGGAGGTAGATGGGTGACTGGCTGGGGCTGCACGCTGAACGAGAAGGACTCTTTGGAAGTCTGATGCGTCTTACTCGTAGCAACAATGTGGGCGTTGTAGTTTCCCGGTTTTCCCGGGGCGTAGGCTGCATTATATCTTCCAACCGAGACATGTGACAGTCTCAGCTGATCACGTTTTCCCGCGGGCGTTTGTATCGATGCGTCGATCGTGGCCATGTCTCGCGGTTTGCCCTCAGACTCCGTCGCTATCTTGATCG
>DASPWY010000042.1:0-9494 GCA_035637575.1 Bathyarchaeia archaeon
ATCCGATCCTTGACAGCTCTGGCCTCGCTAGGGTTGTCGATCCTCACGACGGAGCCATCCATCATCCTGACTACCGGCGGCTCGATCGAGTCAACAGCAGTGACGATCCCGGCCTTGCCAGGACGCTCTGTCCTCATCTGAACTCCTACAGCTAAGAATCCTCCGAGAATCTCCATAGTCGCCGGATGGACCCCGACAGATGCCAAGCCTGTGTTTCTTGCTCGGCCATACCTTACTCGAAATCCACCTTGGGCTCCTGGAAATGCGAAGATCGGCCTACCCCCAACAACATCCTCCATGAACATGAACTCCTTCGCCTCTTCACCCTCGGCCGAGGATGTCTTCAGAGGACGTAGCCAGTCCCATCCCTCCAGGCCGAGCCTCTCGACAATTCTCAAAACTTTCTGAGAACGACCCAGAAGACCATCGTTAATGACTCGCAAGGCCCCTCCACGAACCCTGTTCGTATCGATTCGGGCAATGTTCCGATTCACTGCCACCTCCACTGGATCCGTCTCAACGCCATTGGGTTCGATAGGAAGTCTGAGCATTGCATCGTGTAACACGGTATCTGAGTTACGATATTGGAACCTAGCTACTGCCCGTTCGTAGATTCTGAGCTCTTCGACGAATCGACGAGCTTCACTCTCGGTCGCCTTGTAAGGCTGAAGGTTCAGCTTGCGACGAACATGGTCTCCAACAATCATGGTCATGCCCATCTCTGTGCCTCCCGCTGATCGCATGGGTCCAGCAAAGTAAATGGCTAGATGTCTTGAGCGATCATCGTTCCTGCGAATCCTGACATCGTGGATTCCCTGTATTGGAGCGACCGTCACAGCCTCGTCGAGGACTGCGAGTGCAGTTCGAACTGCTTGTTCCGCAGCCTGCTCTTCTTCAAATCTTCCAAATTGACCTAGGACAATCTCTTCGCTCACCTTGAGCGCTGTCTCTTCTCGCGAAATAATCTTGACAAGTTCCCTAATTCGCTCAGCAATACCGACGGGACCCACGGCCTTCTCGACCCTCTCGGCCAGGTCATAGGTGGTCTGAGATTCGACTTTTGTAGATGGATCCAGTCCTTTTGATCTCGCAAGGTTTGCGAGGGAGTATTGACGGTCATATTCATCGTGCAACCTTCTGGCGTAGGGATTGCTGAGTCGATTCTCCAAAGGGTCCAAGCGCGTCGCGTCTATGCTGGTTCTCGCGTATGTAATATGCTATTGAGGATTTCTTGTCATGATAGGTGAGAACGTTAGAAGAGTGAAACTAATCCAAAGGCGAACGATATTCTCGCGCAAGACATTCGCATCGCGGCGGCTCTGGAGTGCGACACAACTCTGAGGTTAACTCTGGCTATCCCAGCCGTGTTTGTCGTCCTTCTGCCGGTTTTAGGTCTGATAGGCGCGCTCCTACGAGCCGAATTCTTCGCCGGTCCTTTTCGAATTCTCGAAAAAGAGAGCCGACATATTCACGAATAACATCCTGGTCGTCAACATAGCCCGTGTGAGTCTTTTCACGAGTGAAAGTCTGAAACCCCTCAAAGCGGACCTTGATACCCACGGTCCGGAAGAGCAATCTCTCTCCAAGGAGACGCTCATGGACTTCCAAGACCAGAGACTCCAGGGCTTCCTTGACCACCCCCTTGTTCTGGACATCTTTTTCAAAGGTCTGTTCTACACTGATAGATTTGCGAAGAGGTCGCTCTTCCACGGGCGTCTCTTCGATCCCATTCGCTATTCCCCAGAGCCAGACCCCCCCTTTTCCGAACCAGTCTGTGAGCTTCTTCGCTGGTATCTGACTTAGCTGGCCGATTGTTTCGACATCATGCTCTTGAAGAAATTCTGTAGTCTTCTTTCCGACCCCGCTGATCTTGTTGACGGACAACGGTTCAAGGAATGCTTTCACATCGTCAGGCCTAACTGCTGTTAGTCCGTCGGGCTTGTTCATGTCCGAAGCCATCTTCGCAATTGACTTGTTAGGCGCGACCCCGACACTAACCGTGAGCCCTTCAACATTCTTTAGCTCAATCTTCAACTTCCGTGCAAGGTCAATTGCCTCATCAAAACTGGCGCATCTGTCGCCCACATCGAGGTAGACTTCGTCGATGCTTGTTTGTTCAAACTTGTCGGCGAACCTCCGTAGCATGCTCATGACTCGGTCGGAGACCTCGCCATAGAATTCGAAATCCGGCCTTACGTAGACGCCTAGAGGACAGAGCTTATAGGCCTGTGAAATCGGCATCCCCGATCGAACTCCGAACTTCCTTGCCTCGTAGGAGCATGACATCACGACTCCACGTCCATGACCCGCCTTTGGATCCGCGCCCACGATGAGAGGCTTTCCGGCAAGTGAAGGGTTTCGCTTTATCTCACAAGACGGATAGAAAGCGTCTAGGTCACAGTGCAGTATGATCCTTGGACCTAGACTCGGCCGCATCAAGTTCTCGAATTAATGATGTGACGGTAGTCTTTTTCAGTTGTGTTGTGAGAAGAAATTGAGGTAGCCCAGGTTCGCTTATTCGGAATTATTCCGGCCGTCTTCCGGTTAGGGTTTCTAGATCACTGGCGAATTTGAGAAGACAATTCCCTGCTGAGTGATCTGATAGAAGTAGCCTCGAGACATGATCGGATTCCGGCCTATTCGTAATACCTTCATTGTTCCACCTTTCAATAGAATCTCGCCGGTCCGTTTCTTCATCTCGATTACCCCGTCCGCCAGATTGGCTGTTGCATTTTCAAGCGACTCGTCAACAACCTCGGTGTGGAGGATTGCGATTGTTACCGCGCGAGCAATCCTCGTTGCGAAACGCATAACCTGCACGTACTGGAAGACCTTTCGGGCCTCCGTAAGAAGGAAGAAGGGAGTGATCGAATCCATCACTATGATTTTAGGACCCATCCCAGGCTTGAGCGCGAAACTCCGGCCGTAGGCGAGAAGATCCTGAAATCTCAGCGTCTCCTCAAGTATCTCTGAGGGGTCCATCTTTGGCAGAGACTCTGCCAATTTCTGGGCGCCAAGAGAGAACATGTCCACAAATTCAAGGCGACCTTCCTGTTCGATCTTGTCGACAGCGATGTGATGATCCTCCAATCCAAGTTTCACGATATCCGCTGGATCATCAATGCAATAGTAGAGAAGACTGCATCCTTGACGGATGAAATTCGTGACTAGTTCTCTGACGAGTGAAGACTTGCCGCTGCCGATAGGTCCCATCAGAGCGATCGCGGATGGCCGGGGGAAGCCGCCGCCGGTGACTTTGTCGAGGATTGGAATTCCGGTCGGCTGGAGAGCTTCAACTCTGTGATCCTCCGCCGACCTCTTCAAAGACGCCCGCACCCTAAAGAGACAGGCTTGGGCTCTGCTTCGAAAGGCGGCTTGTAACCAGAATCAGTCTCGGCAAGTGACACCGGGGCGGAGCATTACGCAGAGCCTCGCGAATCCGAGGACTTGTGCTTGATTCGGCTCAGCTTTTATTAGATCCCCGAGGCACGCGTCCGTTCCCCCATGATAATACTAGGCGGCTCCGCCTCAAGTGATTTGGCCGAGAAAGTTGCAAAAGAAGTTGGCGAGAATGTTGGCCGTTTAGAGATCAAGAGGTTTCCTGACGGTGACAAATACGTAAGAATACTCGATGATGTGAAGGGTCAAGATGTGGCCGTAATCCAGTCGCTGTACCATAAACCCGACCAGCACATCTACGCCGACCTGCATATCTTCGAACTCCTAATGATTGTCGACACATTGCGCGACTTGCAAGCGAAAACCATTACAGTGGTGGCTCCGTATCTGGCCTACGCCCGGCAGGATTCTCGTTTCTATCCTGGAGAGGCACTCAGCTCTCAAGTTATCGCCCGTCTCCTAGAGGATGTGGGAACCACCAAGTTCCTAACTGTGGATTGCCACCTTCATCGACTTGGCGACGTAGCGAAGATCTTCAAGATTCCTGCCCAGAACCTTTCAGCCATGCCTCTCTTGGGAAAATATGCCCTGAAAACCATACATCCAAAGAAGCCATTCGTCATAGGCCCAGACGAGGAGGCCGAGCAATGGGCTGCTACAGTCGCCAAGGAGTTGGATGCCGAACATACAGTCTTCCAAAAGAAACGGGTACGTAAGGAGGGTGCTACGGAAAGTAAAGTCGAGATAACCGCAACCGAAGTGGATTTGAAAGGGCGCGATGCAGTATTTGCTGACGACATAATTAGCACGGGGGATACTTTAGCAAAGGCCACAAAAATTTGCAAAAAAATGGGAGCCAGAAGAATCTATGCCTTGTGCACACACCCCGTGCTAGCGGACGGAGCCCTCATGCGGGTCAAGAGCGCCGGCATCCAGAAAGTAATTGGAACCGACACAATACCAAGCATCGTAAGTCAAGTCTCAGTGGCCCCGGTGATCGCTGCAGCACTCAAGAGCTAGGACCAACCCTCTCAATCTTGATTAACTAATCGTCATCTCTCCCTACTCGCGAGTACAATTGTCCCCCGATCTAGCAGTCACAGGAGCGCTAAATTGGGACATCAACCTCTTTGTCAAACATTTACCTCTGTCTGGGCAGGAAGTCGTAGTCGAGAAGATCGATAGGGTCCCGGGGGGCAAAGGCGGCAACGTATCGGTCGCGGCCTCGAGAATACTTGGGCCAGGGCATGTTGCGTTGCTCGCCTGCGTCGGAAGCGATGAAGTGGGCAAGAAGCAGATCGCCATCTTGAAACTGGAAGGCGTCGACACGACAGCGGTACAATCACTGGATCGGCTTGAATCTGGCCAAGCCTACATAACAGTAGACGAGAAAGGAAGCAATGTCATAGAGACTCATTTTGGCGCAAACGCTGGACTAAAGCGTGAGCACCTGATGCTCCCACAAGTACAGTCTATGTTCGCGAGCATACGAATGCTGGTTGTTATCGACCCACCACGGCACGTTGCCGGAAAACTGCTAGCAGAAGGTCGTCGGCTTGGAAGGTCAGTAATGTGGCATCCAGGGGTACTAACAAGATTTGGACTAGACGAGTTCGAGGACGACATGGAGGATCTGGATTATCTCGTTCTCAACGAGCACGAGGCTTCGTTATTTGCAGGAGTCAAAGGACTGGACGCCTCCTTGGCGAAGCTGGCCAAGGTGTCACCGAAGGCGAGGATTCTTGTGACGCTGGGGAGTAGAGGGGCCGCGTTCTATTTGGCGGGGAAGCTGTCGAAGATTCCGAGAGTTTCACTCGAAAAGCTGGGGCGGAAAGTGGTCAATACAACTGGGAGCGGAGACGCATTTGTTGGAGCGTTTTCAGCCTACAAGGTCTTGGGGTTGGACGACGCGACCGCGTTTCGTTATGCGAACATGGCAGGAGCGTTGAAAGCCTGTCATCCTGAGACCCGTGGAAGCCCTACTAGGAAGGAACTAGAGGAAGCTTACAGGAAATACTTCACGTAGACGGTTCTAAAGTAGACTTAGAGATCCCACGACCTGTAGGTCAGACAGCGAGTTCATTCCTATCATTGCGGAAGAGATCGTATACAGAATTCCACCGATGTACAGCTCCCTCGTGATGGTTAACGGGCTTGTCATGGGACTGGGAGGCAAAGCGTCCGGGATGTGAGTTACCCCGCCTCTGAAGGTGAGCGTGTTCGTAGTAATTTGGAAAACGTAGGCGCCTTGCCAGACTGGAGAACCATAGGCGTTCGGGACGCTCGGATTCGGTGACAGGGAAACCGTGACGGGAAGAACTAGAAGACTCTTCTCAGCATCTAGAAGTATTGATTTGCTGTCTCGCAGTCCAAGAGAATCGGATCCACGGTCTCCTATGACATATCTCGCCACTTCTACGGGCTTGGTTGGATCCGAGACGTCGAAGAGGGATACCTTAACCCCCTGATACCATGCAAAACTTCCTTCGTCAACTGTGTCCTTACCGATGCCGATAAGATGCGACTCGTCCAAGGCTTGCAAATAGTCCGAGTAACCTGTTGTGTTCAACTGTCCCAAAACTTTCGGTCTCGTCGGGTCTCTGAGTTCTATTACGAAGAGAGGGTCTGTCTTCTTGAATGTGACTAGATAACCCATTTCTCCCATGAAACGGGCGGAGTGGAAATTCTCGCCTTGGCCCAAGCCTTCCAATCGTCCCACGATCTTGAGGTTACTGTTGAGGACGTAGACGTTTGTGGCTTGTCCCGAGCCTCTTCCAGTCCAACCCGTGTAGGAAGTGGTCGCAACTCGGAAGTATCCTTGAAACTCGTCCATGGAGAATTGGTTCAATACATGTCCTGGCACCGTTCCAGTCGCCTCGTACTTGACGTTGGCCTGGCTTATGCTGATCCGGTGTATTGCAGTCTGCTCCGTGAAATCCCAGGTTGGCTGTGTTAGAAAGATGTTCGTGAGAGAAACGTAGATTGTGCTGCTTGTGCCAAGAAGGTATGTTTCCACTGTAGGGGCTGGATTGTCATGATTGGTGTCGAGGGCGAGGATTGTGGTGTAGCTGAATGCTTGGTCTGACACATCAGAATGGTACACCTTTGTCGCCATGGTCTGGATTGGGTGCCCGTTGACCACGGTCAAGGGAAGAGTCTGGTTGACCCAAGCAGGAGTACTAGTCACAATGTATGCGAAGGTTCCGATCTGGCGCGCTCCAACGAAGGTTCCGTTAACAGTAACGGTCGACTGAAGCGAGGGACTGGAGCGGTTACTGAGATCATAAACCGAAATCGAGGTGTTCTGGATTTGCGGTAGCGTCGATCTGTAGTAGGGCGAGGGATAAGCGATTCCCATCGCTGGGCCTCCGAATGTTCTGACCCCGCAGGCTCCGTAGGTGCTATAGATAATTCTCGGAGCCTCGCTTACGATTGCAAGATTGTTTCCGCTTAGGAAGATCCCATCGATTGTCTGATTCAATATCGAGATTCTTGATACTAGTTGGGCGTCGGTGACCGGGTATGCTCTAACTACGACAACTGTGTTGTTTGATACTGTGTAAATGTACTGGCCATCATTCTTTACCGTGTCGAGCTCATCGACACCCGCTACCTGGTTGTTGGTTTCAGAGTGAGACGGCGCAGAGCTTATGGAAGAAGTTTGAGTGGTGGACCCCGCCGTGCCCAACGTAGCCGGGAATGCCCCGCCTGGGTTCTGTAATCCAAAAGAGTTGACTAGTCGATTGGATTGCATGGTGTAGATAGGACCGCAGTTGCTCCTCGTGAGCAAGAAACGTTCGAGGTCTTGATACGAGCTGAACCTCACCATTCCGTGAGCGGGTGGGGCAGCAAGAATTAGTGATATTGGAAGAATTCCCCCGACGGTCAATAGGATAAGGAAGGCCACTCTTGCTCTGGTTCTCATCTTTCCGCTTCAGCGTCACATGATAGAGACGGCTCACAGCTTAATGCCAGTGTTTAGAACGAGGCGTCCAGGAACCAGAACGACACAGTCCACATCTCAGAACGAGGGATTTTACTTCTGATCCCGTGATCCAAACGCGTCTAGCGCAATCTCGAAACCCAGGACTCTTGGTTCAAGGGCAAGATTGAACTGAACGCCACCGGCAGGAGTCACTAGAAGATTCTTGCAGGAAGAGAAAGACAGGATCATTGAGTCGGAACTGAAAGGGCTCACACTTCGAATCTACTGGCACATCCTCAGCCTGAACAAGAAGAACACGATCGGGATCCGGTCGATTCAACGAGCTCTCGGGCTCAGCAGCCCAAGCGTCGCCTCCCATCACCTCGAGAAGCTGAAGACACTAGGTCTTCTCGAGAAGGATGCGACAGGTGAATACCGGCTGGTAGGCCAAGTTAAGGTGGGAATACTGCAAAACTTCGTCGGATTTCTCGGAGTTCTCCTCCCGCGCTACCTATTCTACTCGACCATGTTCACGGCGATGCTCATTCTTTACCCGATTATTTATCCGCCGAATTTCTCAGCACACAACATAATGGCGTTTGTTTTTGGAGCGTCTGCGGTTGTCGTTTCCTGGAACGAGACGCTGAGGGTCTGGAGGATGAGGCCGTTCTGATGTCAGGACAGCCTGTTCTAACCTGTGGGATTATGCGGGACGACGCACTCTTTACTCATGCGGGAGAGAAAGCGACGGGAGACATTAGGAGGGCAGGGCTGTGACCGGTTCACGAATCATACTGCGCCTTGCCCTCGGAGTACTCTGCGGGGTCGTACTAGTTCTGCTCCCCGCAGTCTTCTCTGCGGGCCCCACGGCAAATCCATCAACATCATCAATCCAGAATCTTGGCAGAGCTTACCAGCCAGCTACGCTGGCTCCGGCAGCCCCATCGTTCTTCGGATTGGACAATGCTACACTCGGCGGACTGTCCCTTCTAACCATCATCCTGTTCATTTTCTTGCCATCGACAATATTCTCGATTTTGGTCAGAAGATGGGCGGAGAAGAAGGCTCACGACTATCTTGAGTGAGACGACTTGAGCACTGACAATCAGGCTCCACGCATATTCTTCAACATTCTCGGAGGCTCGCTGACTCTGTTGTCCGTCCAACTTCCTTGGATGACTATCAATGGGACCTATCCAGTCTCGGTCGAGTCCGGCGGGATATTCGCTGTCATATTCTACTGGGCGCTTGCAGGAGCAATCCTATCGTTCCTTTCGCGATTCGGAGGAGCCATGACACTTGTTGGTCTCATAGGATTCATGGGCGAGCCTTACATCTCTTATCGTCTTGCAAACCCCGGCTTGGGCGTCTTGCTCGCCTTCGCCGGGGCCATCTTGACATTTGCCGGTGTTAGATGGTCGATCCCTAGTGGAATTTTTAGAGGGCATGAGATAGTTGGCGGAGTGCTATATTCTGTCGGATTCCTAATCATCCTAACAGTCGTAGTCACCTCATTCGTCTACGGCGGCCTGTTCTCAACCGGATCGGATCAATTGATTGTCGCGGCACCCTTGCTGCTCATCGGTATATTCATGACCGGTCTCGGATTGAAACTATTTCTCACGCCCGAGAGAAGACAAGGGCTCTCGGCGTTCTGAACAGAGTTGCATAGCCGCAGCTACCGGCCGCTATAGAAGATGCTATTTACCCGTCATCACGACTTACCCTTATGCCAACCGCAGCGCTGAACCCCGCGCTACAATATGTTTCGAAGAACAAAGACCGCTTTCTACAAGACTTCCGCACTCTGTTGAAGCAGCCGAGTGTTTCTGCTCAGAAGCTTGGGATAGAGGATTGTGCGAAGATTGTGAAGAAACAGATGGACATGGCAGGATTGAAAGCGAAGATTCTCCCAGTCAAGAACGGAAATCCAGTCGTGTACGGAGAGGCTCGATCAAAGTCGAGCTCGAAGACTCTCCTCATCTATGGCCACTACGATGTCCAACCGGTGGAACCGCTCGAGAAATGGGTCTCGGGACCCTTCGACGCGAAGTTGACTGGGCGGAAGATTGTCTCGAGAGGCGCGGCAGATAGCAAGAACAATGTTATCTCTTTCATCAAGGCGGCTGAGAGCTATCTCAAAAGCTCCGGCGATGTTCCTCTCAATCTC
>DASPWY010000043.1:0-3332 GCA_035637575.1 Bathyarchaeia archaeon
GATAGAAAGCGTCGTCGCAAGGCTAATGACAAATGCTGGCTAAGCTCGTAAAATTCGTCCTCCTAACAAGGTTCTCCAAGCCACTCCTTGCTCTCGTAACATTCTTCTTGGCTTATGACGTTGTGATAAGGGCGTTTACGACGGGAAACTCTCCAGAATTCTCTGGAGGCTTCTCCTATTACGCTGTGGGCGCCTCGATCTTCTTCATTGCTGTGAGCCTGCTGTTCGGTGGTTTGTTCGTCCTAAAGTCGGACAGGGACTACCTGCTGACTCTCCCGCTGAAACGAAGAGAACTCAGCCTCTCCCTATTTACAGCTCAATTCGTCGGTTCAGGCATCACGATCCTCTTCCTCTTCGGATTCTATCTTGCTGGGGCTGGAACTCTCCAAACCACGATAGTGTTAGGAGCAGACTTGGCGATCCTGGCGGCTGTCGTCACTGCCCTTGGCGTCGTCTCGAATATTCTTTCAACCCGAGTTAGAGCGGGGCTCGCAGCAATTCTCGGAGTCTGGTGTCTCTCTTCGATTCTCGGGAATCCGTTTACTCCGGTTTCGCCTTTCACAGGGGACCTTCTGTACGGCAGCATTACGCTGTTTGGATTCGCAGCCGTAACGGTACCCGTTGCCCTGAGAGAGTTGGCCTATCTAGAACTGGGATCGATGAGGAGTCTATTGAGAGCTACCAGTTCTGAGTACAAGAAGACCATGAGTTTCGCTGGGAAGAGTCCTGTGCGAGCAATCTATTCTTACCACTTGTCATTCTTGGAGCTGGTGGGGAGAGTCAATCTTGCGGGCTCCACCAGTTACAGAGCAGCGCGTGTAAGAACATCTACTGTACTCATTATCTCCAGCGCTCTGGCCGCAATCTACCTTTTTTTGACCGGGCTATCACCATTTGCCGATCTCTTATCCAGACCCGTAGTCATCGTCTTGCCCATTCTCATGGGGATCATCACTCTAGTCTTGATGTCTCAGGGAACGTTCTCAAACGAGAGAGGCTGGCTCGCCTTTACGGCGATGGACCCGGCGGTATACCTGCGACATCTTCTTCTCTCGAGAGCGGTCTCGACCTTAGCCATAACAGGGCCATTCGCTGTTGCGAATATCGTCCTCGCTTTGCGAGGTGTCCCAGTCGCTGTAAACTCTTCCATTGTGCTCCTCATAACAGTCTCTTCCGCATCGATCCTAGCAACATACCTAGTAGCGAGGCTGGGCGCCGTTCAGCAAGTCAAAGAAGAAGGAATGATGCCTGGACAGTTTGACCTGAAACAACTTCTTGCCATCATTCCCACTTACATTGTGATCATACTCATAGTAGTCTCTGAGATATCATTGATAGCATGCATCATCGTGGCGGGAGTCCTAGGAATCCTCTCCCTCAGTATGATGATTAGCAAAGGCGTCTGGCGAGGAATTGCATATCGTCTCACTGAGAGAGGATTCGTCTGACCGCATTCCGTAAGGCGTCTTCGACTTAATCCGCGAACTTGTAATGCCGGTAGCCTTGAGGGGTTACATCGATCAGAACGAACTCGTTTTCCGGTTCTGCCACAAACTTTCTCCCATCCGGCAAGGGTCCGGCTTCGTGAAGTGCCTCATATTCAATCAAAGACACTGGTCTGCGGTGTTGCAGCTTCTCTGAGTGACCAAACTTCTTCGCTATCTCATTCCATCCTTCCTGGAAGACCCAGCTCGAAACTTTTGCTTTAGAGCCGCTACCATAGTTCCCGGAGCCTCCTCTTCTCCCTGCGAGATCAACACCCTTCCTGGCCTTCGTCTCTAGAAGCATCGAAAGACAGCTCTTCTCAGAAGCTGAGTAACTGTTCCCGCTCTCTTTTGCGTGAATGAGACCGTCGGCCACCTTGTCTAGGTACTCTTTCTGAAATTGCGGCGTCTCCATGAAGTGCCTCATGTAATCCGATTCGGCCTTCTCAAACTCCTCCCTCTTCCTGAAACTCGCAACTTTCGGCTCAGGTCCAATCTTGTGCGTAACCTCTGTCCATCGAGGAAGTCCCCGCCAGAAGTGTCTCAGAAGGTAGGCGAAGCCTTTCTCAGCCATCTTCGGATACGGTACGTGAAACGACATTGGCCCAACATGGTCAACCAATGACTCTCCGGGTCCAGCCTTGATCAGCTTGGCAGCTTCTGCCTGCTCTGCCCAGTCATCAACGGCGCCCTCCATGGCTTTCAAATAGCATTTCTCAGAATGCTTACCATGAACTACTGCGGTTGTGGAGAATAATGGTCTCCAGAAATCGTCTTCATCCTCCATGTAAGTGCCGATGACGTCGTCGAAGCTTAGCAATCTTGGTTCCTCACTGACCAGAAGAGCGACGGCTCCTGCTCCCTGAGTGGACTCTCCCGGAGTATTCAGCGGATACTTGGCAATGTCTGTTGAACAGACGATGCTGGATCTGCCGTTGGCGCGACCTGCCCATGCCCAGTCCAGCGAACTCTCTAGGGCATCAGCCGTACTAACACAAGCAAACTTGTATTCAACCCCTGACGTTTTCTTGAGCGCGCCCTTACCATACTTCTGTTCCAGCATTCCATGAACATAGGCTGCGACAGGTTTGGACTCATCAACCCCTGTCTCAGTAGCGATATCGATTCTAGCAATATTCGCGGGAGAAAGATTGTTCCGCTCGATTAGTTCGAAGATCGCGTTTGCAGCCAAGACTGAACTGTCCTGGTACCTGTCTGGAATCGACATCTTCGCAATCCCGATCCCATGCAGATACTTTGCAGGATCAGACTCTCTCGCCCGCGAAAACTCAGTGGACTTTTCTGGATGCTCTTCGCTGGCTAACTCCAGATACAGTCGGGGAACGTAGACTGCAATGTCGTCAATGCCAACTGGTATCTTCAACGATCAATCTCCAGAGCTTGATAGAGCGCCAATGGCTCGGTGTCTGCCTCTGATGAAGTCATTCCTGACCGTGCGAGAAGATAGGTTCCGTGTTCTCTTCAGCGGCTTGTTTTCAGTTACAATCCTTCATTTGCGTTCTTGAGCCGACGTCAGAAAATAGGGTAGTATCGGATTCTGTATCTGATACGATATAGTTTATATCCAGCCCAGCAATCCCTCTCAAAGCTGGTCAAATGCCCGGAATAATCGACGTGTCCCAACTCGTCAAAACATACGGCGACGGGACCAAGGCGGTAAAAGGAATTTCATTCAGCGTCAACGAGGGAGAGTTTTTCGGCTTCCTAGGGCCGAACGGTGCCGGTAAGAGCACCACCATCAAGATACTCACCACCCTTCTTCAGAAGACCTCTGGCTCCGCATCAGTAGCAGGGCTGAGCGTCGACTCTGATGCTGCGAAGATAAGA
>DASPWY010000044.1:0-20528 GCA_035637575.1 Bathyarchaeia archaeon
TAAGCTAGGGCTGGCTTGACCATGATTATGTCTGCTCCTTCCTTGATGTCCAAGGCGATTTCGCGCATCGCCATTTCCGGGTTCGAGTAGTCCATCTGGTAGGTTCGCCGGTCTCCTAACTGAGGCTTGGAGAAGGCTGCCTCACGAAATGGTCCGAAGAACGAGGATGAGTGTTTCGCCGCATATGCGAGAATCCCCGTATCCTTGAATCCATTATCGTCAAGCGCCTCCCGAATAGCGGCTACCTGGCCGTCGATCATTGCGGACGGCGCAACTAGATCCGCTCCAGCTCTCGCATGGCTAACGGCTGTGTCTGCGAGACGCTTCAGAGTCTCATCATTCTCAACGAGTCCGTCTTTGACGATTCCACAGTGACCATGGCTAGTGTATTGGCAGAGACACACGTCGGTTCCTATCACGATCTCGTCGTCTAGTTGTCCCTTCAGGCTCTCAATCGACTTTTGCACAATTCCTTCGGGGTCGTATGCATTGGACCCATTATCGTCTTTGTGTTTCGGAATACCGAACAAGAGGACTGATCCGACCCCTCTATCTTTGAGGTCAATTGTTTCTTTCTCGAGTGATGAGAGTGAGAATCTGGTTTGTCCTGGCATCGAGGAAATGGGAACATTCTTGCTGAGACCCTCCTCAACAAAGAGTGGCTGAATTAGATCAGATTTGGATACGGCTACTTCACTGACAAGTTCCCGGATTAGAGGAGTTCTTCGGAGCCTTCGCATGCGGAGCTGAGGAAAACTCAGTGAGGTCTAATCCCCTTGAAAGATCTGTCCCGCAGCGGTCAACACCTGTTCATCTTTCTTCTCAGCTGCTCGACGTAGATTCACTACCGGTCCGTCTAGTAACTTCTCTACGAGCGACACGGTCATGTTCTTCAGTGACTCTTGCTGCTCGGCTGTCAGGTCCATTTTCGAGAGGGTCTTCTTTAGAACCTCTTCGCGTATTTGGTCAGCTCTACGGTAGATGTCAGAGACGATCGGTTCAGCTTCTTCCCGCCGGAGAAGAGCGTTGATCTTTTCGACGCGCGGCCCCAGAAGAACCTCTGCTTTCTTAACTAGCTCGCAGCGCTTAGCTAGAGCGTCGTCAGCTATTCCGCGAAGATCATCCATTGTCCGGAAGATCACATTGTCCATCTCGCCTACGTTGGGGGCGACGTTTCGGGGGTTGGACAGGTCCAGAATTAGTAGCTTTCTCGCGTTACGGTCGCGATGAGAAAGAGAATCTTTGGTTAGAACATAGTTTGAGGATCGTGTAGCAACAAATACCAGATCTGCGCTTGCTAGTTGCAATGGAACTGTTTGAAACTCGATTGGTGTGCCACCAAATGTCCGGCAGAATGATCTGGTTCTCTGCATCGTCCTACTAGCCACGGTTATGCTACTTACTCCTCTTGCCTTCAATGCCTTCATTACTAGCATTCCTACCTGACCCGTGCCCAGGAGTAGCACGCGACTATCCTCCAGCTTTCCGAGGGTTTCTTCGGCGAGTTTCATTGCCGCGGATCCAACTGAGACTGTTCCTCTTCCGATTCCAGTCTGTTCTCTGATGCTCGATCCTGCGGATATTGCCCTGTGAACTGTGTCTTCCAGCAGAGGTGAAGCAGAGCTGTGGAAGAGTGCTTCCGACAGCGAATTCTTCAGCTGGCCGACGATCTGGTTCTCACCGATGAGCATCGACTCTAGCCCGGCCGCAAGCCTAACCAGATATTCGACTACCGACTTTCCTTCTCTAGCGTCAACAAGCCTGTTAAGCTCTCCCACTTTGAACTTGGTTTCGAGAGCCCATTCTCGTAGCATCATGTTCCGAATCTCTTTGGGATCTTTTGCATCGAGGAAGAGTTCGACTCTGTTGCAGGTCTGGAGTATCATTGCACCATCCAGCACTTGGGTCCCTCGCAGAAGACTGTAGAAGGTCGGAATGTCCCGAAAACTTAGAGCGTCGAGTGTTGCCAGAGGAGCTTTCCTGTAGCTCACTCCCAAGTTTACTAACACTACTGATGCCGCCGAGAATGATGTAAGCCGGGAAACGAGAGTTCGTTATTAAGACTTGATCTGTACAGCCTAAGCTAAACGCGAATCTTGTCAACTTGCTAAGTATCCAGAATCATGTTCCCTATCCTCGAGAACAGAGCTTGAAGGGACACAAATTCTACGGACACTTCAACCCCGACATAGACGAATACGGTGCGTGCGTGGCGAGGGCAGCAGAAGATCATCGACCTAAGACCATCGGTCTACAACAATGGACCATTCCGAAAGGATTTTACACATACGAAAAAATCGACGAGTGGAACAGTAAGAAGCACCTGAGCGCGACCTTCGAGAGAATGATCAAAGAAAACAATGGCATTATCGACTTGTCCAGGCCAATTCTCGAATTCTACAAGAGCATGAACGAAGTGAGACTACTGGTCCCGATAGAGGCTAAGAAACGAATTCAAAGTGCAGAGGCATTTTGTGTCTAAGCCCTAGTCTGCGCCGATTATCGTTTCCAGAACTTCCACCAAGGAGGCTTCATTGCAGCTCCAATTATTCCGATGATTCCCGCCGCGAAGACTAGCATTGCTGACGTGGCAAAGCCGGTTATTATGAGGAGTATGATTCCTCCCAATACCGCCACGATTCCTCCGAGCCGCATGGGACCCGTGTAAATCATTATCCCACCGATTATTGCTCCGATCGCTAACAGTGCCTCAAACGCGCGAATAACGATAGAGGTAGGCGAGAGGCCGCCGCTTGTGAGAGCAGAATAGCCTATCAAGGCTCCTCCGATTAGGGCTAGTAGAAAGCCTGCTATTCCGAAGAGTTTTACGAAGACTCTCCTGAAAATTTTGAGGGCCAATTTTTCAAACACCGGAGTGTCACATTCCATATGGTGGCTTATAATGCAACAGTTTGAACGCTCACATGTATAGCGGTGGCAAGGTTCTCGCCATCTATCTTTATTCATTCGAATAACCGCCATGATTCCCAGATAGACCCATTCTTGGTTGCCAACAGTCTTATGTGGGACTGAATAGCTTCCCGTCTCGCGCCCGTTAACAGGTCCTGAGTTGAGTTAGAACCTATGACCCCTGATGGCACTGCCACGAGTTCCGTTCTTGAAAAGAGGCCGGAGGAGAGGGAGAATCTCCCAAGCGCAAGCCGGACCATAAGGCTTGAAGGCGATCTTGACCATGTCTTAGAGGAGATCGCCAAACAGGAAAATCAGAGCGTCAGTCTCATCATGAACAAGGCGCTTCTCAGGTACATAGAGTGGGAATACCCTGCCGGAAGATTTGGCCTGATACCAGTGTCGACTAGCGTCATGAGGAAGCTGTTCGAACTACTTACAATTGACCAGGCCAGGACTTTTGGCAAGGAGGCTGGAGCCCAGTTCCTCTCCGAGTTCGTCAATTTCTGGTTTAAAGCCCTAGACTTCAAAGCACTCCTCAAGGCACTGGAGTTCTTGGGCGACCGGTATGCCAGAGAATTCCATTTCGACCAGAGTTTTGATGGTAAAGTCCACACCCTCATAGTAAAACACGATAGAGGATCTGCTACGTCAGCGTACTACGCTGAGGCATTGAAGGTTCTTCTCGATCGCTTGAATCTCAAAGCCGAAACGGTCGAGAGCGATCAACAGGTTACCATCACAGTCCACGGCTAAGATTCGAAGAATGAATACAGGTCGCCGCGCATTACCGACGGCATATTGAAAGGGCAGATCATCAGCCCAGGCATCAAGGTCAAACCTCCTCTCACGTCTGCCGCTGGCAGGCCCATGAGTGATCAGTTCAGTTGGAGAACCGATCGAGCAGGGAAAGCCGAAATGATTGACAACAGGCTGAGGCGACCGCTCAGAGCTCAATGTTGCTCAGTTCGATCCCCTTGAGCCTTCTCCGGATGTCGCTCACGCGATCGGAGAGAGGTCTGAAGATTTGTATGTTCGCCGTTCTCTCCGGCCCAAGGGTATGCGTATACGCTTGAATATGTCATCGGCCGGTGGCTGTAAGTTCTTCAACGGGTCCATCGAAATCTCTGCCACGACTTGGTTGTCCGTGCTGGTCAGACTAAACCGTTTGACGTCGCCCTCGAGGCTTTTGCTAAGCATAGTTTCCAGCATTCCCTCGCCTTCGAGGCTTTCGCTGAGCATAGTTTCCAGCAATCCCTCGTAGAAGAGTGACCATTTCCTCCCCAAGCCGTGCAGAAGCGTCAATATTCGCGTGGAGCCTATCGTGGCTTGGTCGAAATAGAACCTTCTTCCGTACCGGCCGAACAGTTCGAGGACGCGGATACCAGGCTCGATGCCATGTTCCTGATTGTAGGATGCGGCAACGGCCCTCCACTCGTGGAGCCACTGTGACTTGCCAAGCTGGCGGGCATCTTCGTCTGGAACCCACGTCATCAGTTTGACGAGAAGCGAGGAGAATGTGGATGCAACCCGGAACCTCTTGCTAACCGCATCCCATTCAACGTGTTTCTTCAATGCACGATTTGCAATGACGTTTACACTAAGGCCCTGTTCCTCAGCCTCCATAGTGAGTTTTTCAAGGATGTCGCTGTCCAGATGGAGGGTGAAGGTCTTCGACTTGACGCGATGCGGTCGGCTGGAAGAAGACATGATTCTCAATCCCCTCTGAAGGCTCTCCGACCCTGGGGGGATTGGTCCAAAGGAATGGAGAAACTATCGGAATTTAAACCAACACTTTTTGTCCAAAGAACGAGAATGGCCTGCGAACATCACGAGTCCCGTACAAGCCTAGACCCATAGATACCCCAAGCTAACCGGAACAAACAAAGTCCTGACTTGGCGATAGTGTGGCCTAAGTCAAGAGTTCCCAGCGTTGCATTCTGTTTTTGAGATTCATGACAGCTTGTATAGGTCGAGGCTTCAATGCCTGCGAACATCGATTACATTCGTCACGTGAAGATGGGGATCCGAAGAACCTACTAAGAATGTCAGATTTGACCCAAGTCGCAGCCATGCTCCAATTGGCGCCGCCGCCACTGGAGATCAGCTTAGTACTTCATGCCTGATGGCATAATCTTGGCTAATCGGGGCGAATGAATTATTATCGCATCAGGGTCTTAATTGCGGACTATGATTGAGAGTTGTTGATCGCTCTCGACCGCATCCACTTTCAAATTCAAACGATTGAATAGAACCTTCGCAATCTCGGCGAAGAATGCTGATGTCCTGGGCCCTCTATCGTGTTTGAAGATGATCGTGTGAACACTCCCATCGAAACTGTGTTCAAATTTGAATGACCTGGCGTACTCGCTACCCAGAATCTTCAGGGCCTTCACCGTGGTGTCGAAGTCAATCTTCTTGAACCAGAAATTGATAAACTCGGAAAACTCGTTCTCTGCGGACTGTCTGCCCAAGTCTCTGGCTTCCAGATCAGTGAGACTCTCAAATATTCTCCTCATGTTGGCGGTAAACGCCATCATGAACCCAAACTTCTCCGCGTAGATCTGCCACTCAACATGCCTCCTAAGTGCCTTGTTTATTATGAAACTGATACTCACATTCTCTTGCTCGGCAAGCTCTTCCAGCTTGGGGAAGACGTCTCCCTCGAGCCTTATGGTTCGCGTCTCGCTCGGGACGCGTGTGGGTTCAGCCTTCTCTACTTCGAGCTTTAGTTCGGTTAACGACTCGGTCATGAATGGTTACCTGCGCCTAGTTGGCACTTAGCCTCCGTAAGAAAAGGGAGTTTCCTGTTGTGCTAGCCTCTCAGAGTATTGCCGTCCGTAGGTCTCTGACCAGCCTGGCTTGTGTGTTTCGCGGGGAATCTTTAGACGGATTACCACTTGGTCTTCAGTGCGTTCGGATTCAGGATCTAGATTCAGAAGGCCCTTGAATATGCCCGTCAAGAATTCTTCGTTGAAAACAGAACCTTTTGCGCCAAGTCCATGCTTTACTATTATCGTATGGGCTCTGCCGTCGAAGGTATGTTCTAGGCTGAAAATTCGGGCGTACCGGGAACCCAGTAACCTTAGAGCTTCGATAACGGTGTCCAGGCTTAGTTTCTTGAAGCGGAAGAGTATGAAATCTCTTCCAAAGTTCTTTGCGGCCCATTCGCCTAGTTCCCTCGCCTGTTCGACCGTGAAATAACTGTACATTCTGGCATGAAGGAATCCTGGTACGGCGACGAAGCCGAATTTCTCGGCGAGAATATCCCACTCAGTGAGCCTCTTGAGGGACGAAGCCACGAGATAGTTGACACTGACCCGTTCTTGCTTGGCCAATTGCTGGAGTTCCCGGTCGACTTCAGGGCTAAGCCGTACTGTCCTCGTGATCGTTTGCCGTGGCATCAGCGCTTCTCTGTAGTACAGTTGGCCTTAGTGGGTGCCTATATTATCATTCTGTGTTCCAGTCAGTTCATTTAGAACACCACGCAACTAGGTGGATATCTTATGGTAGACTCGTCTGTCTAAGGGCTTTGAACCGTGGCTCTAAGGATAGTGTGGACGGCGATCAGGCCTCTGAAAGGATGACGGCTAGTTACTGCATCTGAACACAACAGAACGTTTCGGATGCCCTTCGAACGCATATCGGTTCGATTTCCCCGGATCTCGGCATGCTCAACAAATCTAGCAGCGATTAGGTGCAGGCGTGTATTTCCCAGACAAATTCAGACAAGTGAATTAGACGAATGTCCACTATTACACGCTAGAATGGCTTTGGCTCTAACCGCATGATTCCCGCGAAATCCTAACTCAACATGTCCAGCATGTTTCATCTATCGCTTGCTGGAAACGTATTCGCGTTATGTGATCAAATATGGTACATTGACTTGTCAATAGAGTTGCGATCATTTCCTCTGTTGTTGTTCGTAAACGTCCACGCTATATGCAATAACCCGCGTAGTACGTAATCTCGGGATAGCTACAGAGTGAGAGTAGATGTCGGAAGAATTTGATATGCGAAAATGGTGCGCGATCGTAAAGCTCGAAGGATACACGACGCCCGCTAGCGCACGAGCCCTGGTTCAGAAGTTTCACGAGATCGTCGAGACTTTCCAGGATGAGGGCGTCGACCTCGATGTCTTCATGCTCTTGGAGGACGGAATCGAGCCGGGATCTGTAGAAAAACCTGTCCCTCGCAAACCCGAAGGGTCGAAGAAAAGGTAAGACGCCATACTTGAGCATAGACTTGGAGGCGACGCGAATTAAGTCCCTGATGTTAACTTGGGAGTTTCCGCCGAGAATCATAGGCGGCATTTCAACTCACGTCTACCACCTCTCAAAGGCTCTGGTCGAAAAGGGAACCCCGGTTCGCGTGATAACTTGCGACTTTCCCAAGACCCCTGCTGAAGAGATTATTGACGGGGTCTCAGTGTCGCGAGTCATTAGCGGCCGCGTTCCTGAATCCAACTTTCTCCTCTGGATCTATCACCTGAACTCCCAGATGATCTCGAAGGCGACCGAGCTATTCGAGACTGAGAGGTTCGACTTGATACACGCCCATGACTGGGTTGTGGGAAGGGCCGCTGTGGAACTCAAGAATCAACTCGGTCTTCCGCTAATTTCTACAATACACGCGACGGAGATCGGAAGGGGCGGTAGCCTGGACGGTGAGTATCGCAGGAAAGTAAGGGACATCGAGCGGCTACTAGTAGATCGGAGCGACGGGGTCATTTGTTGCAGCAAGTACATGTTCGACCATATCCAGCACGAACTCGGCGCGGTCAATACCCGGATCCACGTTATCCCAAACGGAGTCGAGGTATCTAGGTTCAAACGCGACAGCCAGCCACGACTCATCCCGACTGGAGTTTCTGAAAACAGAAAAGTCATACTCTACGTCGGCCGGATTGTCCGCGAAAAAGGAATCTTCACTCTCCTAGATGCTTTGGTGGAGTTGCGAAACCGGGGCAAGGATGTCAGCCTCGTCTTCGTTGGCGAAGGCCCGATGAAAGAGGATTTGGCTAAAGAGATTCTCTGGAGGAAACTGGGCGACCGCGTTAAGCTCGTAGGATTCGTTGACGAACAGAGACTGGTCTCGCTCTACAATTCAAGTGATGCCTTTGTCCTACCATCCCACTACGAACCCTTTGGAATGGTCGTACTCGAGGCAATGGCGTCAAGGGTCCCCGTTGTGGTCTCGGACGTCGGAGGGCTCTCCGAAATAATCGAGGATGGAATAACAGGCCTAAAGGTTCCAGCCTCTGACCCAAGCGCTCTCGCAGACGGTATTCTTAGAGTCCTGGAGGGTCGAGAACTCTCTGCGCAGTTGAAGGAGAACGCCTACCGGATGGTCCAGGAGAGATACAGGTGGGATATAATTGCTGAGAAGACAATCGAAGCCTATAGAACCAGTTCTGCCAAACAATCACCGTCTTCGAAAGCGGTGGGAGATGCTGAATTTCTCAGCGACCCGGCATTAGTACAATTCCTCTTGACGATGGGTGCGACAGACGGGGAGGGAGCCATAAGCGCCGGGGAGATCGCGTCTCTAATCAAATCCTCCGAAACTCCGGTAAAGCTCAGCCTTGGAAGACAGGCTTCGCTGGGATATGTGTCCACGAAGCTCGCCCCAGACTCATCGAATGTGCGCTACCACTTGAGCCCAGTCGGAATAATCAAAGCCTGCAGTGACATGTCATGAACAACGCTCAGATCCCATTCCCATCTCTTCCATTCCCATTCTCTCGGATACACTGCTATCCTGTATTCGCTGGCGGACTCGATTTGAACGGATCAGCACGCGACTCGAACCCGGATGAGCGATGAAGACTGGAAAGACGCGTAGAAGCAGGATCATCAGGCTCGTCCTCTTGATGGCGGTCCTGGTTGCTTCACAGACTATTGGATTCGAAGCAGCAGGGATTTTGCAAACTGTCAATGCAACCGTGTCGAGCACTGCTCCTTTCCAGTACATAGTCACGATCCTTATGGAGAATAACGGCCTCTGCGATGTCACTTCAAGCCTAGTCTCGGGCTGCGGTTCCGCGTCAATACCTGCACCGTACATTACTAGTTTAGCCCAGTCCTATGGGTTCAACACTCACTACACGGGGGTAGGTCATCCGAGCGAGCCTAACTATGTCGCACTGTTCGGTGGAAGCACGTTCGGCTACACCTCTGATGGCTACTGTTGTTTCCAGCTAAACTCGCCGAATCTTGTTGACCGTCTAGAAGCGGCGGGGCTCACTTGGAAGGCTTTTGCTGAGGACTCTTCGGGCTCTGGGACCTGCGGCTTCATGCCGCCTAGGTCGGGAGACCACTACCCGTTCATCGACTTTAGCGACATGAAAACGTCCGCGCGATGCGCGAACATGCTTGCAACAACTTCGCCCCTCGACCCGGAGTTCGTAGCTACTCTCAACGGTGCGATGTTGCCCAATTATGTCTGGCTCACGCCCAATGACTGCGACAATATGCACAGTTGTTCAGTCGCAACTGGTGACGCCTACCTAGCAACACTCGTCCCGTTGATACTGTCGAGCAGGATGTTCACCACCCAGAACGCTGCGCTGTTCATAGTCTTCGACGAGGGAAACGACTTCTGCCCAACAGGCAACAGTAACAGCGATTGTGTCGTTGCGGAATGGTCAGGCCCAGCGGTCAAGAAAGCCTACAGCTCCACAACGTCCTACAACCACTACTCGTACCTCTCAACCCTCGAAGCAGGGTGGAACCTTGCGAGTCTGACGCCGAACGACGCGTCAGCCACTCCCATGACAGAGTTCTTCGGAACCTCGCCCCTACCCACGCTCTCAGCAAGTTTCACGTACAGTCCGTCTTCGCCCCAAACAGGACAGACTGTTTCGTTCACCGGCTCAGCTTCGGGAGGAACTTCACCCTACAGCTATTCCTGGAGCTTCGGTGACGGATCCGCAGGTTCAGGCTCGTCTGTAACACACACGTACTCGTCAGCTGGATCATCCGCAGTCACTCTAACAGTGAAAGACAGCGGCTCGCCACAACAGACTGTAACCTCTCAGAAGACGGTCGCAGTTAGCAGCCCACCCCCTACACTAGAGGCCAGTTTCACCTTCAGTCCCTCCTCACCCCGGGCAGGACAACAGGTCACATTCACGGCTAGCGCCACCGGTGGGACAGCTACTTACTCCTACGCATGGAGCTTCGGTGACGGATCGACTGGCATAGGTTCGTCTGCGAAGCACACTTACTCCTCCGCAGGAACACTTACCGTAGTTCTCACGGTGAAAGATAATGGCTTGCCCAAGGAGACCACGACATCTCAGCAATCCATAACCGTCTCCGGTGCGCCTCCTCCGCTGACCGCTAGCTTCGCGTACAGTCCCTCTTCGACCCAGGCTGGACAACAGGTCACTTTCACAGCCAGCGCCGGCGGCGGCACCTCTCCCTTTACGTTTAGCTGGTCCTTCGGAGATGGATCGACTGGAACAGGTTCTCCAGCAACGCACACCTACTCATCAGCAGGATCATACACGGTTATTCTAACGGTCAAAGACAGCAGTTCGTCACCGCAGACAGCTACCTCTCAGATAACATTCGCTGTTACCAGTCCTCCTCCTCCCATTTCGGCGAGCTTCACGCTAAGTCCATCTTTACCTAGCGCTGGACAATCTGTCTCGTTCACGGGCTATGCCTCCGGAGGGACTTCGCCGTACAGCTACCTGTGGAGCTATGGAGATGGTTCAAGTGGGGCAGGTCTCCAAGTGACCCACACCTACAACAGCGATGGGACTTACCAGGTCACACTGACGGTCGCCGACTCACAAGGCAATACCAGTACAGAAGTGGAATCGGTAGTCGTTGGAAAATCTTCCCTGCAAGACGGATTCACGTACAGCCCCATTAGCCCTCAACCAAGTGATAATATCAACTTCACGGGGTCCGCGAGAGGCGGGGCTCCGCCGTACACATACTCTTGGGATTTCGGAAATGGAGCTTCAGCCTCGGGAGCCTCTGCGACGTATTCCTATGCAACGGCTGGATCATACATGGTGACTCTGACTGTCATCGATTCCAGGAGCCATTCGAACAACACTTCCCAGAGCCTAACCATCTACTCGCCAGCCCAGCCAGACTTCAGACTGAACACTGACCAGTCAACACTCAACGTCCAGCCAGGTACTGTACAATCACTCGCCATAATTGTAACGGACAACGCCGGTCCGTCAGGAACGATCAGGTTCGATGCGACAATTTCACCGTCGGGGCCTCGAATCTCCCTTGACCCCGCAAACATTACTCTTGCATCAGAAGGTTCAGGCTCTACCAATCTGAACATAGACATCGTCTCCACCACTCCTCCCGGACCCTACTGGATACAAGTGAACGCTACCAACGGATCAATAACGCATTCTATCACCGTACAAGTGGACGTCGCTCAGCATAGCCAGCTTCCTGCAATAAGCCAAGCCTGCGAGTTCTGTCTCAGCTCCATTGCAATCATCACCACCTTGGGACTAGCAGGGGCTGTAACGCTGGTCACCTTGCAAGCGCGTAGGAGACGAAGAGTCGCAGAGTTTCGAGCCCATGGGAAGAAAGAGGGTCTGTCGAGACCTAGTCGATGTTTAGGGAGGTCGCTCCGGTAGCTTGCGGACCTGCCCATCCCCCATTCAACGACTCGCAGTAGAGCGGGATCAGCCGAGGAAACGTGTCCCGGCGTGCAAATTCCGTAGACACGAGAGCCGATTAGACTGGTTGCAGGAAAACTTGCAATCATTACGAGAGGGGGAGCACGAGACCCGCTCCGCGTCACTTGAAGTCCGAAGTGATCTGGAAGATTGCAGCGCATTTCGGGAGGTGCCTTAGTCTTGGCCGTGCGAGAGTACATGGAGCGGCTTCGGCCCGATATCCTCGAAACCCTAGCGTCGAGTTTCGGACTAGGCAGCGCAGCCCAGTCAGGGAAATCTGCCAGAGGGGCACACTACGTTGTGTACCGACTCCACACGCAGCTTGGCGACTTTGCCCTGCTCAAACCTCGACCATTGTCGATTATCGAATCCAGCGGAACGAGCCTTCTGGAAGAACTTCTACGAGCGAACAGAATCTTCCATCATCTAGCAAGCCACGGATTCCCGGCGCCCGCTCCGCTTCTAACCAAAGCGGGTTCGACGATAGCAACGATCAACGGAGAACACTACGCCCTCTATCCCTACGTCGTAGGTCGAGCCATGGTGAGAGGCGACTCTCGTCAACTCGCAGAGGCTGGTGCAACCCTAGGAGATTACCACCGCATAATGGCAGGATATCCGAGAAGAATGAGCCGATCCGAGGAACCCTTCCCCACCCGATTCCAAGACCGACTGGACTTGTTCATGGAGAATGTGGAATCCTTGAACGGACAACCCGCAGCCCTTGGGATAGAGGCAAGTCTAGACTACTTCAAGGACAGTCTGCTTGACATCGAGGTATCATTGCTGAGGCTTCCCTATGACAATCTGCCGAAGCTGACTATCCATGGAGACTACAGACGCCAGAACATCCTGTTTCAAGGCGACAGGCTCGCCGCGGTCATAGACTTCCACCGGTCAAGGCTGGAGGTTAGACCGCTGGACTTGGCAATAGCCCTCGGAGACATTCTGCCGAGGACCAGCAATGGGCATGCTCTAAGCCTGGTTCGCAGTTTCATCAAATCCTACGAGAGAATTCAGCCGTTATCGGCTGACGAGCAAGAAGCTCTCCCTATCCTAGTCGAGGCTAGGGTGGCCTGGAGAGCCTTTCGCAGGATTCGCAGAATCGTCAATGCTGAGGATAAGAAGAAGATGCTGAGACGGGCTCGAAAGTTTCGGCTCTACGTTACCCACCTTCGCAAGGTCAGGATGATCAGGTCAAGCTGGAAGCGCGTATTCGCGGAGACAAATAGCAAGTGATGAATACAGCCGTCACTGTTCAACGCGAGGCCGCTGCTCTAGCAATAGTCCATCATGCAAACCAGTATGTGGTCACGGATGGCTATGACAACCGGGTTGGAATATCTGGGATCGTCGGAACCTCCTCGTCTCAAACAGGCCTCCTTCGTGTCCTGAAACTCCACGAACGATACCGGGTCCCCTTCAGCCTCCACATCAGCGGGACCCTTCTCGAATCTCTCGCATGGCACTGCCCCGCCTTTCTCTCTGAGATAAGCCGGCTAGCCGGGCTCGGCCTGTTGGAACTCATAGGCGGATCCTACGCGCAGAACATGATGCGGTTCTTCTCCCCGGAGCACAATCTGAGACAGATCAACGAAGAGCTACTCCTCTACGAGAGGCTTCTCGATTGGGATCCGAATAGAATCACTACGTTCTGGCCAACAGAACGCCTCTGGGAGACGGAAAGCATGGCACCCGTTCTGACGAGCAGCCAGCTACTGAATGGAGGCTACAGGCACGTTGTGATAGACGATCGGCTGCTCTATCCTACCACGGGGAGCCCGAGCCCTCGCCAGCTCTACGACTACGACCATTCTTGGGCTCCGGCCAACTTCCAGATGCACCGCATCAAGAATGGACTGGGACTGTGCGCACTGCCCATCTCGTTTGGACTCCGCAGGAACATTCCGCCGCGGACACGAGATGACTTGGAGAAAACCCAAGCTCAGCTGGAATGGATTCTTGATATCAACTCCGACTATGACAATCAGCTCGTCGCCGTCTATGCGGACGACATGGAGAAGGTCGCGGGGGTTGGCTGGGATGCAAGGGGTCCGCTCCAGTTCGAGGCGATGCTCAGATGGCTCTCCGAAAACCCATTCATACAGCCCGTCAAGCTGGCCGAATGGGCCGCCGGGCACAGAGCAGGCACCGAGAGACAGGTCGATACAGGAGCATACGCAGAACTCGTCAATGAGTTCGGGGCAGGCGAGAACTACGAATCGTGGTATTACGATACGCGATGGTCCCTCTACCGCAACTACTATGCCTGGTCAGAGGAGAGAGTTCGAGAGCTTGACTCCAGAGGAGCGGACCCGGGTCTCATACAGCTCGCATGGAAGATTCTGCTGGCGACCACGTGGCAGACGGCATGGCACACTCCCCGAACCGGGGCTCATGGAGAAAATGTAAGCGACGAGGGGCCCAGCGCGTGGACCCGGGCCATATCGAGCCACAGTCGGATCGCAGCAATAGTTGCTGAAGCAGCCCACTGGATGGCCCACAAGAGCGACCGGGCCCAAGCAGATCTTAGGGATCTTGATTCGGATGGAGACGACGAGCTTGTTCTCAAGAATAACAAGCTATTCGCGGTCTTCTCTCCAACGAATGGCGGTCGACTGGTCTACCTGTTCACCGTCAGCAATCTACCGGGCAGACTGGTCATCGGGAACCCCATCGACGACTGGAATCTACTCGAAGACCTCCACGCCTACATGGATGCTCCACCCAATCATCCCGGAGCACTCGCAGATGTTGGATACGAGCATGACCACTACTCCACAGAGATACGCGTACCCTACGGAGACACCGTATGGGCAAGACTCTCAAACTCCGAGAAAAAGAGCACCGGCTACGGAATACTGAAGAATCTCAGCCTCGGACAGGGCGAGACTACGATCCGAACAGAGTACAGCCTTCCAAACTCTCTAACCAAACTATCTACAGAGATAGGATTCTCACCAGACTATCAACAGCTCCTCAGGAGCGGTCCTTCAGCGGTCGAGGAGTGCTCCCCCGCCAAGGGCATCAGGGGATGGTCGAACGAGGGCGTGACTGTCGGAGCCCGGATTGACGGGGGATATGCGATCTGGGATAAGCCGAGACAGGACAGGTTCGGACACGGCTATCTCCTGAGGGTGACAGGATTCCGAGGTTTCACCGTCTGGATAGGAGCGGAGGACTAGGCCCGGGTATGACCCAGACTATCCGAAACGATCCTGACAGCCCACCGTTCAACGAGCCCATCCTGCATGGACTGACCGAGGCCGAGTTCGTCAGGGACATCCTAAGCAGTGAGGCATTCGACCAAGGATCACAGCAGTTAGAAGGGTTCGAGACTCGAATCCTGAAGAGACATCTACGCAAAGTAATAATCGACTACACTCTAAGGTTCAAGGACTCGACGAGAAACTACATAGGCCTATACAGAGAATCAGACGAGCGTCTCGGCCACACTTTCTCCGTCATGAAGATTCTCAGGTCCAACGGTTTCGGAGAAGACAGTAGGCTCAGAGTACCGAGCCCCATCCTGTACATGCCTGCACTATCATTCTTGATGATGGAGCAGGCGGAGGGAGACCCCCTCCGTGAAATCTTACAGAGAGGAAGCGATCCGGACCCTTACGTAAAGGGCGCGGCGAGATGGCTCGCAAGACTGCACAGCTGCAATGCTGCAGTGGACGGCGCGTCTTCTCGTGATGATGAGATCGCAAACTCTCACAGATATGCGAGAGCCGCATCATGGCTTCTTCCCACTCTAAGATCGGAGATACGGTCGATCTCAAACCAGCTAATCGACGCGCAGAAAACCCTCCAGCCCTGCACGGGAAAGCCCATTCATGGAGACTACCACCCGAGGAACATCATCGTCGCTCCAGATCTGACAACTGTAATAGACTTCGAGGAAGCCCGGATGGGCGATCCTGCCTTTGACGTCGGCTACTTCACAGCTCAGACCAAGATGACCCACGGACTGAGCGGCTCAACCGTCCAGGCAGTTGAAGCATTCATCCAAGAATATCAAGAAAACCAGGCGAACATAGACGCGGATCTTGTGTACCGAGCAGCAATGTTCGAAGCGCAGACGTATCTTCAGAGAATCTATCACACCTACTACCTACTCGCCCTGAGGCCAGACTTTGATCTGATCTCAGAATGGCTGAACGAATGCCAGGGCTGCCTTCGAAGAGCACGGAGCAGTCGCTTGGAAACCGGGAGGCGCAACCAATGAGTTCCTCAACACTTGGAAACCCGCGAGGATCCGTGTTCAGATTCTCAGCTTGCACAACTCGTAACAGGCGAATGATTGGAAGGGCTCTGACAATCATAGTCATCTGCCTAGCCATAATCCCTCTCGTACAGCAGAACAAGATTCTCTCCCCTCCTAGTAGCCCCGCCGGTTTCACCACCGGAAACGAATGGCAACCGGCGATGCTAACAAGCTCCATCTTCTCTGCAGTAGCCCAGCCTCCCACTGCAGCCCTCACTTTCAGCCCCTCCAGCCCAGCAGCTGGATACCCAGTTACTCTGAATACCACGTCTAGCGGTGGAACAGCACCCTACACCTTCGCATGGACTTTCGGAGATGGAATAAACGGGACTGGCAACCCGGCCATTCACACCTTTGCAAGTGGAGGCTCGTATAATGTGACGGTGGCAATCAGGGACAGTACAGGGGCCATCATCCAGACCTACAAGATCATCAATGTCAAATACGACGTGCCTCCCATACCACAGTTCACCTGGACACCTGCAATAGTCTTCGCTGGAGAAACAGTTTTCTTCGACAGCTCCACTAGCTCTGACCCCGACGGTATAATCGTCGCCCACGTGTGGCAGCTCGGAGAAGGAGCCCCCCAGACGGGGATCGGCATTCTTCACACCTACTCCTCCACCGGAGTATACCAGGTCAGTCTCTCGGTGACAGACGACAGCGGAGTGACCGTGGTCAAGCCCGTAGCAGTCTGGGTCCATCCCGCGTTGGCCCTAACCGCCTCGTCCAACGCAACCCAAGGACTCACCCCTGTAGGCCTCTCGTTCAGCACACAAGTTTCAGGCGGACAATCTCCGTACACTTTCTCGTGGGACTTTGGAGACGGCCTTACATCTGCCCGTCCAAACCCGGTCCACAACTATACAATTCCCCGCGTTTATCGAGTTGAGGTGACGGTGACCGACTCGCTGGGCCACACTGCCTCGCAAGTCCTGAACATAACAGTCAGCGCTCGGCCGGTCGAACTCAGCTTCCTCGGACTCTCGGAGACCACTCTAAAAATCGGAGGCTTTCTCACGGCAATGAGCGCGTTCCCACTGATGATCTTCATGATCGTACGCCGCCGGAAATAGCGGGAGCGGAGATTCTTGGGACAATCAGTATCCACTATGACAGGCCAGACCGGGACCGCTTACGGAGTCTCTGGCCGTTCGTACAAACCAGACCATGTCTATGGCTGCAGACACCAGGGAGACAAGTCGAAGTGGGAGCCAGATTCAGGGTTCTAGTTCTGGGGCTCTGCCTCGTGTTCGGAATCCTGATAGCATTCTTTGCGGTGTCGGCGCACCACGATAAGCGAAGCTATCCGATTATCCAGGCAACACTTCCTAGCCAAGCATCTTTCGACTACATAGTCGTCATCGTCATGAACAACGCTAGCGCAAAGCAGGTCTACGGCTCCTCGGCTGCGCCCTACCTGAACTCTCTAGCAAGCACCTACGGCTATGCTACTGCCTATTCCGATGTCGAAGCGGCTGTTAGCGATCCCAACTATCTTGCCCTCATCGGCGGCAGTACTTTCGGCCTAACAGCCGACTGCTACCCGACTCAGTGCTCGGTCAGCGATACGAGCATTGTTGACAGTATAGAAGGAGCGGGACTGACTTGGAAGGCTTGGGCTGAAGACTATCCGGTCTCCCAGGGCTGCAGCCTTTCACCATCCAACGCCGAGTATAACTCGAAACACTTCCCCTTCCTCTACTTCCAAAACATAGTCAACGATCCCGCGAGATGCGACAACCTGCTCAGGGCAAACTCGGTGGTCACGTCCAGCATCGAGACAGACGATCTGTTCCTCAAATCCCTCGGTTCCACCTCCTCCGCGGCGAACTACAACTGGCTCACGCCCAACCAGTGCGACGACATACACGATTGCTCCCTATCGACAGGTGACAAGTATCTCTCACAGCTCGTCCCGAAAATACTGAGCAGCACCGTCTTCACAACCCAGAACGCAGCGCTCTTCGTCACGTTCGCCGAGTCCAGTGGGTCATCCGTCGGCAATGTCCCCGCCATATGGGCAGGCCCCGTTACCAAGACAAAATTCCAGTCGTCAAGATCATACGATCACTACTCGCTTCTTGCCACGATTGAAACAGCATGGGGCCTCTCGTCCCTAACCTCTGAAGACGGTTCCGCATCTGACATGACCGAATTCCTCAAGAGCCTGGCACCTCAGACGAGCCTCTCATACACCCCAACCCGGCCCGTAGCGGGAGATTCCATCAGCTTCAGCTCCACAGCCACAGGTGGAACTCCCCCGTACACGTTCAGCTGGAACTTCGGCGATATTGCGAGCAACGTGCCAGGTGGGACCAGCCTTCCCAACACGATGACCCACACATACACCAGCACCGGAACCTATGCTGTGACGTTGAACGCTACTGATACAAACGGCAAGATTGGCTCGGCATCAGCTACGGTCACTGTTGCCGCCTCTCTAGCCCTGACGGTCAGTGGTCCCTCCTCTGGTATCGTTGGAACCAGTGTCAGCTTTTCGGCTGCGGCCTCGGGCGGCAATTCTCCCTATTCGTTCTCTTGGAACTTTGGCGACGGAACCAGCCTCGCTACAGGCAGCACGGCTTCCCACAAATACGTCGTCGCAGGAGCCTATACCGTACGAGCGAACGTTACTGACGCCAAAGGGAGGCTCGCGTCAGCATCTGCGAGCGTCACCATTAATGCTCCCCTCTTGACTGTCGCCGTCACAGCCTCTGGTTCAAACGAGGTTGGCCTGGCAGTCAACCTCACAGCGACAGCTTCCGGTGGAACACAACCATACGTTTCATTCATCTGGGACTTCGGTGACGGCTCTACCGGCTCAGGTAATTCAGTCACGCACGTGTATGCGGCGTACGGGACATACAGTGTAACAGTCACAGTGAAGGACTCGGTAAGAATTACCGCGACCTCGTCACCCCATTCCGTTGCCGTGGCTACTAGATTACAAGTCTCTTCGGTCCATGCCGTTCCCAACCCATCTGAGGCTGGTTATTCCATCAGTCTTTCAACGACGACCTCAGGCGGCGTATCCCCAGTCTCGTGCAACTGGAACTTCGGTGACGGCTCTCCGCCTGCCTCCGGATGCTTCATCACGCACGTCTATGCTAGTGCCGCGAACGACACCGTAACCGTGACTGCAACCGACAATCTCGGTGTGACCGCGACAAACAACACCACCATAACCGTCAGCCCCAAGCTGACCGTGGCTGTGATCAACAGTACGCCTAACCCTGTAGTCGGACAAAGCCTCACTTTTACCGCCACGACCGCCAACGGCGTTGGTATGGCCACGTGCAGCTGGAACTTTGGCGACGGATTCACGGGCAGCGGATGCTCCAAAACCCACGCATACACCACTCAGGGAACCTTCACAGCCAAAGTCACAGCAACTGACACTCTCACCGTGACTGCTACGGCCTCGGTTACCGTCAATATTGTATCTACACTCGGCGTAAGCCTGAATGCCAATCCGATCCCAACAGAGTCCACTGTAAGTATCAGCTTCAACGCTGCAGCTGCTGGTGGAACCACTCCTTACAGGTCATACAGTTGGACCTTCGGTGATGGCACTAGCGCGACTACAACCACGGCCACTACAAGCCACACGTACAATTCGACGGGAACATTCAGCGCAGCTGTAACGGTCACCGATTCGTCTGGTAAGACAGCATCATCCAATGTCTCGGTAATCGTCAATGCAAAGTTGACTGTTACTGCAGTTGCTATTCCGAATCCGATCGAGGTCGGCGTTGCGGACGGGTTTACTTCGCCTACCACGGGCGGTGTTGGAGCGGAGACTTGTACGTGGACCTTTGGTGATGGTGGCACGGCTAACACATGTTCTGCAAGCCACACCTACTCTAGTGCTGGAACATTCACAGCCATTGTGACCGCGACTGATGCTCTGGGCGTGACCGCGACGAACAACACGACCATAACTGTCAGCCCCAAACTGACGGTGATTGTGACTACTAGTACGTCTAACCCTGTAGTTGGACAGAGCCTCACCCTCTCCGCCACTCCCTCTGGTGGTGTGGGCACTGCGACTTGCATCTGGAACTTTGGTGATACCACTACTGGTTCTGGCTGCTCGACTACCCATACTTACACCACTAGCGGGACGTTCACCGCCACGGTCACTGCCACGGACATTCTCACCGTCAATGCTACCACGACGGTTACCTTCAATGTTGGATCGGCCCTTGCTGTGATTCTGGTCATCAGTGCGAATCCGACGGAGCTTGCAGTCAGCACGACCTTCACTGCCAGGGCCACGGGAGGATCGCCCCCATACGCTTCGTACAATTGGACCTTTGGCGACGGCACGACCGCTACAACCACAACGGCCACTACCAACCACACCTACACCGCAACAGGAACATTTAGCGCAATGGTAACAGTCACCGACTCAACCAGCGTGACTGCAAGGTCGAGCGCAGTTTCGGTAGCGGTCAATCCTAGATTGAGTGTTACTGCTGTTGCTGGTCCAAACCCGACCGAGGTGAGCAAGGCGACGAGCTTTACCATTATGCCTGCCGGTGGTGCTGGTACCCTCCTCTGCAGCTGGACTTTTGGTGATGCTACTACTGGTTCTGGCTGTTCGACTACTCACACCTATGCTGCCACTGGTTCGTTCACTGCCAACGTTACAGCGATCGATGGTCTTGGTGTGACCGC
>DASPWY010000045.1:0-4314 GCA_035637575.1 Bathyarchaeia archaeon
GTAGCCATGGGAATCCTCGATAACGTCAGACTCACAAAATACTTCGACGAGATCATCACGTCGGCCACGGTCGGGATCAGAAAACCGGATCCGGGAATATTCCGCTATGCACTAATGCAATTCAAAGCTCGACCAGAAGAAGCCGTCATGGTTGGCGACTCGGAAATACACGACATTGGAGGAGGATACATCTTAGGACTCAAGACAGTTCTAGTGGACAGAAGACACCGCGTCGAGAATAGCCTAGCAGATCATCACTTCAATTCGCTCCGCGACGCATCTAGAAAACTAGAGTCCCTGTAGCCGCAGCAGTCAGCAACATTCCAACAACTCCCAACAACAGTGAGAATGGCAGTCCGGGAAACATCTCGTATTTCGACAAGGCCCTGAAACCGAGGTAGGATCCGGCTAGAATTCCAACGGCCGTCCCAAAGAATGATAAGAGTCCGAAGGAAACGATAGCCGTCGTCGCGACCAAAGAATAGAAGACCAGGTCTCCCATCCCGATCGTCAACTCCCCATACGTGTACATTGCCCCCGGGAGATCGCCAGCCTCGACGGCCTTAGCTAAGGCGCCAACTGGTCCCCTAAACACAGCCACAATGTCATAGACAACGAGCGCTCCCACCAAGACTAACGCAGTGATCAGGCCAATAGAATAGCCGAGAAACACTCCCGTAAGAGCTCCGAGGGAAGTAACTCCAGATAATTGGCGAGTCTGTTCCTTTCCGAAAACAGTCAACCCGATCCCTGCAGCGACTCCTAAGGAGAGTAATAGCGAGACAATTGTCCACAAATTGGTGGACAAATCGACTATGGAAGCAAGAAGCGATGTTGAATACCAGAACGCAACGGCAAAGGACACGAGAATGAGCGCTCCCTTAACCAATCGACGAATGAATCGCATCCGGCCCCTACGAATGAGCAGAAACATCACGGTGGCGCTGGCTCCGAGAGCGAAGACAAAGACTACGGCATTGAGAGAAGCGCTGGTTACGTTGTCTCCGACAAAGGGTGTGACTTGGGCCTGTGGCGCCCCAACTAGCGAGATTGGGTATGCCAATATTCCGGTCGCGAGAAGCCCGAGGACTACCGGGAGAAGATGCTTGGGGCGAGGCTTGAAGACCTTGCTCTCGCGCTCTGACATGGGATTCTAGATCTCGACGACATCACCGGTCTTCGGAGCGCTCGCATTCAATCCAAGCTCCGTCGAAGCCCAGTCAGCCAGCTTCTTACAATTCCCCTCCGCCCCGTGCACAATGAACACCCGAGTCTTCTTGTCCAGATCAGAGAGAGTCTGTTCAAGCTCCCTCTTTCCACCGTGCGAAGAGAAGTCAAAACGCTCGATCCTCGCATCGACCGGCTTAGCTCTCCCGTGAATGACAAACTTCCGCCTTTCCAAGAGAATCCGTCCCGGACTCCCCGGAACCTGGAAGCTCACCATGAAAACCGCGTTCTGCTTCTTACCAGCCACATTCTCCATGTAGAAAACTGAAGCACCCCCCTTAAGCATCCCCGCGGGAGAAATGATTACACCCGGAGTCTTTGCAGCCCTTCGCCGATCATTCCAGCCGTCAACCCAGTGCGCCATCTTACTCGCACGCTCGAAAACCCCCGCATCACGCAACGCACTTGGATGCTTCAGAAGCAGATCCATAGCGTCCAACGCCATCCCATCGACAAACACAGGATGTTCAAAATGGTAGGCTGAGAGAACACTCAGCAACTCCTGAGATCTGCCAACCCCGAAAGCCGGCACCAACACCGTCCCGCCACCTTCCACGACCTCAGTAACCTTCTGGACAAACTCTTTCTCTAGCCCATCGCGGATCGGATGATCCTCTGTCGCATACGTTCCCTCCATTACAATCGCATCCAAGTTCTTGTACTCGGGATCCGCCCCATCGACGAGCCTAGTAGGCTGGCGGTTGAAGTCGCCCGTGTAGAGAACCCTCTTACCGTCGCTCTGGACGATCGCCTGAGCGCTACCCGGGATGTGCCCCGCATTTATCAGAGTCACTGAGCCATTGCCAATATCAGTCGCCTGCTTGTACTGAAGATCACGCTGATGCTTCAGCATAGTCTGGAGATCAATATACTCGTAAGGTGCGTAGTAGCCGCTTAGTTTCAAGAAATCCTTGATGATGAGATTCGTCAGAGTAAATGTCGGCTGAACGCCGTAGAGAGGCACGCCACCGGCAATGTAGAAGATGGGAGCTGAGCCGACATGATCTAGATGAGCGTGAGTAAGAACGATAGCCTCCACTTCTTTCGGAGGGATATGCATGGGGAAACCCACGTGATGGTTGACCATCACACCATAGTCTAAGACGAGATATTTTTCGCCCATGCTAACGGCGAACGCAGACCTGCCTACTTCTTGGCAGGCACCCATGAACCGAATTTTCATCCTAACACCGAGTCAGACTGATGCCGAAACATTTGATGACTCTAAGCTCACAATCACCCCGGAGCGTTAGAACACTATGATAAAAGCCCTACAATCGTTTTTCAAACAAGAGAGATTTAAGCAGCACCCAGGATAGAACAGCTCAACTCTACCTCGTGGACCACCTTGACAATTCGCCTCCTCGTCGACTCGAAAAATCTGAAGGGGTCCACGTTAGTGACCGGGTTTCACGGCGTTGGACAAACAGGATACATCGCGACATCATACATGATCCACGCCCTCAAAGCTAACAGAATAGGATTCGTCGACGTCTCTAATCCTCCACCATGGGTCGGAACCGCCGAAGGCGGTCTTGTTACACCGTTCGAGGTCTACCGGAAGAACAAGACTGTTCTGATAAAACTAGAATTCTCGCCTCACAGATCGGAAGAAGCTGAGTTCGCAAAGACGCTTTCTGATTGGGCTGTGAACCAGAAGTTCAAAGACGCGATCTTGATCGGAGGATTGGACAGCGCATTCAAACAGAACAAAGACGAGTTCTGCGTAGTTCCGACTGGAGCATACCTCGAGCGCGCGAAGATCTTCAAGGCTCCAATACTTGAACCGGGTCTCCTGGTCTACGGACCTCTAGCAGTCATGCTCAGCCAATTCGAGATCCACGACTTTCCCGCCGTCGCCGTCTTACCCTACGCTGAACCTGCCAGAGCAGACCCCGCTGCAGCCGCTCTTGCGATTCGTAGGATCTCGAAAGCCTACAATTACAACGTTGACGTTAACGACCTTGTAAAGGACGCAAAGTTAATTGAACGAGAATTCGACCAGAAATCCCGGATGACCCGCAGATCACTGCAGAGAATGTACGCCTAGGCGTTAAGGACTATTTTCCTCTCTAGGGATTTGATGATAGCATCTGGCTTCATCTTCTCGCCATTCAAGACGACAAGGATACGCTTCGCAAATCTCTTCGACAATTCCTCTGCTACGGCTCGCCCATAGTCGCCGTCCGAGACTAAGACTACTCGTTTTGGGTGCAGACTTTGGACAAAATCTGAAACTTTCTTTGCTCTCTCTTCAAGGACGATAGGATCTCCAACGTCAGGGCCTTCCGTCTGGGCGATCGGAAAGGTCTCATCCAGCTCGATCGGGACAGGCCCCCAAGAGAGCGAGTAGAAACAGATAGAGACCTTTGTATGATCGTCGAACGCTTTTGCGACTGATTCATATCGGGGATCCTCGTGGAAGGGTCTACGCCATCGACCCGGCAGGACCAGAACAAGTTTTCTTCTTTCTCCGACGCTACCAGAGAGCTTCGAGGCAAATCTCAGTTTCTCGGGCCTCTTGTCACTCGACAAGCCAAGATAGAATATTCCATGAGGTTTGACCGCAGGGGTCGATCTCTCTAGAATCTCAGCATATTGACTTATTCGAGTGAAGCACTCTTTCAATGCTGGATGAGCTTGGGACCGAAGCTCTAGCAATTCCCAGAGCCTTCCCTTCCTAATAGCCTCCCGAACCCTCCGCAGTTCAGAGAAGCAAGTCCAGAGATTATGCTGAACCAGCCGCGTCTCTCCCTCATTATCCTGAGACTTCATCAGTTCCTCTGGACTAGTGTCAACGCAAGCTGGGCACGGACATGCGAACTCTACCATATCTCCGAGCAGGAGCGTCCCTTCCGGGGTCAGATAGCGGCCCGCACGTGCATAGAGAGCATAAGCGGCGGAGTCGAATAGATCACAGCCTAGCGCAACTAGGAAAGGAAACAGAACCGGATGACCCGCGCCGAATAGGTGGAACGGTTTTCCCTTGGGGAGTGCGTTCTTAGCGGCAAGGATCATATCAACCAACAAATCATATCGCTGAGTCTCCATCAGTTCCGTAGGACTTCCAAGTGCGTAGATATCGAA
>DASPWY010000046.1:0-4873 GCA_035637575.1 Bathyarchaeia archaeon
CATGACCTCGTACTCGACCTCTTTCCACTTGTCCAGATATTCTTCGACTAGAATCTGTCGTATTCTACTGTACTCTAATCCTCGCTGTGCGATCTCTCTCAGTTTTGCATCATCGAAGGCGACTCCGCTTCCCTGCCCCCCCAGAGTATAGGCGACCCTCACGATGACCGGGTACCCAATCTCTCTCGCAGCTCTGATCGCGGTGTCAAGGTCGGAGGCTTTTCTGCTCCTTGGAACTGGGACCCCACTTTCCTGCATCTTAGTCTTGAAGAGTTCTCTATTGTCAGCGAGTTCGATGCTCCTGATACTCGTTCCGAGGACTCGAAGGCCGTGCTTTTCCAGGATGCCTCCCTCGGCTAATTCGACTCCGCAGTTTAGTGCGGTCTGGCCGCCGAAGCCGAGGAGTATGCCGTCAGGCTTCTCCTCCTCAATGATTTGCTCGATGAACTCAGCTCGTATTGGGACTGAGTAGACTTTGTCGGCGAATTTCTTGTCAGTGTGGATTGTGGCTATGTTCGGATTCACGACAACTGTTTGAATTCCCTCTTCTCGAAGGGCCTTTATGGCTTGGGAGGTTGAGTAGTCAAATTCACCTGCTTCGCCTATTTTTATCGCTCCGCTACCGACAATCAGGACTTTCTTGAGTTCACGGATTTTCAAAATGCAGGAGCCCCTTCCATGAATTGGTCGAAGAGGAATCTTGTGTCGTAGGGTCCTGGGGAGCTTTCTGGATGCCACTGGACGCCGATGATGGCCTTCTCTCTGTGGGAGATTCCTTCGATTGTCTTGTCGTTGATGTTCACGAATCTGGCCGAGAACTTCGTTCCCGCCAGTGACTCAGAGCTCACTGAATAGCCATGGTTCTGAGTTGTGATGTAGCATCTGCCCGTTTTCAGATCAACACAAGGATGGTTGACCGCGCGATGTCCGAACTTCAGTTTGTAAGTGTCCGCGCCTGCTGCCAAGGCGAGGATTTGCATTCCGAGGCAGATTCCCATGATAGGAATGTCTGTCTCAAGTAGCTCTCTAACGGTGTCGATGGTCTGTATGCACTTTTTCGGATCTCCGGGTCCATTGCTGATTACGATTCTCCTGGGTTCGAACTCTAGAATTTCATTTACGGTATAATCGTAGGGGACTCTAACGACGCTTGCCCCGGAGGCCAGTAGGCTTCTAACGATTCCATATTTCAAGCCGCAATCCAGGACGACCACGGTCGCGTCAGAGTTGTTGACATAGTGAATCGGCTCCGAGGGGGTAACGTTTCTGACGAGGTCCCTCTCATTCGGGTCGGTGAGTATGCTGAGCTCCTCTTTGACCTGCTCTAGGTCCATTTCGTCGTCGAATGTCTTTAAGAGTCCAAGCATCGTTCCAGCGGTTCTGATTTTGCGAGTAACAGCGCGAGTATCTATCCCCTGGATTCCGGGCACTTTCTCCTGGTCCAGCCACTCCTCGAGCTTCTTATCGCTGGACCAGTGACTGGGTTTTGAGAGCGAGTGGATCGCATAGCCTTTGACTTTGATGGAGTCAGATTCGTAGTGAAGAGGTAGCCCATGTTCGTCGCATAGTGAGTAAGATGGAACCCCGTAAGATCCAAGAATTGGATAGGTCATCACCACGATCTGTTCGTGGTATGATGGGTCGGTGAGGAGTTCTGGATAACCTATCATTGAGGTGTTGAATACGACTTCTCCAGAGACATCCAATTGAGCGCCGAAGCTTTTTCCTCGAAAAATGGTTCCGTCCTCGAGGGCTAATACGGCGACTCTGCCATCGTCCACTATCGTCGTCTCAAAGGTTGCTCATCTTCGCAAGGACCCTTTTCAAGCTTTCAGTCTGTTCCGTGTCTTTGTCGATCCAGACTCGTAGAGATACGGAAGTTATGTGTGCGGGAGAAGATCCAGCGGTAACCTAGCAGCATTGATAACCAAATCACACGTTTGTGCCGCTCGTGTCTAAACGAGAAGTTTGAAAAATCGCGTTTCAGATGGGAAGGATTCTTCGAGAAATCTAACGGTCTCAGTCATCGGGGCTGAACGCCGTCCCGGATTGGTGTTCAACTCGAAGTTGTTAGAGGACTCTTACGGCGCTTCCGCATCCCGGGCAATATTGATACAATGCAGCGAGGTCTTTGTGCTCGCCCGGGCCTTCTCCTTTGGCGGTCATTACTAGCACGTGTATTATGGGTTTGGAGCAGGTAGTGTGTTGGGAGTCTTCGGACGTTGAGACTTCGATCTCGGAATCTTTTATCCGAGCCTTCTTTAGTATATTGAGAAGGGCTTCCAGACTGGATACGGTAAACTCCTGAAACGGCAGGTGGGGCACGCCACTGAGGGTCAATCTCTTTACTCTGGGTGGATGTGCCATTTGCAGTTACCTGGTCCCGGTCCGAGCCGGTTTTGCGCATGTCTGACTTATCTAGTGGACGGGCTTAAACGCGGAGTATCCATTTGAGCCTTCGTAAAGTGTCAGGAAGCTTAAGTTGTCCAAGTTAAATCGTGCTCCATACTGGCGGAAAGACTATTCGACCTTAGCCGTAAGCTAGACGTCGTCCTTGCCGGCATGACGCCATGCCCGCTTCGATCTATTCGAATTATCGTCGAAAGCTTATCCGGCATCGAGGACTGACCGGGATTTGGATGCCGAGGAGGGGCTAGAAAATACCCAACTGTGAGAGGAAGGTGAGAACAGAACGATATTTGTGAGCTTAGCAAAGTGGAGAAAGAAGCCAACTAAGGAAACTATTGCTGAGATGGACAAGAACTGGGAGCATCTGAAACGCGAGGGCGGCAACTTGCTGCAAGCCTATTGGACGTTTGGACGATATGATGCAGTAGTTATCCTTGAGGCGCCCAACGAGAAGACAGCCCTTAAGGCCTTGATGCGAGGCGGCGATCACTTAAGCATTGAAACCTTACTAGCTATTCCAAGAGCCGAAGCAGTCAAGCTTCTCGACTGATGCAGGTCAATGGCTCTACGACTTACTCCCCATTTTTTTGAACGTGAGAGATGGGTTCCGAGACTATTTTGAAACGAAAAGGGGGGTTGTCGAGGGCGCTAGCTATTTTCCTCGCGCCATTGCTCCTCGACTGAGACGTTTACGTTAGTATTGCTGTGATGGGGACTGCCAGTCTTGACCGGGCTGTTTCATGGAGGATGAAGTGGAGGACGATCCGCCCTCTTTCTCCTTCCACGCCTTGACAGCGTCGACCATGCTCATGCCAGCCGACATCTTGTCCTTCAGGAAGAGGTTGTATTCGCTGGGTTTGCGCTTCTCTTTCTTCGCTGGTTTCTTGCCCAATTGGGCGATAGTGCTGTCCTGTCGTTTCAGAGCTTCTGAGACGTTTTTGAGTTCCTTGTTGATGGATGCGTGCGCCTTCTCGAGATTTGCTAGTCTCGACTTTAGGCTGCCAATGTCGGAGAGGATAGCCTTTGGCCTCTCTAGGCCTGAGAGTCGTGTCTTTACTGATTTGATGTCCGCGAGGAGGGACTTTGGTATTCCATTCTTCTTCGGCATGCCCAATGGTGTTAGTGATGAGAAGAAAAGCATTCCGCATGACTCCAAGTTATCGGATTCTTGACGTGATTGTGGACGATAACGCTCCGTTAGCCTCACAGGAACAGTCCTCCGCGGACGGATTCGAGATTGTCGTTCCACCTATGATGGCGTAGGGATTGTTAGGACTGAAACCGCGAGAATTTGGTAGACTTGAGGCGCTCCCCCCAAGGTCTGATTCTGCAGACTGTTCTTGCACTAGCAAGGGGGGCCCGAGAATGTTACGAGCTCTGAGTCCGATGCTGTGGTAGTCGAACTGTAAAGCCCTGCACCTACTAGGGCCGTGATTCCTAGAGATATGTTGGATTTGAGAGGTTGAGAATGCGGATCGAGGGTTGCATTGCTGAATGTCAGTGAGTATGAGACGCTTTGCCCGGGACCGAACTTTGAGTCTTGAGCGCTCACGCTTCCAACTAGGACTCCGTCGGCGGACATTGTGAATTGCACGTGCGAGAGAGATGTTTCGAGTGATGCACTGCTGTAGACTACTACTTGGCTGAAGTTGAATGTGAGAACGGGGGTCGTGGAGTTGGGGCAGTACCTAGAAACATTGTAGAATCTCACGGTTAGTCCGTGAATTGAGGTGTCGCTCATGACGGCGTATGTCGCAGAACCGGCGATGGCGATGACTAACACTAGAATGATTACGTATTGAATGGCCTTCGTTCCTAGCCTAGCAGTCTTCTCCGGCGTCATGGGTTTGGCTGTCAAGTGGTGGAAGCTTAATGAAACTTAAGGTCAGAGTCTGATGTCAGAGTTCGGTCTTAGCGCGACGGTATTTAGTTATCGTTCACTGGCCTAGTCCTTCGAAGATTCTTGAACAAATTCTTTCAGTTTGGAAATCATGCTGGTGAACTCCATTGGCAGGACGTATTTTGTCGATGCGCCAGCGCCTAACGCTTTGAGCATGTCTAGGTATTGGAGAGCCATAGTTTTCGAGTCTATGTTCTTTGCAGCGGAGAAGATGAGACCCAATGCTTGGGCATAGCCGTCAGCTACAAGAATCTGGGATTGTTTGTTGCCCTCGGCTACCAGGATCGCTGACTGCTTTTGTCCTTCTGCTTGCAGGATAGCTGCGTTCTTGGCCCCTTCGGCTTTGAGAACTGAGGACTCTCGAATGCCGTCGGATTCTGTGACCAGTGCCCGTCTGCTCCTCTCGGCGGTCATTTGCTTGACCATTGCGTCCTGAACGTCTTTTGGAGGTCTGATTTCTCGGATCTCGACGTTGGTGACTTTGATTCCCCATCGCTCGGTCACTTCGTCCAGCCTTGTCCTCAGAATAGAGTTGATCTGTTCCCTCTTCGACAACAACTCGTC
>DASPWY010000047.1:0-12476 GCA_035637575.1 Bathyarchaeia archaeon
ATTAGAGACAGTTTCTTGCCTGCTTTCCCAAACGCGTCGGCTGCTTGGTCGAGATCCTTCTTGGTATGTGCGCTTGTCACGATCGTCCGGATTCTCGCCTTGTCTTTGCCCACCATCGGAAATACTATCGGAAGAACGAACACTCCAAGCTTGAACATCTCGTCAGCAAGCTTGTGAGCCTTCCCACTCTCACCGACCATGACCGGCGTAATTGGCGTCTCGCTCTGTCCCATGTCGAAGCCGAGATCCTTGAGCGCCTTCTTGAAGTAGCGTGTATTGTCCCAGAGCTTCTTCACCAGCGACGGATTCTTCTTCACTAGCTGTATCGCGGCGATGCAGGCTCCAGGAACACTGGGCGGCTGAGAGCCTGAGAGTAGATAGCTTCGGACCTTGTTCTGGAGATAGGTGCACAAATCTTTCGAGCCAACAACGTAGCCACCTACACATCCGAAGGCTTTGGAGAAGGTCCCCATGTCAACATCGACCTTCCCTTCCAGATGGAAGTGGTTCGTGATTCCCCGTCCGTTCTCGCCTAGGACTCCATCGCCGTGAGCATCGTCAACGTATGTTATGGCTTGATACTTCGCTGCCAGATCGACGATGTCTTTGAGGGGCGCGATGTCTCCATCCATGCTGAAGACTCCGTCAGTAATGATGAGGACTCTCCGGAAACGATCAGTATTCTGTAGCTGTCTTTCTAGATCGCTCATGTCTTTGTGTTTGTAGACTCGCCGCTCGGCCTTGGTCATTCGACAGCCATCGATTATGCTTCCGTGATTGAGCTCGTCACTGATGATCAGGTCTCTCTCATCAACAAGCGCAAGGATCGTGCCCGCGTTCGTTGCGTAACCCGATTGAAACGGGATCGCCGCTTCAGCACGTCGATAGTCGGCGAGAATTTTCTCCAGCTTTAGGTGAATGTCCATAGTGCCCGCGATGACTCGTACGGACCCAGACCCGGCACCATACTTTCGTGTCGCGGCAATCGCAGCCTGCTTCAGCTTCGGATGATTAGCCAACCCGAGATAGTTGTTGGAGCATAGGACTAGGACATTCTTGCCGTCAACCTTAGCGTGTGGGGCTGATGGGCTCTGAAGAGTCCGGATGCGCCAAAGTAGGTCGTCGCGGTCGAGGCCGTCCAACTCCTTGCGCAAACTATCTAGCAGAGTCTCTCTTTGCAAGTCGGATTGCTGGCTCATTTCTGATCCGGGTGATCCGTACCTGCGTAAAAACGCTTTAGACGATAACTTCCATTTCTCTTGTCAATTTAGTCGGACAATAAGGTTTTACACCCGACCTAAACGCCGGGGAACAGTTCAGGGAATCCTTTGAGAGAACAAATGCACGCCGTCGTCAAGACGGTACCGGGTTCCGGCGCCGTCTATGAGCCGTGGGCCTTTGCTCTCAAGCCAGGTCTGAGAGACATTCAGGTTCGAGTCGAGGCCACTTCGATCTGTGGAACGGACATGCAGATCTATGATTGGCACGAACTGATGGCTAAGCGGGTCAAGCCTCCCCTAGTGATGGGTCACGAGTTCGCGGGAAAAGTGGTGGAAGCGGGGAAGGAGGTCTCGGACCTCAGAGAGGGTGATATTGTCTCTGGCGAGACTCACATTAACTGTGGAAGATGCTTCCAGTGTCGGACCGGGAACGGTCACATCTGCGAAAGGATGCTCCTTCGGGGAGTCGACACTGACGGGTGCTTTGCTGAGTATCATACCCTTCACGAGAGTAGCGCGTGGCTCAACGACAAAAGAATTCCCATTGAGACGGCAAGCGCTCAAGAACCGCTAGGGAACGCTGTTCATGCTGCGTCTGCAGCGGACATACCTGCACACACGGTCGCAGTCTTTGGTTGCGGTCCAATAGGCGCTTGTCTAATTGGGCTTTGCAAATCGTTCGGAGCCAGCAAGATCTTCGGAATCGACATCGTAGAATACAGATTGGACCTGGCGAAGAAGATGGGTGGAGATGTCCTCATCGACGGTTCCAAAGAGAAGGTCGTAGATGTGATCATGAAGATGACCGATGGGCGCGGCGTTGATGTCTTCTTCGAAATGTCAGGTGCGCCTCCGTCTTTCGAAGAGGGGTTCAAGGTTCTTCGCCCCGGAGGAACCGCCGTCCTGTTCGGACTACCGTCGAAGAACGTAGAGTTCGATGTCGCTAACTGGATTGTCTTCAAGGACGCGCATGTCCGTGGGGTCTTCGGGCGACGGTTGTGGGGCACTTGGTATAAGACTGCGGAGGTTTTGAAGGCGGGAGAGGTGGACCTCTCGAAGGTGATTACTCACAGGTTTGCGCTGGAAGAGTTCGCCAAGGCATTCGCGCTAATGAAGTCGGGCCGGTGTGGAAAAATCGTCATGTATCCGAATCGAAAACCGCCCAGTTAGAACTAGGTCCAACGGATCGTTCTTGGTGCTATCGTTTCTTCGGCTCGGCCGTTTGAGCTTCTTTCTGCCTGGTCTTCACAATCTCGCTAGCTAATCCTTTCAGTACAACTGATCGTTGTCCGGTTTTCTTAATCGTGACATAGCCGGTCTTCTCCCAGGGCGAACCCGATAGGGCAGCCTTCTCCTTAGTCTCAGGTGAATATCCTAGTGACATTGCAGCCTGCCAGACTTCTTTCAGGCTAGGCTGTTTGACTGCTCGCGATACTGGGAGTCTACGTCCTTGACCTCTAGTCTTGGAGCTGTCCAAGTGGGCCGGCCAAACTATCAAGAATCCAGGGCGCTTCAATCGCCCACCCCCTCGACTCTAATTCTTCTGGGACTTTTCTAGTAGGATTGCGTTGATAACGCCGTGCTGGCCCGGACGGGACGTAACTCGCGCCTGACCCAGCTCTGTCTCCACAATCGCACCCTTAGTGATGACGCCTCTCCGTTGATAGTCTACGTTCGCGGGGTTCCTGACGACTCGTAGGAGCTTAGACTTTGAACTCTTACCGGAGGCCTTGTCGGTGACAACGGCCCAATCGGCTACCGCTATCCTGACCTTTATGCCGCCGCCGTACATGCTCACCCGTCTCTGCTTAAGTGGTCCAAGCGTTGTCTCAGTCGGCTCAGAGCCAGCTTCGAAAGCTCTCTTTCCACGCCAGGCTCGTTTAGTTCCCCCAGTGGGTTTTCTCTTGTACTGACTACCATGAGTCTGCGGCATTGGACGACGAGAGACGCAGTTTCAGGGTTCGGCATATTAACCGTTCCCTGAAAGCCATTCTCTAGACCGTTTTTCGCGATTTTTCCGTTCAGGGTAACCGAATCTTTATTTGACCGCGGACGCTCCTGACTTGTAAATTCGAGGCGCAACCCAGAGAATGCCCAATTATTGCTTGGAATGCGGCGGAAACCTAAACTACGATTCCGCAATCAAGCAATACGCGTGCAAGAGTTGCGGCCTAACCTTCACCCAACAAGACCTTCTACAAGGACGCGAGAAAATGCTCCGGAGCCAGGAGTCAGTGGACGAGGAGAAGAAACGCCGCCAGAAGGACTATCTCAAATGGTGGCTCAGCTCGGATAAGAAGACTAAGTAGGCAATTTCTTCCCCAATTAACGTTCCAGCACTCGCTCTTGTGAACTCGAAGCATCAATATTGCTTTTCCAGTTCGTACTTTTCATTGAAGCACAGGGTTTATTCCCGAAGTGGATTACGACTCTTCTGAACAGATCCTGACCCTCTCCAAGAGCGAAAACATCCTCGAAGACATACTCGAAAAGTGGAGGCGTGGATCCACTGGACCTCTGCCTCAGCTGACTCCTCTCCAGCTTCTCAACGCTCTGGTTCTGGTTGAAAGAGAGGGACCTGTGGGACGGAGAGCCCTGTCCGAAACCCTCCAGCTAAACGACGGGGTCGTTCGCGGACTGTTGGAAAGGCTGGCAGCAAGCAAAATGGCCCTGGTAACTGCGAAGGGTGTCCAGCTTTCCAAGATGGGAAAGGAGAGTCTCCGGAAGCTTCTTCGTCAGCTATCAATCAAGAAGATCATTTCCATAGATCAATCTGACTTGGTATCTGCCAATTCTGTCATGGGAGTGCACGCCACAAAGTTGTACAGACCAGGAATGACTGGAATTGTTCAGAGGGATGAAGCGATTAAGGCTGGAGCTGAAGGCTCAATCACAGTCGCAGTTCTAGGCAAGAAGCTTGTGATTCCACCTGACAACAAGAGGATCGCAGAACTCGCTCCAAAAGAAAACGCCCGGCTCAGGAGCGAGCTAGAACCCACCGACAAGGATCTCATCATAATCGGCTTCGGAAAGGACCCAGGACGCGCCCTTGCAGGCGCGCTCGCGGCGGTCCTCTCGCTCCAGAAAGCCTAGGAGAATCTGGAACTGACAGAAGAGCGGAAGTTGTCGAGGAAGGCCACGGCCGAGATCATCTCGATCGGCAACGAACTCCTCATCGGACACACATTTGACACTAACTCCCACTGGATCGCAAAACACCTTACCAGGTTAGGGTGGACCCTTGAGAGAGTCACACAACTACGCGACTCGTTGGATTCGATCAAGTCAGGTGTGCGAGGATCTCTCAAGAGAAACCCGAGTGTCCTGATCACAATTGGGGGCCTGGGTCCGACCCACGACGACATGACGTTGGCTGGGATAGCACGAGCGGTCGACAAACCAATGAGACTGAACAAGGAAGCGTTGGAACTTGTGAGAGATCATTATCGAAGACTCGAAAGCAAGCCTAAACTGACGAAGTATCGGACTAAGATGGCCACTCTTCCGCAAGGATCCACGCCTCTACCGAACCCTGTTGGCACAGCTCCCGGCGTAAAGATGCAAAAGTCAAGCACAACCCTGTTCTCCCTACCGGGCGTGCCTTCCGAGATGAAGGCGATATTCCGCGCCAGCATCATTCCTTACCTAGAATCATTCCATACGACGCGTCCCAAGGAGGTAGAGATCAAGATTACCGGGATCATTGAGTCGGCGCTCGCACCAATTCTCGATCAGGCGCGCAAGACCTATCCAAAATTATACTTCAAGTCTCACCCTAGAGGGAGAGAAACAGGAATCAGGCCCTTGATCCTGCTCCACATCTACAATATCGAACCTGGAGCAGAGAAAGAAATCTCTGAGGCGTCAGCTCACATAATGCTTCAATTGGCTGGAATCCGAGCCCGATCAAGCCTCATTATGAATAAATGATCTTCCATTTCGCTGCAAAGTCTAGCCGATGTTTCCGACAGCTTACTCTGTGGCGACTTGGACGAGGTCTTCTGGTTGTCTATTGTTAGACTGAGAGAGGTTCATGATTCCGCCCGTTAGGCTCTGGGCTCCGACTCCGTTCTTTGTCAACACCTCGGCTACGCGCAAAGATGTTCCTCCTGCCATGCAGACTAGGAGTGTCTTCGACTTGTCTTTCGGCAGAAGAGCGTTGATTCCGGCTGGAATTTTCTCGGTTGTTATGAGCGCCTGAACGTCTCGTGCGGTGGCTATCTTGACCTTGTCCTTGTCACAGCCTAAAGCGTCTGCGACAAGCTTGATCCCTTCCTCTCTCGGTACAAACATCGCGTGGGTCCAGAGAACCTCTCCATAGCTTGGCTGCTTCGTGTTCGCTTCTTGCACGTTGACCTCTAGTGGGTCTGAGGTCTCGACCGGTACGTCCAGGTCGGCTAGGTATTTTTGCAGTCCATCAGCGATCATCACTACTAAATTGTTGCCCGCACCGTAGTTGATCATTTGCAAGGCTGAGTAGAGGGCTAGTGCGCCGCTCTCGCCGATGTCATGGCCTCTGCCGGCAAAGAATCTCAAGAGCCGTCTAGCGGCCTCGAAGTCTACCTCGTGTTCGCCACCGTAATACTCGGGCTGGTAGAATTTCAGACCGACAGCCTTGTCTCGTGTTCTTATCCCAGCAACATCCTGGTTGGCCAGCGGGAAGACTACGTCCACGGTTTTCTGTCCGTACTTGGCTTGTGCATATTTCGCGAGCCCTGCTGAGGTGCCTCCTGTTCCGAAGGCGGTGATTATTCTGAAGTCTCTGAACGAGTGGCCGTGAGCTTTGAGTTGCTGGTCGATCTCTGGCGCGGTGGTTGTCTCATGGGACCGAACGTTGAGTTCGTTATCATACTGTTCTGGACAGAATCCATCGTAGATTTTGGCGAATAGTTTGGCAAGGCTGATCACGTCCTGTCTTGCGAGCAAGGCCTCCACATCGCCCCGAGCGTTGTCGAAGACTGATGTGTCAAGGCCAAGTTGTGCGAGCTGTTCTCGGACACTTGCCGCCGCGGCTTTTGCGACCACAAGGTTCTGGTCTATCTTCAGTCCTGGTGCTGGGCATATGTCGACATCGAGATTGACAGATCTCACTCCTTCATTCTTGAGTTCGTCCAAGACCCCTCCCTGTAGTCTCCTCGAGACGAGAACGACGACTTCGAGCCCGAGGTCTCTCAGCATGCCGAGGGCTAAGCCGAAGTTGCCGGAGGTTGCTTCGAAGATCTTCTGGCCAGATCTAAGCTTACCTGTAGCGATTGCGTCTCTGATTATCTCCACGGCAGGTCGGACCTTGACGGAGCCGCCGAAGATTTGAGAGTCCAGTTTTCCGAAGACTCGCACCGTTTTGGGGTCTATACTGATGCCATACTCTACCCTGGCACATTCAGTTAGGGCATTGGTAAGGTCTACCAGGGGGGTCGGATTCGCGATTGGTCCAGCACCGTCCCTTTGGACAATGTGGGGGGTCTTGCTCAGAATTTCCTCGTCAAATCTCCCGAGAAGATTCTTGTCGACCTGGGGTGAGAACGAACTCTGTTGCAATGATTGTCGATAGTGTGGGGACAGGGCTTTATATAACGTATGTCATATCGCGACCCCATGACCGGGACTTACAAAGCGCCAGACATACCAAGCAGCCAGATTACAGGAGAACTCGTCCGAGATGAGCTACTGAGATGCTTTGAGAGCGCGAACAAGGAATTCTTTACTCTGCTAAATCAGCCCGTTCCCGATGAGATGTTGAAGACACAGGTCAAACAGTTCGTCGAAGGAGTATTCCAGAGCTGCGGCGTCAGCTACACCGAGCCAACCAAGACGGGAATCCTGACAGCCATCAACCAGTGCAAGAGTAACGCGGAGAAGATGATGGGACCCAAAGGAGCAGACATAATCGACCACCACTACACCGAAATGATGAAGCTAGTCAACAGACTCCCTGAGAAGGAAGTTTACGTCCCAGTTACGCGAATAACCTGATTAAATAATACCTGCTCTCGGCATCGTGACCGAGAGCCTCGATGACGGAAGTGGCGAAAGACCCTGGTTGGATGGTAAATCCAGTACTCTTCATCATCGTAGTCGGACTCACTGTTCTGTTCGTCGCGGCTATTCTCTACCAGATCCTCGGCGTCCGCTAGCAGCGACTCATAACTAATTAGTAATCCCCGTGCTTTCTGATTCCAAACCTTGGAACAGACGACAGCGCAGCTCCATACGCCTCGCTCAGTGAGACTCGAGCGTATTGTCGACGAGACTCCATCGATTCGCTCGTTCTGGTTTGGTGACGTAAGCCTGCACAAGGCTCATCCTGGACAGTTCGCCATGGTCTGGGTCCCGGGCGTCGACGAGGTGCCGATGAGCGTCCTCGCAATCCATGGTAAAAACGAAGCCGGCGTTGTGATCAAGAAAGGCGGCCCGGTCAGTACAGCTCTCTGGGAGAAAAAGCCGGGCGACTTGTTCTGGGTCCGGGGACCTTATGGGCATCCCTATAGCGTTGGACACCATCACAAACTCCTGGTAGTTGGCGGTGGAACAGGCCTCGTCCCATTGCTATCTCTCCTAGTTCACTTTCGCGGCCGCGACGTCACCCTCATCACAGGAGCACGGACAGCCAGCGAGCTCCTCTTCAAAGACTGGCTGATAGCGGACAGTAAAGAACACCATTTCAAGCTAGTTTTCGCAACCGACGACGGATCATACGGAGAGAAGAACCAGGTCCCTAAGGTCGCCGAGACCATTCTGAAGAACGGACATTTCGACGCCATCTATACCTGTGGCCCCGAGCCGATGATGAAGAAGATCTATGACCTCGCAATGGAAACTCGCTGCCACATCCAGGTAAGCTTGGAAAGAGTGTTCAAGTGCGGTGTCGGAATCTGCGCGGCTTGCGTAATCGGACCCTACCTTGTCTGCCACGACGGACCTGTATTCTCAGAGGCGGAACTTAGCGGCATGCCCGAATTCGGACACACGAGACGCGACCTCTCGGGTAAGAAGGTTCCACTGAACGCAGCCCACTGATTGAGCTTTGGCTTTCATACCTCCGGAGAAACGAAGCGTTAATTAGAACGGTCGGCGTTTTTCATCGATATAGCAAAGGAGATAGAGACTTATTCCTACTCATGGCTCGCTAACAAAAGCAGGCAAAGTCAGACAGCAGACTCCGAAGATCGTAGGTCTAGACAAACCGGGACTTTCGCCGCGCGAGCGGGTCCGTAGGAACGCGCAGAAGAGATTTGTTCTGGGTAGAAAACCTGGCCAGAACTACATCAGAGTCTAAGCATCAGATGGTCCGATTCTTCCAATCCGAAGCAAGCATGCTATAGCTGACAGTATCAACAAAGTGATCGTATAGCCACTCTCTCTGTCGAGAGATTCCTTCCTGCCCAAACCCAAGCCTCTCAGCCACCAGACGACATCTCCTGTTTTCGAGAGCGCAAGAAATCTCCACTCGATTGAGGCTCAGTTCATTGAATGCCAGGTCAATCAATGCGCTACACGTTCTCGTCATGATCCCTCTCCCCTGGAATGATTTGCCTAGCCAGAAACCGATCAAGGCTGCACGGTTGCTCCAGTCAATACGGTCGTAGGTTACGATTCCAGCAAGCATTTCTCGTACCCAGATACCCATGACGAGGCCTTTCTCTCCACTACTCTCTTCGCTATTTCTCATGATGAATTGGGTCGCAGCTTTTACTGATTGATAATCATCGATGAAAGGCAGCCATTCTCTGAGATGAGCCCTGTTCGAGTCCACGAGCTTGAACAGCTCGAGTGCATCCCGGGGTTCCAGCAGATTGAGCCGAACGTCTCGATCAATCTGAAGTGGAAACAACCCCCTAGACACTATGTGACGGGAAGAATCTTCTTTGGCCTTAGTCTGTTTGCGAGATTCGTCGGGTCTAGGCAACGAGCATCTGGTCAGACTCTGACCAACTTAATAGCCTAGATTTGAGGCGATGTCCGACTGACTTCACTCACTGGTTGGTCTAGGTCTCATTGTCGCTGACGGTCGATCTTTTACTCGGCATCCAATCACTCCTCATCTTCCTGTTCGCTGGTTACGAGTATCGTACCTTGATGCACTTCCCGACCCTTCCGAACCATACTGGTACCGGCAGTAACGTCCCTCTGGTTTCCATAATTTTGCCGGTCAGAAACCAGGCCAGAACCGTTAGTGATTGCGTCAGGTCTTTGGTGGGTCTTGAGTATCCCAACAAGGAGATCATTGTTGTGGACGGTGGTTCAACCGACGGGACCCGGGAGCTTGTTCAGAAGTTCTCTCATGAGATCACGTTAGTTGACGAGGAACCTCTGCCAATAGGCTGGGTAGGAAAGAACTGGGCATGCCATCTTGGCTACAAGAAATCGCGAGGCGAGCTGCTCCTATTCACCGATGGTGATTCCGTCCACGCAATAGATAGCCTGGCAAGGTCTGTCAACTATCTTCGGGCAGAGAATGCGGATCTCGTTACACTTGCGCCTGGAGCCATACTGAGGAGCTTTTGGGAGAGGCTCCTGCAACCACCAATCTTCCTTCTGATCATCATTCTCGTCGGCGGAAAATTGGTTAATGATGACAATCGGCTGAATGCGATTGGAAACGGGCAGTACATGCTCTTTCGTCGAGAGGCTTACGACAGGATTGGGGGACACTATGCCGTTCGTGACAAGATTATCGAGGACTATTCCCTGGGCAGATTGCTGAAGAGGGCAGGGATGCGGCTGCGGTTTGTCACCGCCTCGGATGCTCTGGGAGTCAGAATGTATGCTAGCCTAGGTGAGATCTGGCGGGGCTGGAGGAAGAACTTCTACACAGTGTCCGAGAAGCATATGCTACCTAGAGCGGTCACTCGAATCTTCCTGATGTTCACGTTCCTCGTATTGCCCTTCGCTGTCCTAGGTTACGGTATCTTACTGGCAGCAGCAACCCCTCTGAACGCCTACCTGGTCGCCGGACTCTTCATGTCTGGACTCCTGTGGCTTGGCATAGTCATGCTAGACAATTCCATTGGAGTCAGCCCTCTATACGCGCTGATGTTCCCACTTGCAATCATAGTCTACATTTTCATCGGGATCGATTCGACAGTTCGAGGGTCGCTTGGCTTTGGCTTCTCGTGGAAAGGGCGGGTATATGGGAAACCGATAGAAAGACAGTTAGAGCCCAGCCCAGTCTAAGAACAGAGATTCAAGGCGTCCAAGACATGAGCCAGGTAGTCGAACAGATCTCAAACGAGATTCTCGAACGACTCCTAACTCTCGAAAACCCATCCAAAGAAGATGTCAACAAGGTCAAGATCGAAGTCTGCAGAAAGTACAAGTCAGCCTTCGTTCCGGCCAACTCAAGCATCCTCCAACTCTTATCCGATGATCTTCGACCGAGACTCCGACCAGTCCTAACTGACAAACAGGTCCGCGGCATCAGCGGCGTAACCACTGTGGCAGTGATGCCCAAGCCCTACGGTTGTCCTCACGGAAAGTGCACCTATTGTCCTGGAGGTCCCGATGTAGGCGTCCCTCGCGCCTACACTGGAAAAGAGCCCGCAGTCATGAGGGCTCTCGAATCAAACTACGACCCCTTCCAACAAGTGAGTAGTCGACTATCGCAGCTAAGGCACATGGGGCATTTTGTCGACAAGGTGGAACTGATCTTGATAGGAGGCACCTTTCCGTTCATGCCTCGCTCGTATCAGGAAGAATTCGTCAAGAGATGCCTGGACGCTCTCAATGACCAAGAGTCAGGATCGCTTGATGAAGCCAAGCAAATTGCTGAGAAGGCTCAGGTCAAAAATGTCGGAGTTACGGTCGAGACTCGGCCCGACTGGTCTCGGAGAGACCATGTAGACCACATGCTTTCGATGGGGGTTACCAGAGTCGAGATAGGGGTTCAGACTCTCTACGACGATGTATACGAGAGAATTCATCGTGATCATTCAGTGGCAGACGTTGTCGAAGCCACGCGGACTCTGAAGGAGTCGGGTCTCAAAGTAGGATACCATATGATGCTGGGTCTCCCTGGCTGCGACGAGACACGAGATCTGGAAGCCTTTCGAAGGATTTTCGAAAGCTCAGAATTCAAACCGGACATGCTGAAGATCTATCCATGTCTCGTCACACCTGGAACCAAGCTGTATGAGCAATGGCAGACGGGGGAGTACAAGCCTTACTCGACAGCGCAAGCCGCCCGTCTAATCGCCGAGATCAAACGGTTCATCCCTCCATGGATGAGGATAATGAGAATCCAACGAGAGATTCCTGTTGATGGAATCGCGGATGGAGTGAAGAACGGAAACCTTCGCCAACTGGTCCAAGAAGAACTGGGTCGTCAAGGAATCGAGTGTCATTGCATAAGATGTCGGGAAGTCGGACAGCACATCATGCGAAACGGTTCGAACCCAAGAACCGATGATGTCAACATCCAACAAATAGCGTACGAAGCGTCAGGAGGCACTGAAGTCTTTCTTTCATTCGAGGACCCAGCCCAAAGCCTACTAGTTGGCTATGTTCGGCTACGGATTCCAGGTGACAACTCTCATCGTCCCGAAATCAAGGACAAGAATGCCGCGATTATTCGAGAACTGCACGTCTTCGGTCAAACTGTTCCCGTCGGCACAAGATCAGAATTGGCGTTTCAGCACAAGGGCTACGGATCTAGGCTTGTAGTTGAGGCTGAGCGCGTAGCGTCCGAGGAGTATGACAGGACCAAGATGGTTGTGATAAGCGCTCTTGGGACGAAGAACTACTACTCACGTTTCAACTATCAACACGATGGACCCTACGTATCCAAATCATTGACTTAGAAAAGCCGCTACTGGATACAAGCGAGGTAAGGTCAAGCCATGTCAGCTTCCATACTCGAAGGATATCAAGGAGAAATCCTACGGCGACTCAAGAACGCCAATGCCCAGATTGGTAGCATTATTAGAATCACGACAAAATCGGGCGAGGTTTTCGAAGGAACACTGTTCCCAAGGTCAGAATACACCGATCCGAACCACATAGTTCTGAAGCTCAAGAACGGCTACAACATAGGAATCCACTACGACAAAACCGAGAAGATAGAAGTCACAGGCCGAGGCCCCAAACCACACTTTTCAAAGCCACCATCTCCACCGAAGAGCTCCGGATTGCCCAGAGTGGCGATCATCAGCATGGGAGGGACGATAGCTAGCCGAGTTGACTACCGTACCGGCGCCGTGCAACCTGCGCTGACCGCCGCGGACCTTGCAAGTGTTGTGCCAGAGCTTGCGTCTATTGCTG